>JANYKV010000137.1 GCA_025358055.1 Gemmatimonadota bacterium
CCGCTCGAGGTGGCGGTGAAGAGGCCGGTCGAGAGCGAGGCGTTGCTGATGATGACCCCGTCGACCACGATGAGCGGGTCGGAGCCGCCGGTAAGCGTATTGGTACCGCGAATGGCGATCTGGGCGCCACCGCCGGGCGACCCGGAGTTGGTCTGAATGTTCGCGCCGGCGATCTTGCCCTGGAGAGCCTTGTCGATTGAAGCGGCCGGGGTGCCGGTGATGTCTTCGCCGCTGACGATGGCCGTCGATGTGGCCGCGTTGCGGCGCTCGGTACCGGTCGCCTGACCGGTGACCACCAACTCCTCAATCTTGAACACGTCAGGGTTGAGGGCAACCGTAACGTCGCTCTCGCCTGCCGCCAAGGCGACTTCCTTCTTGAGAAACCCAATGGCGCGGACGGCCAGGCGGACCGCGCCCGAGGGCACGGTGAGAGTGAAGCGGCCCGCCGCATTTGTTTTGGTGGAGAACCGGCCGGACACGCCGACCAGGCCCACGAACGCATCGGCAATGGGCAGACGATCATCGGCCCGCGTTACCAGACCTTTCACTTCACGGTCTTGGGCGCGAGCCGACAGGGGGACCAGCAGTGCGGCAGCGAGGAGAAACCCTACGCGAAAGCGCCTACACATGACATCTCCTTGTAGCGTGCTGAAAGGGTTGAATCGGTACCTAGTATGGGGCGATCCTCACCCCAGGGGGTCCATGAGTTGAATACTGAATGCTAACCCTTGGGAGAAGCGGTCGGCAAGGAGGACTCCGCCGCCAACCGTCGCAACACCTCTCCATCCACCAAGTGCCCACCTTCAAAGCGCTCCACGCGAGGGGCCAGCGCCGCCGCCCGGAGGCGAGCCACTTCCGCGGCAAAGATATTCGGGGAAACGAATGCGTCGGTCGTCCCACAGACGAGGGTGAGGCCTGCTCGGTGGAGCTTCTCGGCGTGCTCGCGAAGGTTGATATCCGTCGCAACATCACCGCCCCAGAGGACCAGCCGCTCGACCTCCGGTCGTCCCTGAATGACCCATCGCGATGCTGTCGCCGTCCCTTGAGAGAATCCGTGAACATGAATACGTACGTCGGCGGGCACCAGTTTCAGCAGGTGCTCCACAAGATCATCCAGGTAGTGGACGTAATCATCGATCTCGGCATCCCGGTCTTCCCGGGTCATCCACGAGGCGCCGACTCGCTTGTGCTCTTCGAGGTAGAATCGGGAGAGACCCTCGGGCGCCACGATCACCCGCCCCGGTGCCGCCGCCGGGCGGAACCATTCGAGAAAACGTGCCGCCAGCATACCGTAGCCATGGAGGACGAGCCAGAGTTCACGAGTGGCAGGCCCAAAGTCGCCGAGGATGGCGTACCGAGCGGTGCGAGACACCGGAAATCCTCGCATACGAATTGTTGAATCGAGTTCCATGTCAGGTCCGCACGGGTTCGAGAGATCGATACCGCAAGGGTCGGCCGGTACGACGACGGGGAGCGTTGGCCAGGTGACCGAGTCGGCGGGCGAGCTCCTCGAGTGAGGCAACACTCGCGCAGGGAAGGAAGTCATCGATGTAAGGCATGACGGCCCGAAGCCCCTCCGTCGCGGGCTCGAACCCGGCCCGGCTGGCCAATGGATCGAGCCAGATAAGTCGATGACAGGAGCGCTGAAGAATGGCGATCTCTCGACCCAAGAGGTCCGGCTCGCCGCGCTCCCACCCATCGGACACCAACAACACCACCGCCCCGCTCCGAATCGTGCGCCGGACCCATCGGCGGTTGAGCTCGTGGAGACTTGCCCCGATGCGGGTACCTCCGTTCCAGTCCACCACCCGATGGCCAACCCGCTGGAGGGCGGCGTTCGGATTGCGGACCCGAAGCTCACGCGTTATGCGCGTAAGTCGAGTCCCAAACACGAAGGACTCAACCCGAGCCCCGGAGCGTTGGAGGGTGTGAGCGAATCGGAGCATGAATCGGCTGTAGGGTTCCATTGAGCCGCTAATGTCACAAACGAGCACAATCGGGCGCGGTTGTCGAACGCGACTCTTCCAGTACCAGCGGATCGCCTCACCTCCGGTGGTCATCGAGTCGCGCGCCATTCGCCGCAGCGCCAGCCGAGTTCCCACTCGTCCAACTCGTGAGCGTCGCGAGCGCCGGGTGGGCAATCGGGGCGCGAGCGCGGCCAACATCGACGCGGCGTCACTGGCTTCATCCGGGCTCAGATCGGCAAAGTCCGCATGGCGCAGCCGTTCCTCCCCGGTGGCCCGCACCGACTCCGGTGGCGGAAGATCGAGTTCCCGAGAGGGCGGATCGGTGTTGGCCGGTGCGGCACGCGCGAAACTTTCTCGATCGTTGCGCTGCTTGATCCGAGGCAACTCCAAGGAGACAGCGCCTTCCACGGTGCTCCGACGCCAGAACAGGTCGAAGGCGACATCGTAGAGCGCTGCCTGACTCCGGCTTTTCGCGAACAGGGACCGGCCGGCAGCCTTGATGTCGCTTCGCCGGAGTGGCGTGAAGCTCCCCAAAACGAGGGCGAATGATCGGGTCTGCTCTGGGGTGATGGGGACGCCCGCGGCGGAGAGAAGTCGACCAAAAGTGATCACGTTTTGGAGGAGAGTTTCGCCGTCCATATTCATCACTTCCCTTCGGCTGCCCGCACCTCGTCGAGGAGCTTGGCGGCGCCACCAGCCGGTCCGCGGAGAGATGCCAGGTCCTCCTGGTACTTGAGCAATGCTCCGAGCGTCTGCTCAACATCCACCGCAGAGAGGCGTCGCACGCCGAGCGCCATCAGGGCCGCGGCCCAATCGATCGTCTCGGCGATGCCGGGGACTTTGGTGAGATCGGATTCTCGAAGGCGCTGGACGTACGCAACGACCTCGCGGGCGAGGTCGTGCGGAAGATCGGGTAAGCGACGCACCAGAATGGCCAACTCGCGGGCCCGGTCCGGGTAGTCGATCCAATGATACAGGCACCGTCGCTTCAGTGCGTCGTGCACCTCGCGGGTCCGATTGCTGGTGAGAATGACCCGAGGCGGAACCGTCGCGCGGATGGTACCGATCTCCGGTACCGTGACGGTGAAATCGCTTAAGATCTCGAGCAGGTAGGCCTCGAATTCCTCGTCGGCCCGATCAATTTCGTCGATCAGGAGCACGGGAGCGACGCCGCTGGGCGCTTCGAGTGCCTGAAGCAGGGGGCGCCGCAACAAGAATTCTTCGGTGAAAATGTTGCGAGAGGTGGTGCCCTTCACTTCGCCTTTGGCCTCGCGAAGACGAATCTCGAGCATCTGGCGCGGATAGTCCCACTCATAGACCGCTGTGTTCACATCGAGCCCCTCGTAGCACTGGAGACGAATCAGATTCGTTCCCAAGGCCTTGGCGAGGGTCTTCGCCACCTCGGTTTTGCCGACGCCGGCCTCGCCCTCGAGCAACAGCGGGCGACACAGCCGAAGCGACAGAAACACCGCAACCATCAAATCGCGGTCCGCGATGTAGGCCTCCTGTTCGAAGGCCGCTTGCAGGGAGTCGATGGAATCAGGCAGAGGCAAGGAGGTGTAGGTCTTTTCGTGGCAAGTGGAGTGAGGAAGCGAAAACAAGTTAACGCATGGGCTGGGTCGCACTGAGGAACCGACGCCTCAGAGGGGTCTCGCGGCACCACCGGCGGCAAAATCGATCCAGAAACGTTCCGCCATCTTTCGGGCGGTGCCCTCCAGTAGGCGAGCCCCGACGCTCGCGACCGCACCGCTCACGGTCGCTTCGGCCTGCCAGTGCAGTCGGGTCAGCATCGACCCCAACTCCTCGAGTCGCAGGCCGGTTTGCACCTGGATCTGGGATCCGGGCGCCTTGCCTTCCATCAGCATGGCCGCCCGTTCGGGTTCGACCAAATCCGACACTGTGATATTCACCGTGAGCCGAAGTTTGATCGCTCCGACACCAACGGCGGCGACCGCTTTGAAATGGGTGGCGTCGATCACCTCGAGTGATTCCACACCGGGGGCGGCACGTCCGACGGCCTGAGGGTCCATGAGACGGGCCCAGACCTTTGCCCGGGGTTCCGGAATATCCGGCGACCCCGAAAACTGAAGCTTCATTGAGACCGAGCCGGCTACACGCGGTCGATGGCAGCTCGAATCGCGCGGCCGACCACAACGGCCGCGAGATGACGGCGATATTCGGCCGGAGCGTGGATATCCCCGGTAATTTCGATGCCCTCCACAGCGGCCGCCCCAACCCGCTGCAACGTGTCGGGATCCGCCTTAGTGCCGACCAGCAGCTTCGCCGCCGCCTCGGCCAGGAAGGCACGATCAGAGAGGCCGGTCAGCGCGAGGGAACATTCCGTAACCGTCTTCCGAGAGCACTTCACCACCACGGCCGCGCCGGCCAGCGCATATCCGGAGGCGGCTTGCTCGATGGAGACGTAGGCTGAAGCGCCACCCCGCGGGAGGGGCGGAACCACCATATCGATCAATAACTCGTCCTCGGCCAGCGCGGTCGCAAACGTGCCTTGGAAGAAGTCTCGGGCCGCGACCACCCGCTTGCCCCGCTTGGAGCGGAGGTTGAATGATGCGCCGAGGGCCAGGAGCACGCCAGGCATGTCCGCCGCGGGATCGGCGTGCGCCACCCCGCCTCCGATGGTGCCTCGATTTCGGACTTGCACGTCGCCGATACCAGACGTGGCATCCATCATGACCTGATACCGATCGCGCACCAACGCCGAATCAAGGATGTCGCGGTACGTCGTTGCCGCCCCGATCCGGAGGCCGCGTTTGTACTCGCTGATGCCGGAGAGTTCCTTGATGCCCGCGATGTCGAGCAGCTTGGCGGGCTGGGCTAAGCGGAAGCGAAGCAGGGGAATGAGGCTGTGCCCGCCGGCGATGACCTTCGTGCCATCCCCACCGGCGAGTGTCTTGAGCGCATCATTGAGCGAGGTCGCCCGCACATAATCGAATTGAACCGGAATCATGCGGCACCTCCCTTTGCCCGCTGGATCGCAGCCCAAACGGTGGCGGGCGTCAGCGGTTTGTCGATATGACGAATGCCGAGTGGCGCCAAAGCATCACACACCGCGTTGACCACCGTAGCCGCGGCGGCGATCGTGCCGGTCTCGCCAACACCCTTCACGCCCATGGGGTTGACGGGCGATGGAGTCACGGTTCTCGCGAGTTCGAGATGCGGCATTTGGCTGGCCTTCGGCACCGCGTAATCCATCATGGTTCCGGTGAGGAGTTGGCCGTCGTCGTCGTAGATCGCGATCTCTTGCAATGCCTCCCCGATCCCTTGGATCACGCCACCGTGCACTTGGCCATCGACGATCATTGGGTTGATGACGTTGCCGCAATCATCCACGGCGATATAGCGAAGAATCTTCACCTGGCCCGTTTCGGCATCGACCTCCACGGTACACAGGTGCGCCCCGAAGGGATAGACGAAATTCGAAGGGTCGAAAAATGCGGTGGCTTCGAGACCCGGCTCGAGCCCGGCAGGCATGTTCCACGCGACGTTCGCCATCAACGCAAGCTCGGCAAACCCCTTGGCCTTGTCCGGCGAGCCGCGGACCATGAACTTGCCGTCTTTCCACTCAAGATCGCGCTCGTTGGCCTCGAGCAAATGTGCCGCGAGCTTTTTGGCTTTTTCTTTGACCCGTTGGGCCGCAATTTTGACCGCGGTGCCACCAACGGCCGTCGTACGGCTGCCATACGTTCCCCACCCCTGCGGCGTGTTATCGGTGTCCCCGCTTACGATCTCGACGCTCTCGACCGGATAGCCAAATTCATCGGCCACGATCTGCGCGAACGTCGTTTCTTCTCCTTGCCCGTGGGGCTTGGTCCCGATGTACACCCGGACCATCCCGGTCGGGTAGACCCGGACGATCGCGGAATCATAGAGCCCGCCGCCGAACCCAATCGCGCCCGCCACTTGACTGGGCCCCAGGCCGCAAATTTCGGTATAAGTACATACGCCAACGCCAAGGAAGCGCCCTTGCTTGAGAGCTTTGGCCTGCTCGGCGCGGAACCCCTTGTAGTCCAACATTCCCAACGCCTTGTCCAGCGTACCTTCGTAGTTGCCCGAGTCGTAAGTGATGCCAGTCGCGACCGTGTAGGGGAATTTGTCCTGCGGAATGAAATTCTTCCGCCGGACCTCCACTGGATCGGCACCGAGTTCCCGAGCGAACGTATCGACGAGACGCTCGATGAGGTACGTCGCTTCGGGACGACCGGCACCGCGGTACGCATCGACCGGAGTGGTAGTCGTATACGCGCCGTAGATCGTCCCGTGGATGTTAGGAATTGTGTAGGCGCCCGAGTACATCAACCCGTGCAGAATCGTCGGGACACCCGGCCCAGCGGTCGAGGCATACGCCCCGAGCCCGGCATAGACCGTGGTTCGAATTCCGGTGATCTGGCCCGCTTTGGTTCCGCACAGCTCGACATACTGCACATGATCCCGACCGTGAATCGTGGCTTTGTAGTTCTCCGAGCGATCTTCGGTCCACTTCACGGGCCGGCCCAACTTCATCGAGGCGAAGGCGACGAGCGCTTCGTCCGCATACGCCGGAATTTTGCTTCCGAACCCGCCGCCGACGTCAGGCGAGATGATCCGCACCCGATGTTCGGGAAGCTTGAGCATTACCGAGCAGAGAAACCGGTGGATGTGAGGATTCTGGCTCGTGGCCCACAGCGTCAGCTGTCCGGTCCCGGCGTTGTAGCTGGCCACGGCCGCGCGCGGCTCCATCGCGGTCGGAAGCAAGCGATTCTGTTTGATTGTGAGCGCCACTTTGACTTCCGCCTTGGCGAAGGCCCCATCGGCATCGCCCCCGGCGACCACCCATTTGAACGCCTGGTTGCCCGCCACGTCCGCGTGCAACACGGGCGCCCCCGGTTTGAGCGCCGCTTCGGGATTGACGACAGCCTTGAGGGGCTCGTAGTCGACGTCAATGAGGTCGAGCGCATCGCGGACGATGGCTCGGCTCTCGGCGATCACCATCGCGACTCCATCGCCCACATAGCGCACTTTCTCGACCGCGAGGTGGGGATGGGGAGGCAGCTTGAGGTCGGCGTTCGGAAGGTTCCAGGCGCAGGGTACTGGAATCAACGCGTCGGTGAGGTCTGCGCCGGTATAGACGGCCAGAACTCCACTCAGACCGCGGGCGGCGGTGGCGTCGATTTTCTTGATTTTCGCATGAGCATAGGGGCTCCGCAGAATGCCAGCGTAGACCATACCGGCCAACGACACGTCATCGACAAACGTACCTTTGCCCGTAATTAGGCGCGGGTCTTCCCGTCGCTTGATGCTCGATCCGAAGAGTGTGCTCATGATCTCTCGCCTTCCTCAAGCGGTGGTGCGGACGGGGGCGCCGCGCATGGCGACGGCGGCGGCTTGGACCGCGCTCACGATGTTTTGGTATCCCGTGCAGCGACAGAGATTG
This sequence comes from Gemmatimonadota bacterium, assembly GCA_025358055.1. Lineage (GTDB taxonomy): Bacteria > Gemmatimonadota > Gemmatimonadetes > Gemmatimonadales > GWC2-71-9 > JANYKV01. Next base: position 7,399 of record JANYKV010000137.1, read on the forward strand.
CCCTCGATGGCGTGCCGGATCTCGGCCTCGCTCGGATCGGGGTTGCTCTCAAGTAGGTCAATACACGAGAGAATCATTCCCGGGGTGCAAAAGCCACACTGCAGTCCGTGCTTTTCCCAAAAGGCATTTTGCATGGGGTGCAATTCGCCTCCTTGAGCCAGGCCTTCGATCGTGGTGATCTCGTGCCCTTCGGCCTGAACGGCCAACGTGGTGCAGCTCTTGGTGGCGCGCCCATCGAGCAGCACGGTGCACGCACCGCATTGGCTCGTGTCGCACCCGATGTGCGTTCCTGTCAGGTAGAGGTCATCGCGGAGCACTTGCACCAGCAAGGCCCGAGGCTCGACATCCACAGAGTGGGCGCGGCCATTGATGGAAAGGCTCACCGATCGTTTCATGACGCGATCCTTGCGAGGATTGGCGGGGAAGCTGCGAGTATACGGCGGGTCCGGCCAACCTGGCAAGGGCCTCCTCAGGAACGGCCGTCGCGACCGCGAAACACGAGATCCAGTGCGAGGAAGAGTGTCTTGGAGAACGGGAAGAAGAAAATCGGAGTGCACAAGGCGAGCACCGGGAGCCCGTACTGCAGTCGCTGCCAGGGCGGATTGGGCCAGGTCAAAATGATGACGCCGACGAAAATGGTCGCCGTCACCAACTCGGCAAAGAGCAGGTTGAGCCAGAGGCCGCCTAACGTGTAGCCACTTTCGCGCTGCTGGAGGGTGAGGTGGCAGGACGGACATTCTGAAACCATCTTGGTCCAGTACGAAAAGAGCGGCCCACCGCCACAGGACGGGCATCGGCGGCGCAGCGCGCGGGCCAAGAGCGTGCGGGCAGGTGGCAGATCCGAAGGTGTGCCCGGCACCGGTGGGGCGGTCATGGATGATAGACTCCCCACACGGCCCGGAGGGTATCGCTGATCTCTCCCAGGGTCGCCCGGGCCCGAACGGCCTCGACGATCCTCGGAACCAAGGGTTCCCTCGAGCCGGCCGAGCGGCCGACGGCGCGCAGGGTTTCTGTAACGCGGCCGGCATCCCGTCGCGCCTTCACGACGGAAAGCCTCGCGCGTTGGCGACCGGCAAGCTCGGAAAAATTTGGCGCGACGAGATCAGGAGGCCCGGCATCGTCGGTGAAACGATTCACACCCACCACCACGCTTTCCCCCGATTCTTGTGCCTTTTGCAGCTCATAGGCGCTCT
>JANYKV010000114.1 GCA_025358055.1 Gemmatimonadota bacterium
GCTACCGGAGGACGATCGGCAATGTGGGCCTCAATTCGCCTCCCGGCCCTGGCGCCAGGGTCACGGCGTCGATCGGGGAGGTGGTCCGATATTCACCCGCAACTCCAGACCCTTGACCACAGCACCCTCTTTGGAGGCAGCCATTGTAAAACGGACTGGTTCGGCTGAGCACTCCGTGTCGGCGAGGTATTTCTCGTCCAGATGGATTTCATATTCCCCCGGCTTCAACCCCATCAAATAGAAATCACCGTCGGTGAAGGTGACGAGATTCTGCTCCCATCCAGTGGACAGATTTCGGAGCGTGAGTGAAATGCCGCCCAGACCCTTCGGGCCTGCGACTTCGCCTCCCCGAATGACCCTACCTTCAAGCGTCCCCCCCGGGGCGATCGGGATGTCGAGCGGCCGGTAGCGATTCGGTCCCGGCTCGATACGCACTCCCGCGAGTTCGGGCACCCAGAGCGGAGAGGGCAGCGTGGTGGAATCGACTACAACGGTAATGGGGTCAAACGGCAGCAAATCCCAGATCCGATATGCCCCTCTGGAATCGGAGATGGCATTTACCATCCCGGCCCGGATGCGGACTCCCGCAATCAGCTCCTCGCCCGGGTCGTAGCGCCCATTTCCGTTCTCATCGAGGAATACCCGACCGGCAACACCGGCTCGCTGAACCGACGGACCGGCGGAGAAGCTGACGGCGTTGCCTTGGTGTTGGTAAAGCACAGAGCCTTGGACGAACTGGCTCGCCGAAGTTCCACCCTCGCCGGCCGTGACGGTGGTGTAGGAACGCACCGAGGGGAAGGCGCTGGTCATGACGAGGCTTAAGGCTGGTGAAGAGCCGCGCCTCCAGGCAACACCCGTCTCCAACCTCAGACCACCGGTGACCGAGCGGGAGACGTAGACTGCGACGGCATTGGGTCGGAGGTTCCCCTCTGACTCGAACAAGGTTCTCGCTGCGAGGGAGCCGAGGAAGGGACCCAGACGCGGTCGCGGGAGGACAAAGGTATTCAGGGTCAAGAACGTATGACTGAGCGTGGCCCCGGGAGCGATTACATCGTGCTCGAATCGCACGCTGGGCAGTAGCTGAATCTCATCTCGTTGGACCGATACGCCGATTCGAGCACTCGTCTGAGATCCTGTTGCCGACCGGGCTTGGTCGATGCTTGCGTCGAAATAGAGCGAGCTTCCCGATCCCGGTCGGGCGAACGCCTGCAGGGTCAACTGAGAAGTGCGGCCGGCCGGTGTAAGGATGGGTGCGATGATTCCCTGAGCGTATTGGTCGTACTCCGCGGAGACGCGGAGGTCAACTGTGGGCTCAAAGCGCACCGCACCGCGAACCACGGCGTTACCCACGCCTTCGAGTTGAAGGGCCCATGCGTTACCAATCCCACCTGAGATGGTGGCATATGGGTGAAACAGATTGGCGAGTGTGTCGCGACGGAAATGATCGAGGCCCGCCGCGACGGTCCATCGTGAACCGAGACCGTATCTCAAGTCGAGATTCGTTGTGTGGGAGCAGAGCGTCGTGCGGCATTCTCCAGCCGAGAGCGCGTATTCGAAGTGGTTTTTCGGTAAAAGGTCGCTGATGACGTGATATGTTTGGTTGAACTGACGCACCTCACCAAACGGACCGTACGCGACAAAATCCACGGGGTTTTCCCCGTACTGCACGGGGACGTCCACCGAGAACCGACCCAACGCGTCCGCCGAATCGAGGTTGATCAGGCGCCCGCCCCGGTAGGCTTCGATCTGCCATCCGGGCCCGATCAGACCGGCGAACGGCACGTTGCCGAGAAAGGTCGGGCGAGTGTATGGGGCGTTCGAGATCGAGAAGCCCCGCAGAGACCGGGCCCGGGGGCCCGTGGCGATCGCGTCGCCGAGCCGGAGCTGGGTGAGCCAAGGGTTTTCTCGCCACACGCCAGTCCAGGAGGCGTCGGTGCGGGTAGCTCCACCCCGTCCGCGATTCGCCGAGGCCACGCCGACCTCGAGAGATCCACCGAGCACATCTGCGCCCAATCCACCCGAAAACGTGGTCTGCTTCCAAATATCTCGGCTCGGGGCAAGGACCGAGTAGTCGAGCACGAGGCCGTCGAGGTAGGGACGATCGAGGCCAACGGAGATCTCAGGGCCGACGGCACGACGACTCACCAGCGCTCGACGACTCGCCTCTCGGGCGAGCCGCCGGCCCACGGGAAGCGCACTGGGGTCGAGTATGGACACGGAGAGGTCACGCCAGTTCACATCCACCGAGAAATCGAGCAATTTCGCGAGCAGTCCCACATTGAGGTAGAACTCTCGGCCCCGGTAAATCATCTGACGGGTAGGCAACAGAACGCTTTTCTTCCCCAGTCTGAGGGTGTCGCTCATCGCGCGGAGCGCGAAGCGCACATTCCCGGGTTGCAACTTGGCTTCGAACCAGCCGCCTTCCACGTTGATGACCTGGATCTCAGCTAGCTCGAACAAGTCAGTGAGCGGAAGGAGTGCGTCGTTCCCGATCCGCAGCGCGGGCAGCGTTCGGGACACCAGGCGCCCCAGACGGACTTCCACCAGCGCATCAGTGATCGAATCGACCGGTGTCTGCGCTCCAACGGGAGCACCGAGAGCGACGGCGAGGAACCCGATATACCAGAAATGGCGTCGGAAAGCCGAGAAATAACGGGAAAGCATCGCGCGTCACCGCTCTATCGCTCTGACGGCAAAACGACGGCGATGGAATCCCGCACGGGCTTGATTGGCAAGACGGACTCCGCCGGCAGGTCTTCGCGGTCGCTCGTCACCTCGACATGGAGCACATAGCGACCCGGCGGGAGGCCGGCGATGCCGCAGCGGAACCGTGGGGCAATGTCCAGGTAGACCGCGATAGGGTTCGAGAAGCGGGCGACGATCTGGCCCGCGTCGTTCACAAGAGTGCCACGAACCGTCCCGAGGAACGCGGCAGAGCCTTGGCGCACGAATTTGCCCCGAACCTCGAGTGAATCTCCAATCGTCTTCGCGCTGATGTCGCTCAGCGTCACTCCCGTCTGGAGCCGACCCTTCCGATATTGGAGGGGAAGAATGGTCCGAACCTCGAGGTTCAACCCCACGTTGATTTTCGTGGTGTCGATACCTGCAACCGCGACAGCCCCCCCCTTGGCGCTCACCGCAATACGCGACCAGTACTCCCCATCGGCGAGTCCGGCCGGAGGGCGGGCCAGCAGGCGAATGATCTGTTTTTCCTGCGGGTAGAGCGTCAGGCGACGAGGAAACGCCTCGATCCATTCCGCCGCTGAGGGCTGAGTCGAATCGCGTGATTCCGGGGTTCGCAGCTCGAACTCGCCGGTCGAATCGGTTCCGGGATAGCCGAAAAAGGTCGTGATCGTGATCTCGGCCGGCGTGCTGTTGGGATTGTAGAGAGTCATCGAAGTACTCCGCGTACGATGATCCATGAACACCTGATGCGGAGCGATCATGACTCCCTGCGCGTGGAGCCCGAGCGGGACGCCGATGGTGAGGGAAGCGAGGGCGGCGAGGCGGGTCATCAAAATACGACTACCGTCAGGATGACGGTCGCCGTGTAGCTGCCGATGGTCTGCACTGGGGATGGATTGACCTGTCCACCGAGGAAAATCCAATACTTGGCGTTCGTGTTGAGAACGAAAGTCGTTGTGACATTGGGATTGAAGATGAGTTGAGGGGAGCCCGATACACCGTCCTGCGCGACTCCATCCGTAGTTCGGAAGGTGATCGGCATGGTGGCCCCGGCGGGTCCGTTCAATCTCGTGGGCAACGTAAATGTCAGTCGAATCTTTTTGGTCAGGATTCCCACCCCCTCGAACCAACCGCTCCGCACTGGGTCCGTCGGGGCCACGGCCGTCGCCACTCCCTGCATCACGGTTCCGAAATCGAGATCGCGCTTGCCCACCAGCGTCACTTGCGCTGTAAGTGTGCCGGCCAGTCCAAGGCTCAGCATCGTGAGAAGCAGCAATCGCCGCGGCATGCCTCGGGCCTTCGGTTCGGGGAGTTCGCGCGCCGACGAGGTGAAGATAGCCGACGCCGTCAGCGCGGGAACACACCGAAAGGCTCGCGTTCTCAGTAGGTGACTGTGAGCGTCACACTACCGGTGTAGGTGCCGGCTGGCTGATTTGACGGGGGCGTGACGGTCGCGCCCACGAAAGTGAACATGTTGCCAGTCGCGCTGAATGTACCCGGTGTCACGGCGGCCGAGGGGATAAACGCGGTGCCACCGACCTGGGAGTTGATCGTGTTCCAATATCCGGTCCAGGTGCCGATGGTCAGCGTGTTCACGCCAGAGGCAAGCGTGGGGGGAAGGGTGAACGTCATCTTGGCCGGGGCGCTGGCCTGCCCGGTGATGCTGAACGAACCCGCGGCCGCCGCCGTCGCCGCGATCGTGGCGTTGACACCGGGGAATACGTTACCGAAATCGAGGTTTTGGTTTGCCGTGACGTTGATCGGTGCCTGCACGACGGCCCGCGCAGTGATATTCGCGGTATTGGTCTGGGCCGAGGCAGTCGAGGCACCTAGGCTCAAGCCCAGAGCCATGACTGCCGATACTGCTGGAACGATACGCATTGCCCTCTCCCTGCTGGAGTGTGTGTGGTTGCACGGTCTAGCCTCGGGAAGTTGCCGCTTCCCGTCAGTAGGGGGTTGGGCAAAGCGTGTGCCAGGGTGAAACAAGAGGCGGTGTAGTGACGAGTTAATGAACTCACCTTATTCGTAAGTCATTATTTCATTTGTGCTTAAATGAGACTGACGATGTTCGGAAAGTGTATATCACAGTAAGGATGATGCGGGATGAGTAAGAAGGTCCGCCTCCCACAGCGCAGCAATTTGCGCTCCTTCTTCGGTCTCCGAGCTCCCCTGTCCGCCGGAGCCGCTGTTCTCCGGCTTCTGGCATTCGTCCTCTTTTTTTTCCCCGCGCCTCTTGGAGCCCAGTCCGGTAGCCCCACGTCGCTGACCGCGACAGCCCGGGTGGTCGTGACGCAGCCGGCCTGGGAAGTGGTTCGGGTGGTCGGGGCCGGTTTGCAGGAATTGGCGCTGCGTCGGCTCGAACCTCCCTCGGGGACTACGCGCCCGATGACTCTGGCGGGTACTCGTTTCGCCGTGATCCGCCTCCTCGCCTCTCCGGTGCCGACTCCACGGCCTCGGCGGGACGCCAAGGCGGCCTCATCCGCGAATCCTGATCTTGCGACCCTCCGGCCCCCGGTAGTCAAGCAGCCAAACCTCATCGTCATCGAAGTGAACTATCTGCGCAACTGAAGGATCGGTATCGGTCGGCTCCCAACCGCAGGTTGCAGATTCCCCCCCTCGTAGTTTCCGTTCCGCGATACGATCGTCACCTTTGCCGAGCGGCCGTAGGTAGCTGGTCGACTTATTCCAACCGGGGGTTCTCATGAATTTCGTCGTGCAACGTCTCGTCGCTCTTGCGGTGCCTATGCTCGTGATGGGGTCGAGCATGGAAGCGCAGGCGGTACCAAATTTCAGCGGCACGTGGTCGCTGGACGCGGCCAAGAGTGATTTTGGTCAGATGCCTGCGCCATCCAAGCGGGTGGACATCATCGACCAAAAGGGTGACTTGATCAAAATCAAACGGAGCACGACCGCTCCCCAGGGTGAGAGTACCACTGATCTGACCTACGGCACCGACGGGAAGGAATACACCAATACCATCCAGGGGAATCCAGCGAAGAGCACTGGAAAATGGGATGGGGCGGTGCTCGTCCTTACCACGGTCCTTGCGACCCCCAATGGGGAAGTCACAGTTACCGACCATTACGAGCTTTCGCCCGACGGAAAGATGCTCACGATCAACCGCACGTTTGCTTCAGGGATGGGCGATGTGCAGCAAAAAATTGTGATGGCAAAGCAATAACACGTCGTGCACCCTCGTAGAAACCCACAGCTTCCGCTCGATCCGGCCGCGTACCGCGCGGCTTACCATCCGCGCGGCCGTGTCATTGTCATCGCTCCTACGCGGGCGGCCTGTGAAACCATCGAACTTGCGCTGGGGGTGCGGGTAGAGACCGTTCTCGAACGCGAGCATGGCGCCGAATTGCTGGAATGGGCCTCCGCTGGGAAGGCCTTTGGGATAGTGGCAGGGACCGGGACGGGAAAGACGCTCGGGATTCGCGTCATAGCCGAGGCGATTCTGCAAGAGAGTCTTCGGTACGGCGTGGTGAACCGGGAGCGGGAGGCCACGCCGGAGACACCGACCTGGAACGTCGTGATCGTGACGACCGGTATTGCACGCCGGTGGTTTCAGGACGATCTAATCAGCCACCACGACACGCTGGTGGTCGATGAAATTCACCAAACGTCCGCGGAGCTCGAACTGTGCCTCGCGTTGGGGAAGCGGGCAGGTTGTCGTTTCATCTGGCTCAGTGCGACTGTGGACCCGGCATTCTACGCGACGTATCTCCAGAGCGCGGAAGTCCTCGAGACAAGTGCTTTTGACCCGCGCCTCCGGGCGCGTGTCGAGGTGCTTTCGAAGCAACCGGACGAGTTCCTGGACGACCGGTACATCCGCCGGGTGGTTCGGGACCGCCGTGGGGTGGCGGTGTTCGTCCCGACTCGGGCCGAGGTCGAGCGTTTGGCAGTGAGCCTGGGTGAGCGATGGCCCAAACTTCACGCGGCGTTCTACCACGGGGGCGAGCCGATTCGGGTGATCCGGCCTTTTCTTGAAGGGGAGGTCGAGAAGCCGTTTTTGCTTGCCATGACGGCCGCGGGCCAGTCTGCACTCAATATCCCGGGTCTCGACACCGTCGTTATCTACGATGCGCGTTACGGGAACGTCGTCGATCGGGGCCGAAACGTATTGCATCGGCTCTACCTCGGCGCCAACGAAATTCTTCAGATGGCGGGTCGGGTGCACGGAAGAGTCGCGCGGGGGGAGGTCACGATTCTGAGTGACCGCACTCTCGAGTTCGAGCATCTTCGCCCTACCCCACCCGAATTTCAGCTGGCCGGCGACGCGGAACGCGTGGCGTTGACCTGCGCGGCAATTGGGGTGGATGCGAGTGAGCTGGATTTGCCCGTCCCGCTCGATCGGACGGCGTATCGCCGGGCGGTGGCGGTGCTCGCAGCGCGGGGTCTAATAGAAAACGGCAGGTTGACGGAGCACGGCAAGGAGGTCGAGGCTTTACCGGTGGAACGCCCGTGGGCGGAGCTCTTGGTGCATGCGGAATCGGCTGTCCTGCCGCTCGTGGCCGTCACCTCCAACATCGAATCGTTGCACCGGATGACGCGCGAGGAGCGGAGTCTCGATGGAGTGGTGGCCAACGGCAGCGATCATCTGACGACCTACAACCTGTACGCGGAGGCGGTGAACCGGTATGGGTTTCTGGGTGAGGTGTATGGCTTGCCTCGACATCTCTTCGAAGAAGGTTTGGCCGAGTGGGCCTCAGAGCGTGGGGTGTTGATGAAGGTCATCGAGGATGCTGCCCTCGGCGTGGCCTCCGTGTACCGGGCTTTGGACCTGCCGCTTCCGCGACAGTTTGGCTATGCCACAAAGGAGCTTCGCGCCCAGTTCTCAGCATTGATCGCCAAGGTCATGCCGTTCGACCTGGTGATCGATGGACATACGGCCGATGGGCAGGAGGCCAGGGTCTCGAAAACGTCGGTAGCGGGAAGCTGGGGTCCCATCGCCGGCTCCCTACGCTTTTTCGCGGATCGGTTCGGCGTTCCCCGGGCATCGATCGAAGGCACCACGCTGAGTTACGATCTGATTCGGACCAATGCGACGTGGAGCCCTCCTACAGTGTTGGTGGGAGGGGCACGGAAACATCAAGGCATCGCGCTGGAAAGTCGATTGCACTACTTCGGATTTGAATTGGAGACGAGCGTAACGCCGGTAGACGGTGCGATTCCTCTGGAGCTTCACGAACCAGCGCGGGACGGGTTAGCACTGGCGCTTCTGTCCGGACAGACAGTGCATCCCAATCAAGGAGTGCTGCGCAAATCGGTGGCCGAGGCGAGCGAGCTATGGCGACGATCGGGAGGATCGCTGCTGGAGCTTTCTGACGCCGCGATCCGGGCACGCATTCGCTCACAACTCGAAAGAGTGTCGAGTTGGAAGGATTTTCTTCGGGCTCCCGTTTCTCTCGACCTCGTGGGCTTGGTATCTCCCGAACAACGCTTGGCTCTCGAGACTCTCCCGCGAATGGTTCGGCTGCTGGGGGACGCGATTCCCTTGGAGTATGCCGTGGCGGCTGGAGTGGGAATCGTACGGCTTCAGCTTCGTGAGGGGCAGGCGCGTCGCCTTACTATGGCGGAGGTCCCGGTGCTCGATCGGCCGGTGCGGTTTGCCGTGGCGCGAGGAAACGACCCGCCCCTCCTGGCCGACTCGTTGAGTGAACTGCAGGCCCTGCTTCGCGACGCGGCGAGTCGAGGTCACCCCCGCCATCATGAGCGGCAGAAAGTGCGCGGTAAAGGCGGAATGGGCGGCCGTGACGGCCGCGGCGGGCGCCGGGGGCGTTGAACGAGTTACCCGCACTCTTCCACCTTCCGCAACCCTTTCTCCTGTCGTAGTTTCCTCGATGTTCCCGATTGTATCCAAATTGTCGGCCGCCCGCCTGTGACATCGAGGCTTCCCATGTCCATTCGTTCGCCGCTCGTGGTGATTTCCGCTTTCATCCTGGCCTGCAATTCCTCACCAAGCACGCCGCCTGCCGCGTCCGGCGTTGACCCTCGGATGGGCCGAGTGCTCGACGGTCTGCGCCCGGCGTTTTCCATTAAAGGGGAAACCCCCGTCCGATGGACGCTGGTGGAACGGATGCAATTCCATAAGGTGCCCGGCGTGAGTATCGCGATCGTGGACAGTGGACGGATCATCTGGGCCAGAGGATTCGGCGTGAAAGAGGCCGGCGGCACGGACTCGGTGACCACGGAGACGCTTTTTCAGGCAGGGTCGGTGAGCAAACCCACTTTCGCACTCGGCGTGATGCGCCTCGTGCAGGAAGGGAAGCTCAATCTCGACGACAACGTGAACGACAAGCTTATGTCCTGGAGAGTGCCAGAGAACAGGTTCACCAAAACGGAAAAGGTGACCCTGCGCCGGATTCTGAGTCACAACGCGGGCCTCACTGTTCACGGCTTTCCGGGCTACGAGGCGGGGACTCCGATTCCAACCGTGCCTCAGGTCCTGGATGGGGTGAAGCCGATCGTGAATACGGACCCGGTTCGAGTCGACACTTTTCCCGGCGCGATCTGGCGTTACGCCGGCGGAGGTACGACCATCGCGCAGCTGCTGGTCACGGATTTCACCAAGAAGCCGTTCCCCGCGTTCATGAAGGAGCTGGTGTTGGATCCGGCGGGGATGGTGCACAGTACCTATGAACAACCACTCCCGGTCGCGATGGCGCCGATGGCCGCGACAGGCCACAAACCAGATGGTTCGATCGTCAAAGGGAAGTACCATACTTATCCTGAGATGGCCGCCGCCGGGCTCTGGACGACTCCGTCCGACCTGGCGACTCTCGCAATCGAGCTTCAGAAAACCTACGCCGGGGCGTCGAGAAAAATCATTTCGCAGGCCACTCTCAAGCAAATGTTCACCGTGCAGAAGGCGCCCACTGGCATTGGCTACTTCCTGAGTGGGGAAGGCAAGGACCTCGAGTTCCAGCACAGCGGCGGTGACGAAGGGTTCATCACGGAATTCGCGGCTTTCGCGGAACGAGGGCAAGGGGCGTTCATTATGACAAATGGGCTCAATGGTGGAAACATCATCGCGGAACTCATTCCGGCGATTTCCGAGGAGTATGGCTGGCCCTCTCGACGTCAGAGTGTGAAGACGGTGCTGACGCTCGATCCCAAGGTGATGATTCAATTCGTTGGACAATATCGATTCAGCGATCCGCCGGGTGTCCTTGCCACGGTGACGGTGGAGGGCGGGAAGCTCTTCGTAGAGGCGAAAGAAATGGGCGCGAAGCAAGAGATTCTGGCCGAATCGGATTCGACGTTCTTCGGCCGTGACTCCGGATGGCCGTTCGTGTTCCGGAAGCGCACGAAGGGGAAGGCGATGGAACTGCTCGTGGCGGGGGAGGCGTTAGGCGTGCGGGTGAAGTGAGGGGCGAGGCCTGGGGAGCGGGATAGGGGAAAGGGGAACAGGGAAGGGATCGGGAAGAGCAAGTAACCGAAGATTGGAGTGCCGTGTATGAAAAGCCGACGAACCGACCTGTTGGCCATGGTCGTACTCATCACATCGACCGGCGCCTTGGGCGCGCAGACACCCGTGCCCGGGCCAGGGTTCAAAGAGGTCGTTTCGCTCGAGTCGGCCGGCAACCCTGTCATCTCGCCGGATGGGAGGCATGTCGCCTACACGGTTCGGAACGCCGACTGGAAGGAGAATCGATTCCGGACGGAAATCTACCTGGCGCGCGAAGGCGAAGCTCCGGTTCAGCTGACCCGAGCTGCCAAGGGGAATAGCACATCGCCGAGGTGGTCGCCGGACGGTGAGTGGCTGGCGTTCGTCTCAGATCGGGCAGACAAGCAACAGGTGTACCTGATCCGGCCACGGGGCGGCGAAGCAATGCAGGTGACCTGGGCGAAGGACGGAGTGGGCGATTTCCGTTGGGCACCGGACGGCAAACGGATCGCCTACACCGCCACGGAGCCGGAGGACGATTGGGCCACCAAACGAAAGTCGCTCTACGGCGACTTCGCGGTGGAAGGTGCGGAATACCGGCAAAGTCATCTCTGGGTGACGGAGGTGGACCCCCTGACCTGGTCTCCCGACAGCACGAAGCGGCCGACGCCCACTCGACTCACGGAAGGGAAGGACTTTACCGTGAGCAATTTTGCCTGGTCACCCGACGGCACTCGCCTTGCGATCGAAGAGCGTCATGACCCGCTGATCACCTCTTCGGTCTCGGCAAACATCAGCTTGTTGAACGTTGCCACCAAGCTGAGGACTCCGTTAGTCACCACCGTTGGATTTGACGGGAGTCCGCTCTGGTCGCCCGATGGGCGTTGGATCCTCTACTCCAGTTCGGGTGGAGATACGACGTCGAATTTCTATCGCAACGGGGAGATGCTCAAAATTAGCGAAGCGGGAGGCGCGCCGGTGCGGCTCGCGGCGGGGTTCGATGAGCAGATCGGGAACGTGTCCTGGACTCCGAATGGCATTTACTTCCTCGCTTTCCAAAAGGCCAAGCGGTCGCTCTGGCTCATCCCTCCGGGAGGCACGGAGGCCGTGGCTGTGGAACAACCGTTCGAATGGTTGGGCGGACTCGATATCACCGCGGATGGACATTTCGCGACGGCACTGGTTCAGAGCAGAACCACGCTCGGCGAGGTATACCGGCTCGACCTGGAGAAGGCCGGCTCGCCGGTGAAGCTGACCGATTTATCTCGGCAAATTGCCGCGTGGTCCCTCCCGACCAATGAAATGGTGAGTTGGAAGAGCCGGGACGGCGCCGTGATCGAAGGTGTCTTGCATAAACCCAAAGATTTTGATCCCCGCAAGAAGTATCCGCTGCTTGTGGTGATCCATGGCGGCCCGACCGGTATCGATCTTCCGGTCCCGCCGATTCCGGGATATGCGTATCCCATCAGCGAGTGGGTAGCCAAGGGCGCCCTTGTTCTGCGACCCAACTACCGAGGTTCGGCGGGATACGGTGAGCGATTCCGCGCGTTGAACGTGCGGAACCTTGGAGTCGGTGACATGTGGGATGTGATGTCCGGAGTCGATCATCTGATCAAGCAGGGGATCGTCGATACCACACGTATGGGCTCCATGGGTTGGAGCCAGGGTGGATACATATCGGCCTTTCTCACGACGCACACCAACAGGTTCAAAGCGATCTCAGTCGGCGCCGGGATTTCGGACTGGAAGACGTACTATGTGAGCACCGACATCCATCCATTCACCCGCCAGTACCTCAAAGCCACGCCGTGGGACGATCCGGCGATTTACGCGAAGACCAGTCCGATGGCGACCATCAAGCAAGCGCGGACGCCAACGCTCATCCAGCATGGGAGCCTCGATCAGCGGGTGCCGATTTCGGATGCGTACGAGCTCTATCAGGGTCTCCAAGACCAACTGGTGCCGACGAAGCTCATCGTGTACCAGGGTTTCGGGCACGGGATCAACAAACCCAAGGAGCAACTTGCGCTGTTTTGGCACAACTGGGAGTGGTTCGGAAAGTACGTGTTTGGAGAAACCGTAGAGATTCCGCTGGAAGAGGGCGTGAAGGCGCTAGGGAAGTGAGGCGGGGGGGCGAGAGGATGACACACCGTGAAAGGGGCAAAATGAGAGTGAGGCATCTTCCCGGTTCCGTACTTGCTTGGGCGCTTTTGGTTGGCGCGGCCGGCACTCTGACGGGGCAACTGAGCCCGGAGCAAATACTCAATCGCCGCAGGCTAAGCGACCTGCAGGCCTCGCCGGACGGGGCACGCCTCGCATTCACGGTATTCGAGGCTCCCTCCGGCACCAATCGTTCTCGCCACATTCACGTCCTTTCCGTTGCCTCCAGAGCGGTACGACAGCTCACGAACTCAGCCAAATCAGAATGGGCACCGCGTTGGAGGCGTGATGGCACGCAGCTCGCGTTTCTTTCCGATCGCATCGAACGAGCCCAACTCTGGCTCCTCGCAATGGATGGCGGCGAGGCGCTGCAGGTGACCAGCGGAAAGAATGGCGTACAGGAGTTCGAGTGGTCGCCGGATGGGGCTCAGATTGCGTTTCTCGCCGCGGCACCTCCAACGGACGAGGAGGAGAAGCGGGAGTCGGCGAAGGACGATGCCCGGGTCATCGACCACGACGACAAGCCAAGCATGCTGTGGGTTCTGAATGTAGCATCCAAAAAGGTGCGCCCAATCACTCGGTCGCCCTGGCGCATTAGCGACTTCCATTGGATGCCTTCCGGTGACCGTTTTCTCGTTGTCGCGACGGATCACCCGGAGCGGGATCAGTTCACCGATCGCCTCTTTACGGTTGGGGCCAACGACACCACGCTCTCGCTGTTCGCGACGCCGGGCGGCCCGTTCTCGCAGGCGCGGCCCTCGCCGGACGGTAAGTGGGTCGCTTACGTGGTTGCGCGGGGGGATGGGCCGATTCCCCACGACCTATTTGTGGAGTCGGCCGACGGGGCTGGATCGAGGCGTAACCTCACCGCGACGTCGTTCGATCGTCCGGTGGAGAGCTTCGAATGGCGGGCGGACGGCACGCTCATCGTACTATATCAGGACGGATATCGAGGGCGGTTAGGTGTGGTGACGACGACGGGGTTGGCTCAACCCATCAACTCAACGGAGGCGAACGTCTCCGGTTTCGCGTCACTTCCAAACGGTCAAGTCGGGGTCGTGGCCGAGCGGGCCGACTCACCGGTCGAGGTGTGGCTCGGGGCATTGAGTGGGTCACTCTCCCCGGTCACGGCCTTCAATGCGCAGGTGAAGGGATTGGCGCTCGTCGAGCCGGAGTTGATCCGCTACCGAAGCTTCGACGGGACCGTCATCGAGGGTGCTCTGCTCAAGCCAGTGATCTTCTCACGGGGGAACCCCGTTCCTCTCGTGGTGAATGTGCACGGCGGTCCGACGGGGGCCTGGACCGACGGCATAGATGACCTTGGCCAGCTTCTGGTTGCTCGTGGATTCGCGGTGTTCGAACCCAATATTCGGGGCTCGACCGGCTATGGTTGGAAAAATCTCATCTCCAACCGGGGCGATTGGGGCGGAGGTGATTTTCGAGACCTGATGATCGGGGTGGACACGCTGGTCGGGCGTGGCGTAGCCGATCCGGATCGGCTGGGGATCATCGGGTGGTCCTATGGCGGATACATGGCATCCTGGGCCATCACCCAAACCACGCGATTCAAGGGAGCTATGACCGGCGCTGGGATGAGCGACCTCGCGACGGAATACGGGACCGAGGCCGGACCGGCCTACGACGAGTGGTTCTACGGATTGCCGTATGAAAAACCCCAAGGGTTCGCCAAGAGCTCGCCGCTGACATACATCACGAAAGCCAGAACGCCGACGCTGATTCTTCAAGGTGAAGCAGATGTCACCGATCCAATTTCCCAGAGCCAGATGCTCTACCGGGCGCTCAAACGCTACAACGTGCCGACTGAGTTCGTCGTGTACCCCCGCGAGGGGCATGGGTTGCAGGAAGAAAAACATCTATTGGACCGCCTGCGACGCACCGTGGCGTGGATAGAGAAGTACCTGAAATGAGGAGGTGGTCCGTCATGCAAAGCTCGTGCGCCGTTCGTTTCGCGATTCAGGCCCTGGTGCTCCTGCCCGCCGCCGCACCTCTGGTGGCGCAACACAAGACCTTTGCATTGGAGCAGGTGTTCAGTGCTCCGTTTCCGGATGAATTGACGGCCGCAAGAACTGGCGGCTTCATCGCATGGGGCTACGATGCCTCGGGCCGTCGGAATGTTTGGGTCGCGGGGCCTCCGGACTATCGGGGACGTCAGTTGACCTCCTACTCGGAAGACGATGGTCAGGAGATCACCGATATTCAGTTCTCCGCAGATGGGAAGTCGATTGTTTACGTCCGAGGCGGAGGTGCCAACCGACAGGGGGAGCATCCAAACCCCACGAGCAACCCTGGTGGCGTAGAGCAAGCAGTCTGGGTGGTGCCGGTTGCCGGCGGCCCTCCTCGAAAGATTTCAGAGGGAAGCGGGCCCGCGATATCGCCCACCGGGGGTCTGGTCGCCTTCGTCAAAGGCGGACAAATCTGGACCGCGGCCCTCTCGGGAGGAGATGGTGCTCCAACCCAGCTCCTCCACGCGAGAGGGGGAGCGAGCTCCCTCGAATGGTCACCCGATGGGTCGCGACTGGCCTTCGTGAGCGGGCGCGCCCGCCATTCGTTCATCGGCGTCCACGAAATGGCGTCGAAGGCGCTCCATTGGATCGATCCGAGCGTGGATCAAGATGGGAGTCCGGTGTGGTCGCCTGACGGGAAAGAGATTGTGTTTCTCCGCACTCCAACTTCCACTGAGGAAATGATCTTCATCCCGGCGCGGGAGGGGGAACCCTGGTCGATTCGCGTGGCCGATGTATCGACGGGAAAGGGCCGAGAAGTGTGGCATGCGGAACGGGGGAACGGGAGCGTGTTCCACGCGGTGGTCGGTCCCCAGCTCATGTGGGGACGAGGTGGGCGGATCGTGTTTCCGTGGGAGCGGGATGGATGGAACCACCTGTACTCGGTGAGTGCGAGCGGGGGGCAGGCGACGCTGCTCACCCCGGGTGACTTCGAGGTCGAGTACGTCTCGCTTGCCGGAGACGGCGGATCGGTGCTTTTCAACTCGAATCAGGGAGACATCAATCGACGGCACCTGTGGCGGGTGCCCGTGAGTGGCGGCCCTCCCCAGGCCCTCACCCAGGGTTCGTCACTCGAGTGGCAACCCGTCAACCTGAGCGACAATTCCTCGATCGCGTTCCTTCACTCGGACGCAACTCATCCCGCACGGCCCGCGGTCCTCTCGCCCGGTGGCGCGGCACGCGAGGTCGCTCCGGACGCGGTTCCCGCCGACTTTCCGTCCGGCGCGCTGGTGGAGCCGCAAGCGGTGGTTTTCTCCGCCGCGGACGGGATGCAGATCCACGGTCAGTTGTTCCTGCCACCGGATCTCAAGCCGGGCGAGCGACGACCCGCGTTGGTGTTCTTCCACGGCGGATCCCGGCGCCAGATGCTGCTCGGCTTTCACTACAATTATTACTATCACAACACCTACGCGATGAATCAATATCTCGCGAGCCGGGGCTACGTGGTGCTGGCGGTCAACTATCGCAGCGGGATCGGGTACGGGATGGAGTTTCGAGAAGCGCTACGGTATGGCGCTGGCGGTGCGAGTGAATTCAACGACGTTTTGGGCGCGGGGGTATATCTGCGGGGGCGCAGCGAGGTAGATGGCAAGCGGATTGGGCTCTGGGGTGGTTCGTATGGTGGCTACCTCACGGCGATGGGACTCTCGCGGGCCTCGGACCTGTTCGCGGCCGGCGTGGATATCCATGGAGTCCACAATTGGAATGAGGGGATCAGGAACTTCGTGCCCTCCTACGAGCCGCTTCGCTATCCGGAGCAAGCCCGGCTCGCCTTCGAGTCGTCCCCGCTCGCCGCGGTGAAAACGTGGCGATCACCGGTCCTCCTCATCCACGGGGACGATGATCGGAACGTGAATTTTCAGGAGACGCTGACGCTGGTCTCGGCGCTTCGACGGCAAGGTGTGGAGTTCGAGCAGCTGGTTTTTCCCGATGACGTTCACGACTTCCTGCTCCATGGCAACTGGATGCGCGCGTACGGTGCTTTGGCGGATTTCTTTGCCCGCAAATTGGGCGGGAAACTTTGATCGCAACCACGGTGACGTCCGGGGTTCTCAACGAAATTGCGGTCGACACGTTCGGCTCGCCCAGTGGCCCCACCATCATTTTCGTGCACGGCGGGGGTATCGCCGGGTGGTCTTGGCGGCCGCAGGCGCAGGCGTTCCTGGACTATCATTGCCTGGTCCCGGATCTTCCCGGCCACGGCAAGAGCCTAGCGGCCGGGGTGTGTACCGTCGAGCGAGGCGCGGGTGTCGTAGCGGAGCTGATCCGGACCCGCGCCAACGATGGCAAAGCGCATGTTGTCGGACTGTCCCTCGGCGGGCAGATAACGATCCAGTTGCTCGCGACCGCGCCGGAGGTCGTCGATTCCGCCGTGGTCAGTGGAACAAACGTTCATCCGCTGAGTTGGGCGAGGGTGTTCATGCCGCTCGTACGGGTGTCGGTACCCTTGCTCAGAATCCGGTGGTTCGCCCGCTTGCAGGCGAAGGCGTTCTCGGTGCCAGACGACTGCATGGAGGACTATCTGCGCGACTCTTTTGCCACGGACGCGGGGTTGCTTCAGGGGATGGTGGAGAGTTCGCTCTCGTATCGTATGCCGAGGGGGTTACCAGCCGACAAGCGAGTGCTTGTCTTGGCCGGTAGCCGCGAGGTCAAAGCGATGTTCCGCTCCGCGCGGGATTTGACTCAGGCCATGCCTCTTGCCGTGGCGCGAGTGGCGCCGAAGGCGCGACACACCTGGAATTTCGAGTTTCCCGACCTCTTCAATCGCTCGGTGCGTTCGTGGATTCGTGGCTCGGCGTTGCCCGCAGAGCTTCAACCGCTTCCGTGACCTATATCGCGGCCTCATGTCATCGCTTTTGATTTATGGAGCGAACGGGTACACCGGACAACTGATCGCTCGACAGGCGGTCCGGCATGGCCTTCAACCAGTATTGGCCGGGCGCAACGCATCCAGCGTTCGGTCCATCGCCGACGAACTCGGTGTCGACGCGCGGAGCTTCGGCCTCGATGATTCGAAGGCCATTGAAGCGGTTTTGCGGGACGTTGCGGTGGTCCTTCACTGTGCCGGCCCCTTCTCGCGCACCTCACGGCCGATGGTCGAAGCCTGTCTCGCCAGCCGGGTTCATTACCTGGACATCACCGGGGAGATTGAGGTCTTCGAGGCTGTCGCTTTGAGAGACGCCGAGGCCCGGAGTCGGGGAGTGATGTTGTTGCCGGGTGTTGGATTCGACGTGGTTCCCTCGGACTGCCTGGCATCTCATCTGAAACGGCGACTCCCCACGGCCACCCACCTGGCCTTGGGTTTTTCGGGCGGGGCCGGGCTCTCTCGAGGGACCGCGACCACCGCTCTCAGTGGCATTGGGCTCGGGGGAGCAGTTCGCCGCGGTGGGACGATCGTCGCGGTCCCAGCTGCCTGGCGCACCCGGTCCATTGATTTTGGTACCGGGCCGCGCTCTGCCACCACGATTCCTTGGGGCGATGTGGCCACTGCATTTTACTCGACCAGGATCCCCAATATCGAAGTCTACATGGCGATGCCGATAATGCTCCGCATTGCTCTAAGGGTCTCCGCCATATTTAGCGGATTGTTACGGACCGGGCCAGTGAAAAGGCTCGTGCAACGCCGCATCGATCGGGGTTCCCCCGGCCCGAGCGACGCAGCACGAGGTCGAACCCGGAGTCGCCTCTGGGGCGAGGTCCGAGACGGGGAAGCGCGATGCGCTGTGAGTCGGCTCCTCACACCTGAGGGGTATACTTTGACTGCGCTGACGGCAGTAGCAGTGGCGGAGCGGGTGCTTCAGGGCGATGCCCCCGCCGGGTTCCAGACTCCCGCGACCGCCTACGGACCGGATTTCATCTTGGGCATCGACGGCGTCGTACGGGAGGATGATTGACCAACACGGTTTCTCTAGAGACCCCGCGCCACGCGATTTACCTCGCCGTCCTAGTGGCCGCGCTGGGCTACTTCGTCGACATCTACGACCTTCTCCTGTTCAGTATCGTGCGGGTGAAGAGTCTGGTGGCCATCGGGGTCGCCCAATCGGATCTGCTCTCGAGCGGCGTGTACATCCTCAACATGCAAATGGTGGGGATGCTCATTGGGGGAATCATCTGGGGAGTACTGGGCGATCGAATTGGGCGACGGTCGGTGCTCTTCGGCTCGATCTTTTTGTATTCCGTGGCCAACATCGCGAATGCTTTCGTCCACACCGTAGACACCTACGCGTTGCTTCGGTTCGTGGCCGGAGTTGGCCTCGCCGGGGAGTTAGGCGCAGGCATCACCCTAGTCAGCGAGGTGATGCCGGCTCATACCAGAGGCTACGGCACTTCGTTGGTCGCGGTGGTCGGACTCTGTGGCGCGGTCGTCGCGGCGTTCGTGGGCGACTATTTCGACTGGCGGAATGCGTATATCGTGGGTGGGCTGCTGGGGCTGACACTCCTCATGCTGCGCATCGGTGTGCATGAGTCGGGGCTGTTCGTCGGAGTGAAGCGCCGGGCCGTGTCGCGAGGGAACTTCCTCTCGTTCTTTCTCAACTGGCGCCGGTTCACGAAGTATTTGGCGGTGGTGTTCGTGGGGCTTCCGCTCTGGTACATCGTGGGTATCCTGTTGAGTTTTGCACCTGAGCTCGGGAAAGCGCTTGGCATGACGACCCTACCGAGCGCAGGCAACGCGGTCAAATGGGGGTATTTGGGAGGAGCAATCGGCAACCTCTTGAGCGGTTTGCTGAGCCAATACTTGCGGAGCCGAAAGAAGGCGATCGCGATCTTCCTCGTCACTTCGATGGCGGGAATCGCAGGGTACTATCTGCTGGGCGGGCGCTCCCCTGCCACTTTCTACGCCGCCTGTTTCTGGACGATGCTGGCGAGCGGCTACTGGGCCCTGTTCGTGACCGTAGCCTCCGAGCAGTTTGGAACCAACGTTCGCGCGACCGCCACCACCACCGCGCCCAATTTCGTCCGCGGTGCCACGCCCCTCATGACACTCGGCTTTCGGGCCGGAATCGCCAGCCTCGGAGTGCTCGGCAGCGCCATTGCGGTCGGCGCGGTCGTATTCCTCATCGCATTCCTCTGTTTGGCCCACCTGGACGAAACCTACGGCAAGGATTTGAACTTCGTGGAGGACTAGCCACACTCGGGTCACTCCGACCGGAGGGCGACCACGGGATCGACCCGCGTCGCGCGCCAGGCCGGCAGGCAGCAGGCCGCCAGCGCGACGAGGCAGAGCAGCATGACGACGGTGATGAACGTCAGCGGATCGCGCGCGCCGACCCCGTAGAGCAGGGTCGTCAGCAGTCGTGAAAGCACCAACGCGCCTCCGGTTCCAATGATGGCCCCTCCCAACGTGAGGGCGAGGCCCTGGCGAACAACCAGCCCGAGGATATTGGCCCGCGATGCGCCGAGGGCGGTTCGAATCCCGATCTCCCGCGTGTGCTCCGTCACACTGCCGGCAATCACGCCGTAAATGCCGGCTGCGGCGAGGACCAAGGCGACAACTCCGAACAACTCAAACAGGACCAGCGCGAAGCGCCGCTGGGCTGTTGAAGCCGCAATGATACGGTCCATGGACGCCACGCGAGTGACGGGCTGGTCCTTGTCCACGCTCCAAATGGCCCTTCGGACGGACGCGCTGACGGAATTTGGGTCGAGGCTCGTCCGAACGGTTAGCACCATTCCGTTGTTTTCGAATGGTTGCCCCTCCGGCAGGTAAATCTGGTTGGATTGGGGGGCGTCCAGGCCGGTGTGGTGAACGTCGCCGACGACTCCGACGATCGTGCGCCAAGGTACCTCCGGTCCGATCCCTCCAATGCTGACTCGACGGCCGATCGGATTTTCACCGGCCCAGGTCCGCTCGGCAAACGTGCGGTTGATCAAAACGACCGGCGGCCCACCGCCGGTCACATCTTGTTCGGTGAACCCACGGCCGCGAAAGATCGGAATCCGCATCGTTGCCAAGTAGTCTGCGCTGACCGAGTACCGGTCCGCTCCAGGATCATTCTCCGGGTTCGATGAGGCTACGCCCTCGCGGTGGACACCATATCCATCGAAATCTCCGCCGAGCGGGAGCTGCGAGGTTACCGCCGCGGAGGTGACACCGGGTATGACGCGGACCGCATCCAGGACTCGATGATAGAAGGCTCCCACCGCGGAATCCGCTCGATAACGAGGCCCGGCGGTCTCGATCTGCATTGTCAAAAGATTCCGGGGCTCGAAGCCGGGATCGACCGCGAGCAAACGTCCCAGGCTTTCGAGAAGCAGTCCAGCGCCCACGAGGAGCATCAAGGCGAGCGCCACCTCGCCGACCACCAGTGATCCTCGAGCGATTCGCCTTCCACGCGCGGACGAGGATTTGGTAGCAGCCGACAACCTTCCGCGCAAATTGTTTCTCGAGGCTATCAAGGCTGGTGCCAGACCCGCGATGATGCCCACTGTCAGGGAGACCCCGGTGGCGAAGCCGAGGACTTCACCATCCAGTCGGATGGCGCTCAGGCGGGGAAAGTTTTGGGGGCTTAGGCTGGGAAGCAGCTTGGTTCCGATATAGGCCAGGGCAAGGCCCGCCAACCCACCGATGGCACCGAGAAGGCCACTTTCAGTGATGATCTGACGGGCGACCCGATTCCGACCCGCACCAAGCGCCGAGCGCACGGCGAACTCGGACTCGCGCTGGACGGCGCGACCAAGTTGAAGGCTCGTGACGTTCGCGCCGGCGATTCCGAGGACGAGGAGTACTGCTCCGAGCACTGCGAGAAGCGCGGGCCTCACCGCTCGGGTAAGATCTTCTTGCAGCGACGCCACAACCATCCCCGGGGCAGAGTAGTCTCTCGGGTATTGACGCACGAGGTTGAGCGAGATCTGATTCAACTCGCGAGAGGCTGCCTCCTGGCTTACGCCGTCCTTGAGGCGAGCGACCGCGCGCAGGTGTCGGCAGGTTCGGCAAGCGTAAGGCAGGGTGGCGTTGTAGCCGAGCGGTCCCCAGATCTGCGCCTCCGGCGCGAGGACACTCTCGAAATTCGCCGGCATGACTCCAACCACCGTGTAGCTGACTCCCCCGAGGTCGATCGGCTTCCCGATGATTCCCCGGTCGTTTCCAAATCGCCGTTGCCAAAGACCATGACTCAAAATGACCACGTGGTTGGTTCCCTGCGCGTCCTCGGAGGGCAGGAAGTCGCGTCCCAGCTCGGGCCGGACCCCAAGGACGCCGAAGAACCGTGACGAGACTCGCTGGGCTCCGAGCCGCTCGGGTTCGGCCAGGCCGGTGAGCGTCGTGGTCCAGTAACTCATTACGGCGATGCCGTCGAGCGTTTTCGTGTCGCGCACCAGGTCGCTAAACGTCGCGAAGGACGTGTTGTCGGAAGTCCCATCTTTCTCGCGCTCCCAGATCATGACGAGCTGCTCCGGATGGGGGAACGGGAGCGGTTGGAATAACACCGGGTTCACCACACTGAAGATCGCCGTGGTCGCGCCGATGCCCAGAGCGAGGATCAGGATTGCAAGCAGCGAAAACCCGGGCGTTCTCGCGAGGGTTCGGACTGCGTATCGAAGGTCCTGTTGGAGGATTCGCACGGGGGAGTCTCCTGGGCGCGAGGGCTGGATCGCTGGTTTGCGAGGCGGAACTGATCGAGATCGGAAGGCTGGAATCGCGGCAAGGGCCTGGCGCCAAAACCATCGGCGCGCCGCCCGAGGGCCATCGCGCGACCCGCGCTCATGAAACGCTTGTTCGAGATCGCCGAGAAAGAACTCCCGCTCCAGGCGTGGAACGAGAAGGTTTAGCAATCGCAAGGCAACCTTTGGCGGCCGGGAGCACGGAGCTGGTTCGGTACCGGTCATCGCACCTCCCACACCGCATCGAGTCCCCGGGTCATCTTCCGCAGCGCCGCGAAGGAATGCTGCAATGCGCTTCGGCCCAGCGGCAGGATGACGAAGTACTTCTTTCGGCGGCCACCTCGTTCCGTGGTGGGCTCACCGATGCGCGCTAAGACGCAGCCTTTGGCCTCGAGGCGAGTCAAGGTGGTGTATACGGTGCCGAGGCTGACTCGCCGCCCCGCACGACGCTCTATTTCGCGGTGGACGGTGACTCCGTAGGCGTCGTCACCCAGCCGCAGGACGGCCAGGAGGACGAGCTGTTCGAACTCACCGAGGTAGGCTTTCATCCTGCGTCCCCTATTTCTTCATAATAGTCAAAGATATAGACTCCGCTAGCGAAAGAAACGTTGCAAGCCGCGGGCGTTCCCTGGTCCTACGGGCGGGGCCCGGGCGCCGGCCGCCCACCGGGTTTCCATTCGGGCCTGGGGCCGTCGGCCAGCATTCTGACGGCCCGGGTTGCCGCGTCGATGACCTTAGCCATGTGGTCGAAATCGATATGGGCGACATCGTCCGAAGGCTGATGATAGTCGGCGTGGAGGTTGAAGGAAGAGAGGGTGTGGGCGACAATGCCGCGATAGGCGAACACGATATTGTCGCTTCGTTCGAAGAAATGCTCGGCGGGGCGCCGGTCAGGGCCGATCGGCACTCCGGCGGCCGTCAGCATATCACCCATGGTCGATCTCTCGAATCCGGTCAACCAGGCTCTTCCAAAACCTCCAGCAAGGGAGTCGGGGCGGCCGATCATCTCGATTTCCAAGTTGGCCACAAAATGATCGAGCGGGCGCGGTGGGTGCTGAATGAACCAGCGGGTGCCGAGCAGCCCCACCTCCTCGCCCGTGTTGGCCGCGAAGATGATGGTGCGTTTCGGGGCGGGGCCCCGAGCCATGAGTCGAGCGATCTCGAGCACTGCCACCGTCCCGGAGGCGTCATCGTCCGCTCCGTTGTAGATCGAATCTCCTTTCACTGCTGGACCGATGCCGACATGATCGTAGTGCGCGTCCACCAGGATGATTTCGTCCTTGAGGGCGGGGTCGGAGCCAAGCAGAAGGCCCAGCACGTTCACGGCGGGCCGTGGAACCGGCGCCGGAAGGGAGTCCGCCGTCGGCGAGCCGTCGAGCAGGGTGAGCTGCTCTTGGCCTGCGGGGCTGCGGATGGCCACTACCGGAACTCGCTGGAAGTATCCGCCGTCCCCCGCGGGGGTCAGTCCAATCAGTTGCATCTGGTGCTCGATGATCGCGGCCGCCTTCGCCCCACCGGAAGAGCCGGTCATCCGTCCCTGGAGCGAATCATCCGCGAGGGCCGAGAGTAGTGCCCGCACGGCACCGGGGGTTTCGTGCTCCCCTTGGGCACAAGCTGCGGTGGCCGCGACACTGAGAGTGAGGAGCCCGTACCATCTGCTTTGGGACCGTGGCATGAGAAACTCATTTCGAGTGATCAGAGAATGCATGAAACACTACGCCCGAGGAAAACTCGGTTGCATGGAAAGACCGGAAATCCGGAGCGAAGCATGCGCGAGTGCGTCCGTGCCTATTTCACCAGGGCCGTGAATGGCGCCACATAGGCCTGCAGGAGTACCAGTATGCCCACCATCGACGCCAAGGCAAGGCTGTGAAAAAAGACGTAGCGAAGAATTTCCCATTCGTGACCATACCACTCCGTTACTGTGCTTGCGACCACTATACTTTGTGCATCGATCATTTTGCCCATCACGCCACCTGAGCTATTCGCGGCCGCCATGAGGGTCGGATTGAGACCGAGTTGCTCGGCGGAAATGCGCTGCAGGCTGCCAAAAAGGACGTTCGACGAAGTGTCGGATCCGGTCAAGGCGACACCGAGCCAGCCGAGCATCGTGCCAAAGAACGGATAAAGCACTCCGGTGTGCGCGAATGCGAGCCCGAGGATCGCATCGAGCCCGGAGTATCGCGTCGTGTACCCGAGGGCCAACATCAACGCGATGGTGAGGAGCGAATAGCGGACGAGGTGAAGGCTCTTGCCGTAGATCCGGATCAGCTCTCGCGGGCGAAGTCCCAATACAAAACCCGATAACACGGCCGCCAGGAAAATCGCGGTTCCGGTGGCACTCAACCAATTGAGCGTGAAGACGGCCGGCTCCGGTTGGATGGTGGCGACCACCGGTGGAACGCGCGCGACGAGATTGTGGAGTGAGGGGACGTTCATCTTGATCACCGACCAGCCGTTCAAGATGTCCTTGACCTGGGGAAGTCCCCACAGGAAGACCAACGCACAGAGGATCATCCATGGAAGCCACGCTCGGAGCGCTTCTCCTCGAGTAAGGGTCTTTCGGTCGAGCACCCCAGCGGAGACCGCGATCTTCACGGTGGACCGCGGCTGCCAGACCCGAAGAAAGCCGGCAAGTGTGAGCATCGAAATTGACGCGGCGCCGATGTCGACGAGCCAAGGACCGTGGTAGTTCGAGATCAGCCACTGAGGCACGGCAAACGACACTCCGGCGACGAGAACAGCCGGCCAGACCTCTATCATTCCTCGAAACCCTGCGAAGGCGGCGATCAGCCAAATTGGGACGATGAGGGAGAAGAACGGCAGCTGGCGGCCGACCATTCCACTCAACTGCATGAGATCGAGCCCGGTCACGCCCTGCAGCGCGATGATCGGGGTTCCCAAGGCTCCAAAGGCGACCGGAGCAGTATTGGCGATCAAGGAGAGTCCGGATGCCTGGAGGGGCGAGAACCCCAGGGCAATCAAGAGCGCTCCGGTTACCGCCACTGGGGTGCCAAATCCGGCCGCCCCTTCAATGAACGCGCCGAGGCAGAAGGCAATGAATAGAAGTTGAATGCGTGGATCGGGTGAAATCGTGGCGACACTCCGCCGAAGAGTGTCGAACGAACCACGTTCGTTGGTCAGCTGATAGAGAAAAATGACATTGAGGATGATCCAACCGATCGGGAAGAGCCCGAAAGCGATTCCAAGGCCCGCGCTTGCCAACGCCAGCGGAGCCGGCATCCCGAGGACGACGACTGCGATGACCAGGGCGGAGACGAGGGCGATCGCGGCGGCAATGTGGGCCTTCAGCCGAAACCAAGCGATCGAGCCGAGCAGAGCCAAGATGGGGATTGCCGCCACGATGGTCGAGAGCGGGGCATTGTGAAGTGGATCGTAGTTTTGCCCCCATGGGGCGGCCGCGGCGGGGTTCACGCAATCAAGTCGGGTGTGATGTTGGCCAATGAGGGAGCCCCGCAGAGTGCCATCGCTGTGTCGAGTTCTTCGCGGAGCAGGTCGAGAACTCGCGTGGCGCCATTCTCCCCGTCTATGGCGAGGCCCCACAACACCGGCCGGCCCACTAGCACGGCCTTGGCGCCGAGGGCGATGGCTTTGACGATATCGGTGCCTCGGCGAATCCCTCCGTCCACCAGAACATCCAGTTTCGCGTCAACGGCAGCTACCACGTCGGGCAGTGCCTCCAATCCTGTGATCGAGGTGTCCAGCTGGCGGCCGCCGTGGTTGGATACGACGATTGCTCGGGCGCCGTGGCTCACTGCGAGCTTTGCGTCGTCGCCGCGTACAATGCCCTTCACTACCACGGGCATCGAGGTGGATTGAGACAGCTGCTCGAGATCCCTCCAAGTGAGGCTCGGATCGAAGTTGCCCATCACATAGGAGGCAAGGGCCGAGTCATCCCGGATGGCAGGAAAGTGCTCGATCCCGGCGTTGGACAGGTTGGCGATCGGGATGTCGGTGGGGAGGTGGAATCCGTTGCGTATATCCCGCTCCCGACGAGCCTGGGCGGGGACGTCGACTGTGAGAACCAGCGCCTCGAAACCTGCGGCCTCCGCGCGACGTACCAGCTCGGAGGTGATCCCACGATCCTTGTGGATGTAGAGCTGAAACCATATCGGATCGGTTGTGGCGGCTCGCACGTCTTCCATCGGCACCGTGGATAGTGTGCTGACGATCATCGTCGCGCGGGAACGGGCGGCGGCTCGGACGGTGGCCAACTCCCCGTCCGGATGCGCCAAGCGTTGGAACGCCATCGGAGCGACGAAGATCGGGCTCTCCCGGTTTCGGCCTAGAATGGTACATGACAGGTCACGCTGGCTGACATCTACGAGCACGCGATAGCGGAGGGTGGGGGCGCTCCAGGAGAGGCGGTTCTCGCGGACCGTAATTTCATCGGCGGCGCCCCCCGCGAAGTAGTCCGCCGTCATCCTGGGCAGCCGTTCGCGCGCAAGCGCTTCGAGTTCGATCAGGTTGAGGAACGTCATGGGGGTTCCTGCGCGACGGAGGGAGTGCTAGTCTCCGGCAGAGAGTAACGTTCCCATCATGTGGTGTCTAGGTCCGCGCGTCACTTCCTTTTCTCGGGATTCCACCATGCTGAATCTTCGCAGGCTCGTCAAAGTGTATCCCGGCCCGGTGACGGCGCTTCAGGGAGTCTCACTCGATATTCCGGGAGGAATGTTCGGCCTGCTCGGACCAAATGGCGCCGGCAAGAGTACCCTGATGAAAATCGTGGCCGGGGTCCTCGAGCCCACCTCGGGCGAGGTGCTCTTGGATGGGGAGAACGTGACCGCCCACCCGGAAAAGCTCTGGGCCACGCTCGGATATCTGCCGCAGGATTTCGGGTTCTACCCCCATCTCACGGGTGAGGCGATGCTCACCTATCTGCTCGAGCTCAAGGGCGTTGAATCGCCGCAGGGCACGAAGCACCTAGCCACTGAGCTACTGGAGCGGGTGAATCTTCTCAGCGCTGCCAAGCGCAAGGTGAAAGACTATTCCGGAGGCATGCGACAACGGCTCGGGATCGCTCAGGCTATTGCCGGGGACCCGAAGCTGATGATCGTGGATGAGCCGACGGCGGGGTTGGATCCCGAAGAGCGGCACCGCTTCTATCGTATTCTGGCCGAGCTGGCGGAGAACCGCACGGTCATCCTCTCCACCCACATCGTCGAAGACGTGGCCGTGCTCTGTCCTCGCTTCGCAGTGATCCGTCAGGGGCAATTGGTCAGCATCACCACGCCCGCCGATGCCCGCGGAGGCCTCGCGGGTACGATCTTCGAGGGAGCGGTGAGTGGGCCGGAGCTGGACGACCTGCGCCGCACCCGCCGGGTGACGCAGGCGTATCTCGTCGAAGGAAGGAACCGGGTTCGGGTCTATCAGCCCGACCGCATCGCTCCACCGGGCCTCGCGCCGGCCGAGGCGACCCTGGAGGACGCGTACCTCGTAACGATGCAACAAGGTGACGCGACCGGACGGGTTGCATGAGCATTCGCCGTCTCATGCTGGTGGCTCGTCAGGAACTGTCGTACACGTGCCGGCGGCCCAGCTTCTGGATCATGCTGGCGTTGATCGGCCTTATCGTCTGGGGCTTGAGCAGCGGCAATGTCCGGATTGGCCTGACGTCCGGCGACAGCTCGGTGGGAGGCAAGAAGGCCTTTCTCACGTCGGAATTCGCGTTGGCGCAGCTGATGGTAGTCTTGTCCTTCCTCGGCTTCACGTTCTTCGCGGCGGTTATGGCCGGGCTCTCCGTCCCGCGCGACCTCGAATGGAAGACCGGAGAGATCCTTCACGCCACACCCCTGACATCGGGCGAATACATCTGGGGCAAATTCACCGGTGTGTTCCTGGCCTTCCTTGCCGCGCTCGTCCTCACGGTGGGTTTGGTGATCTTGATCTTTCAGGTCATGCCCAACTCGAACATGCTGGAGACTCGAGGACCGTTCCATCTCCACAACTATGTAGTCCCGGCCGTGACCATATCCCTCCCGATCATCATGTTCACTTGTGGAACCTCGTTTGGGGTGGGCGCCTGGACCCGAAAGCCGATTCTCGTCTTCGTGCTGCCGATCATGCTGCTCCTGGTTTGTGGGTTTTTCTTCTGGAGTTGGACACCCGCTTGGCTCGACCCCCGCATCGATCGGATCCTCATGCTCGTCGACCCCTCGGGGTTTCGGTGGCTAAACCAAACGTGGCTGAAGGTTGATCGAGGGGTCGACTTCTACAACACCCAGCGGGTCGTGTGGGATTCGGGGTTTGTCTGGAGCCGATTCGGCGTGGCTGTGATTGGGATCGTCTCGACGGTGCTCGCCGCCGGCCACTTTGGCCGGACCCTCAAATCCTCCGGGAAGGTCACCGTCGCGCGGCGCGCAGCGGAGCCCCCGGCACCGGGAATGGAGGCTCAGGCCGCTCCGGGCTTGGCCGCATTGCGAATGCGCGCGGCGGCGCCGAATTTTTGGCGTGGCTTTCGGCTGGTTGCCGGTGCCGAGCTCAAAGAGCTTCGCAGTTCCCCGGGGCTCTACTTATTTATTCCCCTCATTCTTCAACAGACCTTGGGGAATGCACTGCTGGCCCTGGGCGCGTTCGACACGCCGCTGCTGGTTACCTCGGGAACCCTTGCCGTCCGGTCGATGTCGTCTCTCATCACGCTGCTCGCTTTGCTCATCGTGTTCTATGCCGTGGAGAGTTTAGAACGCGAACGAGCGACAGGGTTCTCCGCCATTCACGACGCGTTACCCGTTCACACCGGCTCGATCCTGGCGGGAAAGGCCGTGGCGCTTGCCGTCGTGGCCGTCACCGCATTGCTGGCCACGTTCGTCGGTTGCGCAATCGCGATGGCAATTCAAGGCCGAGTGGGGCTTGAACTCAAGCCCTTTCTCCTGGTTTGGGTCGTGCTCTTGCTCCCGGGGTTCGTGTTATGGACCTGCTTTGTGTTTGCAATCTATGCGATCGTCAAGAACCGTTACACCACCTATTCGGTTGCGCTCGTCACTTTGGCATTCACCTCGTACCTCCTATTCTCAGGGAAAATGAATTGGGTCGGAAACTGGCCGCTTTGGGGTGCGCTCCGGTGGAGCGACATCAGCGTTTTCGAGATCGACCGAACGGCGCTCATCCTCAATCGTCTCTTCTGGCTCTCTCTCGCCCTCGTCTTCCTCCGCATGGCGATTCGATGGTTTCCGCGCCGAGCCCTCGACACGATCTCAACCATCCATGCGCTCCAGCCGGCTCGACTGTGGCGGTCCGCTCGCGGATTGCTCCCGTGGCTCGTGGCGCCGCTCTTTTTGGGCGGCGCGCTTTGGCGCCAGATCGACCGCGGACCCGACGGCGCCCGGACGAAGAAGATCGCGAAGGACTATTGGCGAAAGAATCTGGCCACCTGGACCGATGCTCCGGCGCCTGCGCTCGCCGACGTTGATATGGCGCTCGATCTCAACCCGCGGGACCGGGCATGGAGCGTGAAAGGCACCTACATCATCGTGAACAAGGAAACAGTGGTTCTGTCCAAAGTGCCGATCACCGTCGGTTTCTGGAACGACATGCGGTGGACCATCAACGGACAGCCATCCGTTCCGGATACCCTATCGCATTTGTACGTGTTTACTCTCGCCAAACCGCTCGCTCCCGGGGACAGTGTCCGGCTCGGGTTCACCTACAACGGAGTACAACCGGGAGCCACCAAGAATGGCGGCGGGGCGGGCGAATTCATCCTCCCCTCCGGCGTCGTGATGACCAGTTTCGGGCCCCGGTGGTTTCCCTTCATAGGGTATCTCGAAGAGATCGGGGTCGACGACGAGAATCGAGCCGAACCGAAGCAGTACCCGGATGACTTCTACAAAGGGATCACTCCCCCGGCCTTCGGGAGCGCGCTTCCGATGACGGTCCACATGGCCATTACCGCCCCGGCGGATTTTACGGCGAATTCGGTAGGTGAGCGGATCTCCGAGGAAGTCAACGGCGCTACCAAGACGACGGTATGGCACACCGATCACCCGGTCATGGCCTTCAATGTCATTGCGGGACGGTATGTCGTGAAGAAAGGTGAGGGAACCGCGCTCTACTACAACGCGGCGCACACCTACAACGTGGCCGAAATGAGCTCGGCCTTGGATGCGGCGCGGAAGTACTACGGGGAGTGGTTTGCGCCTTTCCCGTGGCGGGAGCTCAAAATCAGCGAGTTTCCAGGCATCTCGACCTACGCCCAGGGCTTCCCGACCAACATCACGTTCTCCGAGTCAATCGGTTTCTTGACCAAGAGCGAGCCCAAGACCAATTTGGCCTTTCTGGTGGTGGCCCACGAGAGTGCCCATCAGTGGTGGGGAAATATGCTACAGCCCGGACGCGGACCAAGCGGAAACCTGTTGAGCGAAGGAATGGCTCATTTTTCGACAGCCCTCCTGATGGCCCAGGTGAAAGGGCAACTCCAGGGCATGGAGTTCCGCAAGCGGATCGAGTCGCGCTACGCGGAATCACGACATAGTGACGCGGAACGGTCTCTCCTCAAGACCGACGGTTCTCATGACGGCGATGGAACCCTCTTGTACGACAAAGGCGGCTGGACGTTCTGGATGCTGTGGAACTTGATGGGGAGCGAGCAAAACTTTGCCGGCCTGCGGACGTTCATCGCTTCCCACCTCAACAATCCCGATCATGCGGTCTTGGCCGATTTCGTCGAGCACATGCGCCAATATGCGCCGGACACGGCCGCCTACGACGCGTACGCCAAGCAATGGTTCGCTTCGGTGGTCGTGCCGGAGTATCGGCTGTCCGAGGTTCGGTCGGTGCCGATCGGGTCGGAATGGGAGACGACGGCTCGTCTGGAGAACATCGGAACCGGCCGGATGCCAGTCGAGGTGGCGGTGACCCAGGGGGAGCGCTCGCTGAACCCGGCCGAGCCCGTGAAGGTTACGTATCGCGCGTCGGGAGTGACGGTAGTGATCGGATCGAAAGAGATCAAGGAGGTGCGGATCCGTTCGCCCTTCAAGCCAGCGCGCGTGGTTGTGGACCCCGACGTGAAGGTTCTCCAACTTCGACGGACTCTGGCGGAAAACAAGCTCTAGGGCCCCACGAGGATCGAGTTCTGGCCTCAGGGTCCGATCGCGGCGAGAACCAGCTTCATGAACTCGTTCTGATGCGCTGGATCGAGCCACCGCACAACCGCCACCAGGTCATGATCTGGGTCAATCCAAATCGTGTTGCCGCCGGCGCCGAGAGCAAAGAAGTTGGTCTCGGGCACATCCGGGAATTGTTGGCGCCCCGGATTGAGCCACCACATGAAGCCGTACACCGGCTTGATAGGCGTGGGTGTCGTTGCCATCGCAATCCAACGTTCGGAGAGGAGTTGCCCGCTGGACCATCGTCCCCGCCGGAGCATCAGATAGCCATATCGGGCGTGGTCGCGCGTGCTGGCCCAGAAGCCAGCTCCCCAATGGCCGCCGCCGCTCACGGATTGCACCTGCTTGCCCCCGATATCGATGTAGGCGTTGTCGTACCCATGCCAAACCCACGTTTCGGAGGCTCCAATCCGATCCATGATCTCTCGTTTGATGACCTGGGGGAGTGGCTCTTGCAAGAGCTCCAGCAGCGCCAATGAAGTGCGATTCACCCGGACGTCGTTGTATTCCCAGAAAGTTCCGGGAGCCTGTAGGGCTCTCGCGTACCCTGCCCGTCGGTCGGCGACGTCGGGCTTGCCCCATAGAGTGCCTTCCCATTCGTTGGTCTGATTGAACATCATGCGCCAGGTAATCGCGGCGTTGTGTTCGCCGTCGAACCCTCCGTCATGAACACTCGCGCTGACCTTCTCGTCGACACTATCAATCAGCCCGCGGTCGAATGCGAGGCCGGCAACGCCTGAGAGGTAGCTTTTCGCGACGCTGAACGTCATGTCGACGCGTTTGGTATCGCCCCACTCGGCGACGATGTATCCATGGCGTAGGATGATCCCGTTGACGTGGCCCCGGTCTTTGTAGGGGCCTTGAATCGCGGGGTAGGGCTCTTTCGCCGTTTGCTTCGTCAGCTGCTCTTTCATGCTCATCAGCCAATCGATCTCATGCGCCTGGGAGAACGCGATGGCGTGGGCCAGCTTCAGCGAGTCCATCCCGACAGTCGACGGAGTTCGCTTTTCCCAATCGGTGCCGGCGGGTGGGTAGTAGGTAGACTGGGCGGACACGCCGAGCGTGAGGAGTAAGGAGAAGGACGTGAGGAGTAAAGCAGGCAGTTGTCGATGCTGTCGCGCGGTGGTCATTTGAAGCTCCGTCGTAGTCCCAGGTGCGTTCCGCTTCCTTCGGCCTCTCCGTATTCCCGATTCCCTTTTCCCTGTCCCTCCCCGACCTCACTCCTCCAACGCCGGCTCGAATTCTCCTTGGTGCCGAGGAGTGATGTGCTGGCTCCCATTGAGGATCCGGGCGCAGGTGTTGTAACGCAGTAAGGATTCATCGTTGCCGGGTGGACGAATTGCTTCCGCCCGCTCATACCACTCCATCGCCTCACGGAACCAGTCGTAAGCAATGCCGGATGAGCCGGGGGTTCCGGCGTGGAGCTGCGCTTTTGCCCGGCGCTCACAAATGATCCCTGCATAGTAGAGCCGCTGGTATTCGTCCCGAAGTTGGGGCAGGACTTCTCGAGCTCGAGCCACCCCAACGGCCAGGCCCTCGGTGAACTGATCGGTGCGCGCGAGCAGCAGGAGAACCAATGCGGACTGACTGGTGGGGTCGATCTGGAGAACATCGAGGCAGATGCTCTCGGCCGCGCCGGGTTCGTTCAGTAGCCGGTAAAGCTCCGCCTTGGCAAGCGCACCGGCGACGCCGGAGGGGGATATGGGTTTCAGGGCAAACATGCGAACCTCGTCGGATGTGCTGGGGGGGGCTAGGGCCCCGCCACTTTCTTCGTCATCAGCCCAATCAGCTTCACAAGCGGGTCGAACGCGTCGTCCATCACGCGTTCCTTGAGCGGAATGATGGCATTATCGGTGATCCGAATGCTTTCCGGACAGACGTTGGTGCAGCATTTGGTGATGTTGCAGTACCCAATGCCGTGGGCCTTTCGAAGCTCGGACAGCCGGTCTTCCGTGTCGAGCGGGTGCATTTCGAGCGCCGCCGTGTAGACCAAATATCGCGGGCCGACGAACTCTTCGTGGAGCTGGTGGTCGCGGAGGACGTGGCAGACGTCCTGGCACAGGAAACACTCGATGCATTTGCGATACTCCTGCACCCGATCGACGTCTTCCTGTTGCATCCGCCAGGTGCCGTCGGGCGCATCGGGCGGACGCGGCTTGAATTTCTTGATCTGTTTTTTCACCCGAAAATTCCAGCTCACGTCGGTGACGAGGTCGCGAACCGGGGGGAAGGCGCGCATGGGTTCGACGGTGACGGGTTCGCCCAAATCGAGTTCATTGAGTCGGGTCATGCACATGAGCCGCGGCTGACCGTTGATTTCGGCCGAGCACGACCCGCACTTGCCGGCTTTGCAGTTCCAGCGCACGGCCAGATCGTTCGCTTGCGTCGCTTGGATTTGGTGGATGGCGTCCAACACGACCATCCCCTCGGAGATCTCCGTCGAGTAATCGACCAACTTGCCGCCGCTGGAATTCCCGCGCCAAACCTGGAACCTTGCCTGCGTCATCCGGTCGGGTCTCCGTTCGGTCGAGGTCGGTGCCTACTTGAGTTCATCGACAATCGCTTTCAGATCCGGCCGCAGCTCGGGAATGGGCTCCTTGCGGAGCCGCATTCCGCCGTCGAGCCCCTTCTCGACCACACAGTTGAAGGTCTGATACGCGGGGTCCTTGGCGGGGAAGTCGTCGCGGAAGTGGCCACCGCGGCTCTCCTTCCGGGCGAGGGCACTTCGCACAATCGCTTCGGAGACCGTGAGGAGGGCCTTGAGGTCGAGGGCGGTGTGCCATCCAGGGTTGTACTCTCGGTTTCCGACGACAGTGGTTTTCGCGGCTCGTTGCCACAGCGCGCCCAGTCCCTCGGCGGCCCGCTCCATTTCCTTCTCCACCCGCACGATCCCAACGAGGTCTTGCATCATGTCCTGCAATTCGTGCTGAACCTGGTACGCGCTTTCTCCACCCGAGCGGTCGAATGGCGCCAGCGCCTCGCGCCCCGCGGCTTCCACTTCTTCCGAGTTGATCCGGCCGGGCTGATGGTCCTTCGCGAAACGCGCCGCATACTCACCCGCCCGCCGGCCGAACACCAAGAGGTCCGAAAGCGAGTTGCCGCCCAATCGGTTCGCGCCATGGAGGCCGGCCGCGACCTCACCGGCGGCAAACAGACCGGAGACCGTGGACATTTGGGTATCGCCGTCCACCCGGACCCCGCCCATCACGTAGTGGGTCGTCGGTCCGATCTCCATCGGAGTCGTGGTGATATCGATATCCGCCAGCTGCTTGAATTGATGGTACATACTCGGCAGCTTCTTTTTGATGTGCTCCGCCGCCTTGGGCAGTTTCTCCTTGATTTGTGCGATGTCGAGAAACACGCCTCCGTGCGGACTGCCCCGGCCTTCGCGCACCTCCCGCATGATGCACCGCGCCACGTGATCCCGCGTCAACAATTCGGGAGGGCGTCGGGCGTTTTTGTCGCCCTGGGTGTAGCGCCAGCCTTCTTCGGGCGTATCGGCGGTCTGGGCTCGGTAGTTCTCGGGGATGTCCTGGAACATGAACCGCTCGCCCTTACTGTTCAGCAGGACGCCCCCCTCGCCGCGCACTCCCTCGGTGACGAGGATGCCGCGAACGCTCGGCGGCCAGACCATTCCGGTCGGATGGAATTGCACGAATTCCATGTCCTGGAGTGCGGCGCCGGCGTGGTAGGCCAGCGACTGACCGTCGCCCGTGTATTCCCAACTGTTGCTCGTGATCCGAAAGGCGCGCCCGATGCCGCCCGTGGCCAGAACGATAGCCCGAGCGCGGAAAAGCCGAAACCGCCCGCGCTCGCGATCGTAGGCAAAGGCCCCCGCGATCCGGTCACCGTCCTTGAGCAGGGTGGTGACCGTGACCTCCATGTGCACCTCGATGCCCTGATGAATCCCGTGATCCTGGAGCGTGCGGATCATCTCGAGCCCGGTGCGGTCGCCGACATGCGCCAAACGAGGATACTTGTGACCGCCGAAGTTACGTTGGAGAATTCGACCGTCCGGGGTTCGATCGAACATCGCCCCCCACGCCTCGAGCTCGCGGACGCGATCGGGAGCTTCTTTGGCGTGGAGTTCGGCCATCCGCCAGTTGTTGAGGTACTGTCCGCCTCTCAGCGTGTCAGTAAAATGGACTTTCCAATTGTCCCGGTCGTCCACGTTGGCCAACGCCGCCGCCACTCCGCCCTCCGCCATGACAGTATGCGCCTTCCCGAGCAGCGACTTGCAGACAAGGCCGACGGTGGTGCCCTGCGCGGCCGCTTCGATCGCCGCTCGTAGTCCGGCGCCTCCGGCCCCGATCACCAGAACGTCGTATTCGTGAGTCTGGTAGTCGCCCATCAGAGAATTCTCCAGTCGTGCACGATGCCCATGGAGCAGAGACGCACGTAGACATCGGTGAGCGCGACCATGAATAGGCTGACCCAGGCCCAGCGGTGGTGGGCGCTGTTGAGGCAGGTGGAGCATCGATACGGGGCACTGAAGACCGGTGTCTTCGAGAATTGATCCCGGAATCCGCCGAGGATATGTCGCATGGAATGACAGCCGAAAGTGTATCCGGTGAGACACACGACGTTCGTGGCCAGCACCAACGTGCCGATCCCGATGCCAAAGGTCTTCGCTCCGGTGGCTGGATCCGTCCACCAGAGGGCCTCCCATACATCGTAGCTCAGGAAGAACAGGAATATCACGGCAAAGACCATGAAATACCGATGGATATTCTGCAGCACGAGCGGAAAATACCGTTCGCCGAGGTAGCTCTTGCGCGGCTCACCGACGGTACAGCCCGGTGGGTCGGCCCAGAAAGCCTTGTAGTAGGAGCCGCGGTAGTAATAGCAGGTGAACCGAAACAGGGCGGGGAACGGCAGGATGATCAGTGCGGGGCTGAACGGCAACCACCCCGGCCACCAGCCTGGTTTGGGCCCGAACCATGCCGCGGGCGAGTCGCCGAAGATCTCCGGGGAATAGAAAGGCGAGAGGTACGGCCCGAAGGTGTAGTGGGCGTTCTGAAACGCCGCCCAGGTGGCATAGACCAGGAACGATGTCAGGATTACGAACACGATCAAGGGTTGCACCCACCAGGCGTCTCGACGTAGGGTTTCGCCGAAGCGGCGGCGGGTGAGCGGCACGATCGCTTGAGCCATCAGTAATGCTCCGTACGTTGCTGTCGAGACCGATATGTGGACCTGGCGGATCCGCCGACCGCGATGATCAGCCTTCGGATAATGACGGTTCAGCAACCAATGTCAATCCCGTTCCGATCCCTCAGCGTCGGGCTCCGGCCGGTTTGTCCTTTGCGTCCTTTGCGCCATCGCGGTAGATAGGAACAGCCATTGACCGCAAAGATGCGAAGAGCGCGAGGTCTGCTGGTATACTCTTATTCCCTCGCGTCCCTTGCGTCTTCCCGGTAGAGAAAGAGAACAGCCATTGAGCCGCACGGGCGCGAAGAGCGCGAAGAACCTCCTTTGCGTTATTGTGGTAGCAAACCAACGGCTTTAGACCACGAGAATGGGAAGGGCCATTCTGGTGGTACGCGTGAGAAGCAACGAAGACCTTGAGCGGATTGCCACCATATTGATAGACGCCGTGTATGTCGTGCATAGGGCGCTGGGACCAGGGCTTATGGAATCGGCCTATCAGGTGTGCTTGTCTCATGAGCTGCGCAAACGTGGGTTGACTATCCGTTGTGAGGTTTCGCTGCCCGTGCCGTACGATGGGATCGAGATCGACGCCGGGTATCGGGTCGACTTGCCATTGGAGGAAGAAATCATCGTCGAGAACAAAGCGGTACGTACGATCGCGCCGATCCACGAGGCCCAACTCTTGACCTACCTCAAGCTGTCTGGCTTGAGGCTCGGTTTTCTGCTAAACTGGAATGCGCCGCTGATCAAGGACGGCATCAAGCGAATGGTTCACCGACTGTAGAACGAGGATAGGTCTGCGGTAGAAAAAGGATGCAGCAATTGAACCGCAAGGACGCGAAGGGCGCGAAGGGTTCCAGTGAACTGGTCAACAACAACTTGACCGCGAAGGTGTGAAGGGCGCAACGAGGCAAGTGAGATTTTCCGTTGCTGTTCTTTGCGTCCTTTGCGCCTTGGTGGTAGAAAGGCAGCAAGCGCGCAGAGGGGTAGCGCCTGAAGAATGGTCAACCATATGCCACCGCAACGACGCGAAAGACGCGAGAGTTGCCGTGCATCGCCGAAGGGTCGTGATGAAAGACGAGCTTCGTGAAGCGGTTCGAGCCCTCTGCCGCAAGTATCCCGATGAGTATTGGCGTGGTCTCGATGAGCGGCGGGCGTATCCCGAGGCCTTCGTTGCCGAGTTGACGCGGAGCGGCTATCTAGGCTGCCTGATCCCCGAGGAGTATGGCGGCGCGGGGCTCGGTCTCAGGGATGCCTCGGTGGTCCTCGAGGAGATCAATCGTTCCGGAGGGAGCGCCGCGGCGTGTCACGCTCAGATGTACACGATGGGGACGTTGTTGCGGCACGGTTCGGAGGAACAGAAGCGGCGCTATCTGCCCGGGATTGCCCGGGGCGAGCTCCGCCTCCAGGCCTTCGCGGTGACGGAGCCGGATGCCGGATCCGACACCACCCAAATCAGCACGACCGCCGTGCGCCAAGGCGACCGCTACGTGGTGAACGGGAAGAAGATTTTCATCTCGCGGGTTCAGCATTCGGATCTCATGATTCTCCTCGCCCGGACGACCCCGATCGAACAAGTGAAGAAACGGACTGATGGCCTCAGCGTGTTTCTCGTGGACATCAGGGAGGCCGGCGAGCGCATGCGCGTCCAACCGGTGGCGACTATGATCAACCACGAGACCAACGAGCTGTTCTTCGATGGTCTGGAGGTGCCGGTGGAGAACCGCATCGGCGAGGAAGGGAAGGGCTTCGGCTACATTCTCGGCGGGATGAACGTGGAGCGGATCCTGCTCGCGTCCGAATCTATCGGCGACGCTCTCTATTTCGTCGACCGGGCGACGGAGTACTCGCGACAGCGCATCGTGTTCGGCCGTCCCATCGGGCAGAATCAAGGGGTGCAATTCCCCATCGCGCGGGCCTACGTGGCTACTCAGGGGGCCATGGCACTTCGGGACAACGCCGCGAGCCTCTACGATGCCGGCCAGCTCCCCGGCGCCGAAGCAAACATGTGCAAGTATCTCGCTTCCGAGGCGGCATGGGAGGCCGCCAACGCGGCGATGAACACGTTCGGTGGATATGGCTTGGCCGTCGAGTTCGGCATCGAAAGGAAGTTCCGGGAGTCTCGACTGTACCTCGTCGCACCGATTGCCAACAATCTGATTCTCTGTTACGTCGGCGAACATGTCCTCCACCTGCCGCGCTCGTATTGACCATGACTGCAACGGTGCTCCTCCGTCGTTCGATCCTCTTCTTCCCGGCCGATCATCCGGAACGATTCGCAAAGGCGATCGCGACCGGCGCCGACGCGGTTTGCGCAGATCTCGAGGATGGGGTCCCGCTCCAATCGAAAGAGGTGGGACGACAACAGGCGTTCGAGCGGATCCTCAAGGAGGCACGGCGGGGAGCGGAGGTGATCCTGCGTATCAACGACCCGAAAGGCGAGCTGGGCCGTCGCGATCTGCAGACTCTCTGCGAGGGTGACGTATCACCCGATACGGTCATGATTCCCAAGGTCACTTCCGCGGCGGAAGTGGTCTGGGTGGCAGGGTTGCTGGAGCACCGTCATCCGGATGTGCGGCTCTTGCCGATGGTCGAGACCGTTCGGGCCTTGGCCAATGTGGAAGAGATTGCGGCGGCTTCTCCCCGGATCAGCGCGCTCCAGTTCGGCGGAGTGGATCTTTCGATCGAGCTCGGATGCGCGGTCGAGTGGGACGCGTTGCTCGTCGCCCGGTCGCGCATCGTCCACGCTGCCGCTCTGGCCGGGATCGGGTCGATCGACGTTCCTTTTCTCGATGTTTCCGATGCCGCCGGGCTCGCGCGCGAGGCCGCCGCGGTCCGACGCCTCGGCTTCACCGGCAAGGCCGCGATTCATCCCGTGCACATCCCCGCCATTCACGGCGCGTTTTCCCCGACCGCCGCCGAAGTTGAGCGCGCCACCACTATCATGCAGGCGTTCGAACGAAGCCAAGGTGGAGCCGTGCTGGGAGAGGGGAAGATGATCGATCGTCCCGTGATGGAAGCGGCACGACGGACCCTGGCCCGCGCGGACCTGATCCGATCCAAATTGCAATCACGAGTGAGCACGGGCGCCGAGGGTGCGTCGTGACCGCCGACCTTCAAGCTTGGGTCGGAAGGGAGATCGTGGTACGCGATGAGCTCTGCCTGGCACCCGCGTTCGGCCTCGCCGCCCTGCTCGACCGAGCCGCCGATGGGGTGAAGCGCGGCTCGGCCCTCCCCTGCGGGTGGCACTGGATCTATTTCGCGCCTCGCGCCGCCCATTCGGACCTCGATGTCGACGGCCATACGCGCCGGGGTGGCTTTCTTCCCCCAGTATCATTGCCGCGCCGAATGTGGGTCGGTGGAGCGATTCATTTCCGCCAACCGCTCGTGTTGGGGGACACGGTCGAGCGGCGGTCCACCATCGCGTCGGTCCAGGAAAAGGCGGGGCGGAGCGGTCGGCTTGTGTTCGTCGCCGTCCGACACTTGATCAGTGCCGGCACACCGATCGCGATCGACGAAGTACAGGAATTGGTCTTTCGCGATCCAGCCAGGCCGGGTGAGGCACGGCCCGGCGGGTCCCCGCCGCCGGGAGATTGTCATTGGCGAGAGAGCTTTCGAACCGACGCTGTAGCTCTCTTCCGCTTCTCGGCCTTGACGTTCAACAGTCACCGGATTCACTACGACCATCCGTACGCCACCCAGGTCGAGGGATATCCTGGGTTAGTGGTTCATGCCCCCCTCACGGCGCTCTTGTTACTCGATGCGGCTTGCCGCCACCAACCCATCGGTCGAGTGGCGACCTACACGTATCGTGCTGAAGGACCGCTCTTTTGCGAGGAAGCGATTGGCCTCCACGGCCGGATCGAGCGGGGTTCCATGGTTCTCTGGGCCACTGCGCCTGACGGAAGGACCGCCATGAAGGCGAAGGTCGAATGGGCGACCTGAACGCCGCCGCCGTGCTGCCCCTGAGCGGCATTACCGTCGTGGCCCTCGAGCAGGCGGTCGCGGCGCCGTTCGCCAGCCGCCAGCTGGCCGACCTCGGCGCCCGCGTCGTCAAGGTCGAGCGGCCAGGGGTCGGTGATTTCGCCCGACATTACGACACGAGTGTCAAAGGCCTGGCGAGCTATTTTGTGTGGCTCAACCGAGGCAAAGAGTCTCTCTGCCTCGATCTGAAGGACGCGGCCGCCGCCGATATTCTGGATCGGCTGCTGACGGGAGCCGATGTCTTCATCCACAACCTCGCGCCGGGGGCAGTCGATCGGTTGCAGCTCGGGAAGGCGGTCGTGCGCGATCGGTACCCCCGCCTCATCACGTGTGCCATCTCCGGCTACGGCACCAGCGGGCCCTACCGGGAGCGGCGCGCTTACGACTTGCTCATCCAGGCCGATGCGGGACTCATGTCGCTCACCGGGACGGAGGACTCCCCGTCGCGCGCGGGCATCTCGGTGGCGGACATCGCGGCTGGGATGTACGCCTTTTCCGGCATCCTCACCGCGCTGATCGCCCGAGGGCAAACCGGCGACGGTCAATGGATGGAGGTGTCGTTGCTGGAGTCGTTGGGTGAATGGATGAGCTATGCCGCGTACTTCACCAAGTACGGTGGCACGGCCCCCCGGCGAACCGGATCAAGTCATCCAACCATTGCGCCCTATGGCCCGTTTGCTTCGTCCGAGGGCGAGCGGATCTACCTCAGCGTTCAAAATCAGAGAGAGTGGGTCCGCTTCTGCACGGTGGTGCTCGAACAAACGGAGTTGATTTCTCATCCGCGCTTCGACACCAACGCCAAACGGGTGGAGAACCGGGCCGAGCTTCAGGAGTTGGTGGAGAGCGCGATCGCCCGCCACAGCATGGCCGAGTTGGTGCGACGGCTGGACGCGGCGCCGCTGGGGTGGGCGAACTTGAATTCGGTGCATGGCTTCAATGCGCATCCCCAGCTGGCGGCTCGCCGCCGGTGGCGGGAGGTGTCCTCACCGGTGGGACCTCTTTCCCTGCTGATCCCTCCCGTCACCATGGAAGGCCTCACTCCCGTGATGGGCGAGATTCCCTCCCTCGGCCAACACACGGACGTGGTCCTCAGCCGCCTCGGCTTCGATCGCGACCGGATTGATGAGCTGCGGCGCCGCGGGGCGGTCTGATTGCCCCTTTCACCTTTACACGGCCCGCTTCGCGCCGTAACATCCTCGCATTCATCACCATCCAAGGATCCCCTATGAGTTCTCACTCGGCCCGGCTTAGTGCTGCCACGTTGGTCCTCGCTTCCGTCGCGTTCGGACCCACCCTATTCGCGCAAGGAATGGCCGGCGATTCGCTGCTGAGCGTCCGGCACTACATGGACCTCGAGGCGGTGTCGGAGGCGAAAATCGCGCCGGACGGGCGGATGATTCTGTACTCCCGTGGTTTCGTCAACAAGATGGAAGATCGCTGGGAAAGCGCAATCTGGGCGATGAACTCCGATGGGACGAGGAATCGTTTCTTGGTGAAGGGCGGGAATCCAACCTGGTCGCCGGATGGAACCCGCATCGCCTATATCGCTGAGGCGACCGAGCCCAAGGGTCCCCAAATTTTCGTGCGATGGATGGACGCCGAAGGGGCGACGACCCAAGTCACACGATTGACGACCGGACCATCGGACCTCCATTGGTCGCCGGACGGGAGGTGGATCGGCTTCACCAACTTCGTTCCCAAGAAGACGGAATGGGCGATCGACATGCCGGCCGCACCCGAAGGCGCCAAATGGGTGCCCACGCCTCGGATTGTCGACCGGCTGCACTACCGCCAAGACCGAGCAGGGTACAACGAACCGGGTTTCCGTCACCTGTTCGTGGTGCCCTCGGATGGCGGCACTCCGCGCGAAGTCACCACGGGGGATTGGGGCCTTGGCGCCCGCTTCGATGGCCTCGATACACCGGTCACGTGGGACTGGTCGCCCGATGGCAAAACCGCCGTTGTCGAAGGATATGACGACCCGAAGGCCGATCTGACGTATCGGGATTCGAACATCTATGCGATCGATATCGCTACGGGTCAGAAGCGGCGCCTGACTTCCACGCGGGGCACGTGGTCGCGGCCGGTGCTCTCTCCGGACGGCCAAAGGGTGGTGTACGTGGGGTATCCATTCACCAAACAGACCTATAAAGTGGCGGACCTCTACAGCGTGCGCATCGATGGCACCGGCGTCGCCGAGCTTTCCGGCCCGCTCGACCGAGAGCCGCGGGAATTGGCCTGGGCACCGGACGGCTCCGGTGTCTATTTCACCGCGGAGGACAGAGGGGCCATCAACGTGCATTTCGCGCCCCTAGCCGGAGGCGGTGTTCGGGCGATCACGACCGGTCCGCAGGTGATTTCGTTGGGTTCAATCTCCAGTGCCGGCACGATGGCTGTCACGAAGTCCACTTGGAATCAGCCGAGTGATGTGTTCCGGCTGGATCCGGGGAAACCCGCCACGTTCGCCCAACTCACTCGCGTGAACGACGATCTGCTCGGCGGGAAGCGGCTTGCCACCGCGGAGGAGGTTTGGTACACCTCCAGCGGCGGGGCGAAGGTGCAGGGGTGGATCGTAAAACCGCCGTCATTCCAGGCGTCTAAGAAATATCCTCTCCTGCTTGAAATCCACGGTGGTCCCCACGGGATGTACTCGGTGGGATTCGACTATTTCTGGCAAGCGATC
This sequence comes from Gemmatimonadota bacterium, assembly GCA_025358055.1. Classification (GTDB taxonomy): domain Bacteria; phylum Gemmatimonadota; class Gemmatimonadetes; order Gemmatimonadales; family GWC2-71-9; genus JANYKV01. The sequence goes on from JANYKV010000114.1 coordinate 42,802, forward strand.
GCGGCCGAAGGTTACGTCGTGCTCTACACCAATCCACGGGGAAGCACCGGGTACGGTACCGCCTTCGGCAACGCCATCGATCAGGCCTATCCCAGCGTGGACTACGATGATCTGATGGCGGGCGTGGATACGGTGCTGGGCCGAGGGTACGTCGACAGCCGACGGTTGTACGTTGCGGGGTGCAGTGGTGGCGGCGTGCTCTCGAGTTGGGTGATCGGCCACACGACGCGCTTTGCCGGGGCCGCCGTTCGGTGTCCCGTGACAAATTGGATGAGCTTCTCGGGCCAGTCCGACGTTCCGCTGTTCACCAACAATTTCTTCGGGGCGCCATTCTGGGAGAAGCCGGAACAGTGGCTCAAGCAGTCCTCGCTGATGTACGTCGGCAATGTCACGACTCCGACGGTGCTGATGACAGGTGTGTTGGACATGCGGACACCGATGCCGCAGACCGAGGAGTACTACGCCGCGCTCAAAATGCGGGGAGTACCATCCGCCTTGATCCGCTTCGAGGGTGAATTCCATGGCACCGAGTCTCGGCCTTCGAATTTCATGCGGACGGTTTTGTATATGACGAGTTGGTTCAAACGATACTCGGGCTCGCCGACACCCTGACCACGGGAGCGCCTTGATGAGTCACCGATTGCACCTGGGGCTTCTATGGGTGTGGGTGATCGGCGCGTGCGCTCCGACACCCGATGGAGCCAGGACCGTGGTGAAGTCTCCGAGCTTCAAAATCACCACGGAGAAGAGCTTCGACGCATCCGGCGTGAAAGCATACGCCGGCTCAGCTCCCGACATATATGCCCACATCGACGCGCACCAGGCGGAGCATGTGGCCAACATCCAGCGGTGGCTCCGCCAGCCCTCTATCAGTACGGAAAAGAAGGGCATTCCCGAGATGGCGGGCCTCGTGCGTGATGATCTCAAAGCGCTCGGTTTTCAGGAGGCGGCGCTCGTTCCAACGTCGGGACACCCGGGCGTTTGGGGATACTACGACGCCGGGGCTGCCAAGACCTTGCTCATCTATATGATGTACGATGTCCAGCCCGTCGAGCCGGCGGATTGGCGCTCCCCGCCCTTCGAGGCCGCCGTGGTGGATCATGAGTTGGGCAAGGCGATCATCGGCCGTGGCGCCACGAACCAAAAGGGGCCGGAGCGCGCGTTCCTCAATGCCTTGGCCTCGATCATCGCGGTGCGGAAAAAGCTTCCCGTAAACCTCATGGTGGCCATGGAAGGTGAGGAAGAGCTCGGGTCACCGCACTATCCCGAAATGGTCGACAAGTTCGAAGCGCGGATGAAGACCGCGAGCGGTGTGTTCTTTCCGTTCCTCAGCCAGAATCCGGATGGCTCGACATCGATGTTCTTGGGCGTCAAAGGGATTCTTTACTTCGAGTTGGAGGCCAAGGGTGGCGCCTGGGGCGGACCGTCAAAGGCCGAAATCCACAGCTCCTACAAGACGTTGGTGGACGCCCCGGCCTGGCGTCTTACCCAGGCTCTGGCGAGCCTCACCTCGGCGGATGGGAATTCGATTCAGGTGCCGGGATACTCGGATCCGATTCGCGCTCCGAACGAGGAGGAGCAGAGCCTGGTGAATGGCATGATGAAACAATGGCCCGAGGAGGAGACGCAAACCCGCGAACGTATGGGGGTGGCGCGTTGGGTGGATAGCCTCAGCGGGCAGGCGTCGTTACTTCGTCACCTCTTCACCACCACGCTCAACATTGACGGAATCTGGAGCGGATATACGCAGCCGGGTGGTAGGAAGACTATTCTGCCCCACCAGTCGACCGCAAAGCTCGATTCGCGCCTGGTGCCGGACCAAACCCCTGATAGCGGGCTTGCGCTCATCAAGGCCCACCTCGCCGCCAAAGGATTCGGGGACATCGAGGTGCGCAAACTCTCCGGCTATCCCCCGGCGCAAACCACCGTCGAAGCGCCGTTCGTCCAAGCCGCGATTGGCGTGTTCAATAATACGGACACACCCCAAGCGTGGCGCCGCGCTTGGCCGGGAGTGCGCCGTACTATGTGTTCACGCAACGTCTCAAGCTGCCAATGGTGGCTGCGGGCATCGGGCATGGTTCCGGGGCCCACGCACCCAATGAGTACATGGTCATCGCGCCGAAGCCGGGCTCGAAGATCGCGGGGCTCGCCGACATCGAGAAGTTCTATGTCGATCTCCTTTACGCGCTGAGCGAATCGAAGTAGGGTATCTTTCCCGCGACTCCCACCGATGGAGTGTGGCAGTGCAGGGTGCAAGACGATTCAAATGGCCGGCCGTTCTCGAGCAGAACATTCTGGTGCGGCTCGTCGTATACTATCTGGCGCTTGGATTGATTGCCGGGCTGACGTGGTGGCTCGCGCCTCCAGGCCTGCGGGAAAAACTCTCCAGCACCATGGCGGAGTTGACGAGTTCGAACCTCGCCGACACCTTCGACGCCGTGACAGGGCGCAAGCCCAAGTTCGACTCGGTGGCGCTCGCTTCCCATTCGCCGCCACTCACGACCGCCGTCACGGTCGTGAGTGCGTTTTTGCTCGTCCTGCCGGTGGCCTGGGTCTACATGTTCACCCGGCACAAGAAGGGATACCGCCAATCGCTGGTCCAGAGCTTGATCCTGCTTCCGATCACGGTGGCGACGGTCGTCGTGCTGGTCAAAAACAGTCTGCCCTTGGCGTTCAGCTTGGCGGGCATCGTAGCCGCGGTGCGGTTCCGCAACACACTGGAGGACAGCAAAGACGCGGTCTTCTTTTTCGCCGTGACCGGCCTGGGGCTTGCGAGCGCCGTGCACATCGACGTTGCCGTGGTCTGGTCAGTCGTGTTCAATACGGTGGCGCTTACCCTCTGGTACACGAACTTTGGGCGGACTCCGCCTCGGTTGGAAGAGCAGCGCGCGGAGCGCCATCTACAAGAGGCGATGTCCATTGCCAATCGGACCAGCCAGTTCGTGGCACGGATCGATAGGGAGGTGCTCGATGACATGGCGCCCGAGCAGCTCGACGCGCTGGCGGTTCGGGTTCGGCGGAAGCGAGAGCGCTCTACGGAGGAAATGTCGGGCTCCAAGCCTACCAAATTCGACACTCGATTTCTGATCCACTGCAGTGATGCCGCCGCCGGCCGACCCATCATCGAATCGGTGATGAGTCGCAACGTCAAGCGTTGGGAGTTCGAACGGCTCGAGCCCCAGGATGATGGGACGGCCATCGTGGTGTATCGAATCCGCTACCGCAAGAACGTTCCGCCCCATATCGTCACGCAGGCGTTGGAGCAGGAAGGCGTTCCCTTCGTGGCGGGCGTCGAGGTCAACCCGATCGGAGCCGACGATGGCGAACCATGATGCGCCGAGGGCGCACGCACTGTTCGGTACCCTGCTGTTCGCCGCCGGATGCATCCTTGGGGTTGCGGCGGTGTCGGCCCAGGAGGCCGCCGTCAAGAAAGGTCCCGATCCACTCTTCGCATCGGATACGACGCTCACGTTGAGCCTGACCGCCAATTTTCGCACGCTGGCCAAGGATCGGGATACCGTGTCTCGGAAATCCTATTCGGCGGTTCTCGCCTATATCGGACCCGACAGTCGTCCGGTGACACTGAACGTGCATCTGGAGACTCGGGGTCATTACCGATTGAAACGGTCGACCTGCGAGTTCCCCCCGCTTCGTGTGTCGTTCGACAAAACGGAGGTTGCCGGCACTCTATTCGAGCATCAGAAGTCTCTGAAGTTGGTGACGCATTGTGACAATTCTTCGTCCAAGGCCGAGCAACTCATTCTGAAAGAGTTCTTGCTGTATCGGGTGTACCATCAGCTCACGGACCTCGCCTTCTTGGCTCGACTCGTCAAAATGACTTACCAGGATTCCGTCGAGGCGAACGGCAAGCTAGTAAAATTTGGATTCTTCGTGGAAGATGATGGGCGTCTCGCCAAACGAAATGGCATGAAGTTGGCAAAGGTGAAGCTGACGCGGTTCGACGACCCGGATATGGACCACAACGAGGGGAACCTGCTCGGAATGTTTCAGTATTTCATCGGCAACACCGACTGGTCTCTTCCGTTCCTGCACAACATCCGGATTCTCGCGAACGAGACGGGGACAAATTACCCGGTCGCGTACGATTTCGACTGGTCCGGCGCGGTCGATGCTTCATATGCTCGGCCGGACGCCCGGCTGCCGATTCGGACCGTCCGAGAGCGATTGTACCGGGGGCCCTGTCTCAAGGAGCAAGACCTCACGGCAACCCTCGCATCCTTCAAAGCGAAAAAGGGCGTCATCTATCAGCTCTATGAGGGGCGACCGGACATCACCGCGGACACGAAGAAGTCGACTCTGGAATACTTCGATGAGTTTTATCATCAAATCGATGACCCCAAACATGCGCAGGAGGCCTTCCGGGTCGTCTGTCCCCGGTAAGATCATCGCCTCGTCGACATGACTTCAGTCCCGCTCCCGTTGGTCGGTCCGGAAAGACCCGCCAGGAGATGATGTGAACCCGTGCTCCAATTCGATTTCCGCCGTATGCGCCGCTATCCTCCTCGTGGCGCATCGCGCTCCGCTCCAAGCGCAAGAGACTCCTTCCGACACGCTGCTCACCATCGAGCACTATCTCGATTACGAAACGGTTTCCGAGCCAAGGCTGTCGCCCGATGGAACGCGTATCCTCTTCAGCCGAAACTGGATCAATCGCAAGGCCGATCGGTGGGAGTCCGATCTCTGGCTGATGAATGCGGACGGCGCGCACGCCCGATTCCTGATCAAGGGGCACGGCGCGGTCTGGTCCTCCGACGGAACCCGAATTGCGTATCTCGCGGAGACCGAGAAGGATGGCCCCCAAGTTTTCGTGCGCTGGATGGACGCCGAAGGAGCGACCACCCAAGTCACGCGCGTCACCCAAGACCCCGGAGAGGTGAAGTGGTCGCCGGATGGTAAGCATCTGGGCTTCAGCATGTTCGTTCCGAGAGACAGTACCTGGACCATCAGCATGCCCCTACCGCCGGAAGGGGCGCAGTGGACGCCGACCCCGAGGATTCTCGAACGGCTGCATAACCGCCAGGATGGTCGCGGGTTCAATGCGACCGGCTCCACCCACCTCTTCGTCGTGTCCGCAGACGGCGGCACTCCGCGCCAGATCACCAGCGGGGATTGGCAAGTCGGCGCCCGATTCGACGGCCAATCCCTTGGGTTAGGCTGGGATTGGATGGCGGACGGCAAAACCGTCGTTGTGGATGGTCTCATGGTGTCGAACCCCGACCTGAACTATGAGGAGTCAAGGATCTACGCGGTCGACGTGGCGACGGGCGGGATTCGCGCGCTTTTGTCCTTGCCGGGTAGATGGACCCGTCCCACCGTGTCGCCCGACGGGAAATGGATTGCCTACCTCGGCGTTCCAAAGTTTGAGGGCGCCTATCACGCCACCGATCTCTGGGTGATGCGGCCGGATGGAAGCGCGGTCACCAAGCTCACGACAACCCTCGACCGCGATGCTGATGAACCGGTATGGTCGCCTGACGCGAGCGGCGTATACTTCACGGCCGAAGACCAAGGGTCACGCAACGTCCTCTTCGTGTCACTCGGCGGAACGGTTCGGGCTCTCACCACGGGCACCCATGTGCTCAACCTCGGCTCGGTGGCCCGGAACAAAACCGCGGCCGTCGTCCGCGCCAGCTATACGAAGCCGACCGATCTCGTGCTGGTCAACCTCAGGAAGCCGTCCCAACTCACGCAGCTCACGCATGTCAATGATGATCTCCTCGCCCACAAGCGGCTCGCGGAGATTGAAGAGCTGTGGTTCCGCTCGGGGGACGTCAAGGTTCAAGGTTGGATCGTGAAGCCTCCCACGTTCGTGCCGACGCAACGCTATCCGCTCATTCTGGAGATCCACGGTGGTCCGAGCTCGATGTATAGTGTGGCGTTCGACTATATGTGGCAAAACTTCGCGGCCAACGGGTACGTGGTGCTCTACCTCAATCCACGCGGGAGCACCGGGTATGGATCAGCCTTCGGCAACGCCATCTACCGCAAGTTTCCCGGGGTGGACTACGACGATCTGATGGCGGGGGTGGATAGCGTCATCGGGCGCGGGTACGTGGACCCGAAACGGATGTACGTGTCGGGATGTAGCGGTGGTGGCGCCCTGTCCAGCTGGGTCATTGGCCATACCGATCGCTTTGCGGCGGCCGCGGTCCGCTGTCCGGTGACCAACTGGCTCAGTTTTGCGGGAACGTCCGACATTCCGCTCTTTGGCCATAGTTGGTTTGCTAAACCGTTTTGGGAAGACCCTGAACCGTGGCTCAAGAATTCGTCGCTGATGTACGTCGGAAACGTCAAGACGCCCACATTGCTGATGACCGGTGTGCTGGATCTGCGGACGCCGATGGAGCAAACCGACGAATACTTCGCCGCGCTCAAGCTCCGCGGGGTACCAGCAGCGGTGATCCGGTTCGAAGGGGAACCGCATGGGACGGATTCGAGGCCCACGAATTTCATGCGGACCCAGTTGTACATGATGAGTTGGTTTCAGCGGTATACGAAGTGAGGACTCACGGTGCAGGGACGCTCGGTGCACGGACGCTGGGTTAGGGCCATTCCCGTCTGGCGTTCTCGTGCTGGCGAACACCTCCACTTATCGCTAGACGGCCAGCCCGACGATGAATCCGCCTGGTATTCGCATGCTTCATTCCTCTGCGTCCTGTGCGTCTTCGCGTCCCGCCTCGCCTACAGCGGCCACTTCACTCGCGCAAACAGACTGCTCGCGTGATATAGGCTCCCCGCGCTGAAAGCGGCCACCGACACGGCCGACGCCACGTTCGCGAACGAATATCCGATCGCAAGCTCCCCCGCGGCAATCGGCCGATACGACACGGAGGCGTTTATTCGCTGAGTACCACTCGACGATGGACTGTCGAACGTGACTCGCTGCTGACCCAGGGCACCCTCCGCGGTGAACGCCCATCCGAGATCGCGGCCCACACCGTAGCGCGCAACCGCTTCCACGAGGTCATACCGCTTGGGTGCGAAGTATCCATCGTGCAGCGAGTGATCGTACCGAAACGTCCTGCCGGCCACCCCAATGGATGTTTGCCTTCCCAGCTGAAGCCGGAGCGCCCCATTTCCCGAATGTCTCGAGTTGACCTCGGTGCCACCCTCAATGCTCGTGATGCCAACCCCCCCTGACAGCGTGAGCCGAAGCGGGAGTGCGAGGTCGGCGTCCAGATCATATGCCGTGTTGTGGATGCCGCGGGCGATTAGGGTCGCGGTCTCATCGAAAGGGCCGGTGGCGACACCAGCGCCGACCCGGAGCCTCGTGGTCACTGGTCCGCTCAACCGTGCTGTGCCGACAAACGTGGTGGTGGACGTGTTTGAGGCACCGCCGCTCGACCTCGTGTTGGTTCCCCCACCCTCTAGGCGAAGGAACCACGAAGGGAACGGGACGTAGGTAAGACCGAACCGCGCGCCGGTCGAATTGGCGTGGAGTGCGTCGAGATCGGCCGTTCGATAGTGTGCGCTCACGAGTAATCGTGCCCGCCGAAAGGCGGCCACGCGGAGCGTCGCGCCAATCGAAGTCGCGCGATTGTGGTCACTGTCCCAGGTTGTGGTGCCGCTGGGTTCGAACGTAGTGGCCAGTTCGGCTCTGACCCACCGCATCTGCTCCAACGCGTCGGCATGACCGGGTTTGGCGCGAAGCGCACGTTGCAGCGCCTCGGCCGCCTCTTCGGGTCGGCCGGTCCAGCGGAGCACCTGCGCCAGTCCGACCCAGACCTCGGGATCTTCCGGCGCTCGGACAATCATTTTTCGCCAGACCATCTCACTCTGGCTGAAATCTCCCCGCCATGCGGCGACGAGCGCGACGCCTTTCTCCGCGTCCGGCCAATCCCGGGTGCGCGCGAGCCGAGAGAATTCGCCTTCCGCGTCACCCAATCGGTTGGCCCAGGCGAGAGTTCGGGCCCGGGCGAGCAGAGCCTCGCGATCGTTAGGGTACCGGCTGATCCAGCCGGCATACCGACTGAGTGCCGCATCGAATTCGCCGGCCCATGCAAGCACTTGTGCTGCGCCGAGCGCCGCGTCGCGGTACGTGGAGTCGCGCGAGAGGATGCTATCGTAGATGGCGACGGCCTCTCGACTACGATTGGCCCACGCCAGCGTCTTCCCCAATGCGATGCGGCCTTCCTCGTCTTTGGGTTCCAAGAACACGTAGTGTCGGAAGAGGGCGATTCCGCGGTCGAGCTCTCCATCCCACGCGAACGCGGTGGCGAGTCGATACACCGCGCGAGATGATGCGTTGGAGTCCTGAGCGACGACGCGGCGGTAGGCTTCCTTCGCCGTGCGGTAGTCCGCTGCGTTCCAGGCCGCGTCTCCTTGGGCCAGGAATCCGCGAATTGAAGCGGCCTCGGTCGGTCTTTGGGCCGAAACCGTGCCTCCAGTCGCCGCGACCAGCGCCATCAGCAGCGACCCGTAGTGCCTAAGCTGCACCAGGTTAAGGAGATGGGTAGGTATATTCCACCGATGATCCGGTCTCATAGAGCGCCTCTCTACGCACATCTCTTGCCACCTCTCCTGGGGGCATGCCTGGTCATCTCAATGCCACTGGTGGGCCAGAGTCCCCCAAAAACGGCCTGTGCGCCGCTTTCGCCAACATTGAATGAGAGCCTGGACCGAGCCTGGGAGGCATACCGCGCCAATAATATGACCGAAGCGCAAGCCGCGTTCCAGCAGGTACTCTCCGCTTGCCCGAAGGTGGTCAGCGCCGCAAACGGCCTAGGATATGTGGCGCTTCGCCACGGTGATCTTCCCTCATCGGAACGCTACTTCGAGCGCGCTCTGAGCCTCCGTCCCAACGACTATGATGCGATCACCGGCCTCGGAATGGCGTCCTATCGTGCCGGTGATCAAGTCCGCAGCCGAATGACTTTCGAACGGGCCCTGAAGTTATTCCCGCAGGACTCCGTGACGAAATGGTACTTGGCCCGTCTTCCGGCCTCGCTCGACACCACTCGGTTGGCGCCGGTAAGCCGCCCGGTGACAACCCAGGTCGCTGCCCGCGTGGCGCAACGCGCGTTCGAGGTTCCCAATGGCCGTGGTGGGTGGCAACCCATGTGGCTCAAGGGGCTCAACATCGGCGCGGCGCTTCCGGGCAAGCATCCCTCGGAATTTCCGCCCGACGACGGGACCTATGAACATTGGTTAGCACTCACGGCCGAAATGGGCGTGAACACGCTTCGGGTTTACACCGTTCACCCACCGCACTTCTATCGGGCGCTCGCTCAATGGAACGCCACCCACCCGACCCAAACGCTCTGGCTCATCCACGGCGTTTGGACGGAACTTCCGCCGGGGCCCCAGGAAGAGCAGTACGACGACCCGTCATGGCTCGCTGAATTCCACGGGGAGATGCACAATGTTGTCAACCTGCTCCATGGCCACGCGGTCATTCCGGCCCGGCCGGGCCATGCATTCGGGGTGTATCGGGCTGACGTCTCGCGTTGGGTCGTCGCCTATATCATCGGACGTGAGTGGGAGCCGCATTCGATTGTCGGGTATCAGGCCAATCGACCCGATCGCACGAAGTACGAAGGCAAGTATCTCACCGTGGCGCGAGGGAACGCGGCCGAAGCTTGGCTCGCCGAGCAGTGTGACTACCTGATTGACTACGAAATGCGGGGGTACAACGCGCAGCACCCCATTGCTTACACGAACTGGCCGACCCTGGATCCACTGCATCACCCGACGGAAAGCACTCTCGCCGAGGAGGCGCAGCTTCGCCGCGCGCGGGGAGAGGAGACGCCGGAAGCGGCTCGGGAGTTCGATAACGATGCCATCGGGCTGGATGCGACGCGCATGGTGCCGACGCCGGCGTTTAAGGCCGGCACCTTCGCGTCGTACCACGCCTATCCGTACTACCCGGATTTCATGGGGCTCGACCCCGACTACGCGCGGGCGAGTGGGCCGGAGGGTCAAAGCAATTACTTCGGCTATCTGCGCGATCTCGTCCGGTACCACGGCGACATGCCGGTCGTCATCGCCGAGTATGGGGTTCCATCCTCGCGGGGCATCGCGCACTTCCAACCCCAGGGCTGGAATCACGGGGGGCACTCGGAGGTAGAGCAGGGCGCGGTCGACGCGCGGCTCACGCGCGAGATCCACGCCGCTGGTGCGGCTGGCGGACTCCTTTTCGCCCTGATGGACGAGTGGTTCAAGAAAAACTGGATCGTGATCGACTTCGAGCAGCCGCTGGAGCGGAACCGGCTCTGGCTCAATCCGCTGGACGCGGAACAGAATTATGGGGTCATCGCCATGCGGGCCGGTCCCCGTGATTCGGCGCTGGTCATCGACGGCCGGGGTGAGGATTGGGGCACTCGGGGCACCTGGTACCGGGGATCGTTGTCGGCCACGCTCCCGCCGCCGCTTCAGATCAAGGAATTTCGGGTCGCGAACGACGAGGCCTACGTCTACCTCCGACTTGACGTGGGGGCGATCGATTGGACGAAAGCCCGATACCTCATCGGCATCGACACCTACCGGGCCGACCTCGGCGATTTCGTGTTGCCGCGGACTGGGGCAACCTCACCGGTCGGGCTCGAATTCGTGCTCGATCTTACCGGCCCGGTGGGGAGCCATCTTCTGGTGGATCACCCCTACACCCTGTACCACCCGGCGCCCATCGCCGGCAGCAATCCGCCGACCCAAATGCTCGTTTACCATCGCCCGTTTCGTACCGTGGCCAATCGCGACGGCGTCTGGGACACGCTGTGGGTCGAGACCAATCGGCGGAGGATTGGACGCGACGGTACCGTGTTTCCCGCGACCGTGTACGATCGCAATCTCCTGCGTTTTGCCCGGCAAGGAGAGAATAGTTTGGCCGATTGGTACGCCGATTCGGCCACGGGAATCATCGAAGTACGGCTTCCCTGGGGCATGTTGCATGTGCTCGATCCTTCCAGTCGCTCGGTTCTCTATGGCAGCCAGGCTACGACCCACGATCCGGAAGGAACGGCCACGGAAGGATTCCGCTTCGTGGTTCAGAGCTACGATCCGGGGAACCCGACTCAGCCAGCCGATTGGCTTCCGAAACAACCGGGCGGGGTTGGGTTCGGTCCGGTCCCCGTGTGGGCCTGGCCGGTCTGGGAGGAGCCGCGTTGGCACCAGGAAGTGAAGCCGGTGTTCCGCGCGATGCAGGAAACATTTCGGGCGATCAAGGGTCCCGCACGAATCGTGAATGAACGCTGAACTATCCTCGGGGCACTGGGTGGCCCTCGTGTCGAGGTTGGGGGCCATCTCGCACGCCCGGCGCGGCCTGGGCCGAGACCCGGGTGCCGAGGCACAAATCCGCCGGGAGGTGCAAGCACTCCGAAGCTTCGCCGCGACCTATCGCTTTCCCGATATCTACGCGCTCGCCAGTCGAATCGAGCAGGCCAATACCGAGCAATTTCCCCCCCGGGTGGAGGAGTTGGTGCAAATCCTCCGGCAGTTGGTCGGGGGTGTGGACGCCACCAAGACCGCGATCCTCATCGTGGAGGACAATCCAACCGAACGTGGGCTGTTGGCGGATGCTTTGGCGACTCCGGATCGTGAGATCCTCGTCACCTCGACCGGTGGTGAAGCGCGGAAGGTGCTCGAGACTCGTCCGGTCGCGCTCGTTGTCCTCAATCTCTCCTTGCCCGACATGGACGGCCGAAACCTCCTCATCCTCATGCGAAATTGGCCCGCCACAACCGGAACTCCGGTGTTGGTGATGGCGGACTCCACAGGATCCGCAACTCGCGCCGAATGTTTGACCCTTGGCGCGGACGCATTTCTTCCGAAGCCCGTGGATCTCGATATCGTTCGATCGCTGGTCACCGCCCAGTTGAGGCTCGCGACACCAACGCCGGCGAAATCGCCATCCAGCGCACCCGCGGTCGACCCCTCCCCGGCTGAACGGGCCATCACTCCGGAACCGATGACCCTACCGGAGATCGTTGCCGAGGAGCTGGCCCTTCCTGAGATCCAGCTTGCCGAGACCCAACCAGGGATGCCTGCCGCCGCCGCAATGTCAGCGGGGCTCCAGTCGAAGACCATCTTGCTGGTGGAGAATGACCAGCTCACGGCCGAAATCCTGATCCACCGCCTTGCCCGCGAGGGGTACGAGGTGATCCATCACACGACTGGATCGGCCGTGCTCGAGCGGGCCGCGGAGGAGATCCCCGCGATGGCGATTCTGGAGGTCAAAGTGCCGGGCATGGACGGATTTGAGCTGCTGACGAGGCTCCGGAGGATCCCGGCGTACGAGTCAATTCCCATTATGCTCCTGACGGGGATGGGTGGGGAGCGGGATGTTCTCCGTGGTTTTGAAAAGGGTGCGGACGACTACATGGTGAAGCCGTTCTCGCCCCGCGAGCTCATCGCGCGGGTGAACCGGCTTCTCAAGCGACGGTAGGGTGCAAAGCCTTCGTGACTTCATCTCTTCTCTCGGTCGCGCCATCGGGCCGACCATTGTCTCGTTAGCGTGGATCATCGTTCTTCTGATCAGCGTCCTGATCATGCTTGGCGTCACGGTCCTGATCCTCCGGCGGCGCAACAACGTCAAGCAACGCCGCTGGACGAGGCTGGAGCAAGGATGGGAACCCGCAATTCTGCAAGTCCTGGTGGGGGCGGAGGATTCGGAATCGCTCTGGCGGAAAGTGGAACCCCGAGACCGCCTGTACTTCGTCAGTTTTCTGCTGCGGTACGCCCAGCGTCTCGCCGGTGACGAGCGCTCGAAGCTCGACGACCTGGCGGCCCCATTTCTCAAACAGATCGCCGCGCGACTCAAGAGCCGGAACGTCGAGCGGCGGGCCCGCGCGGTCAAGACCCTCACCATCCTCGGCCTCAGAACCCACGCGCGCGTGGTGGTCGAGGCGCTCGATGATCCTTCACCGTTCGTCGCTATGGTGGCCGCTCGCTCGCTGGCCAACCGGGAGCACCCCGAATTTGCGATGGAGGTGCTGAAACGCCTCCATCGCTTTGAGCACTGGCGGCCGAGTTACCTCGCCTCGATGCTCGCGAGCATCGGCCTCGCGGCCGCCCCCGCGTTTCGGCAAACCCTCGCGGACCCTTTGGTCAGTTCCCGCTCTCGCTCCGTGGCGGCGGACGCCCTGCTCGCCCTGCATGATTTCACAGCGGTCGCCCCAGCCGCTGACGCTCTGACCACGACGAGAGACCGAAACCTCCTCGTAAGCCTCCTCCGTTTTCTCGCTGAACTGGGTGGGCCCGAGCAGCTGCACGCGATTCGGCCGCATGCCACCTCCTCGGACCCCGTCGTTCGTTCTCGCGCCATCGCGGCCTTGGGCCGGATCGGAGACCCCGCCGATCGACCGGTATTGCTCGCGGCCTTCCAAGACCCGTCCCCCTGGGTAGCGATTCGCGCCGCGGAGGCCTTGTGGGAGGCGGGAGATACGGCGCTCCTCAAAGAGGTGGCTGACTCCGATCACCCGAGAGCGACGCTCGCTCGCCAGGCCCTGGCCGGAGACATCACGTGATCTGGGCGTTTGTCCGACTGCTCCTCGGTTTCTTCAATGGCCTCGTCCTGGCCTATTTTGTCGCGCTCAACGGAGTGTACCTCATCACGAGTCTCCGGGCCTATCTCTCGCTCCGCCGCTACAGCAGCCGGCTCAAGGCGCTCGATATCCAGCCGTACCTCAAGGCCGAAGGCGCCCCGCCCATGACGCTGCTCGCGCCGGCTTATAACGAGGAGCCCACGTGTGTGCAGTCGACGAAATCACTGCTCACCCTGAACTACGCCGACTATGAGATTTTGGTGATCAACGATGGGTCGAAGGACAAGACGCTGGAACGGATGAAAGAAGCTTTTGATCTGGCGCCCGCCGCCCGGCTGGCCGTGGGCGATCTCGCCACTAAGAAGGTTCGCGAAGTCTACCAAAGCCGCGTCCATCACAATTTGTGGGTGATCGATAAGGAAAACGGAGGGAAGGCGGACACACTGAATGCCGGGATCAACTACGCACGAACACCATTCTTCTGCGCCATGGACGCGGACAGCCTCCTCGAGCCCGAGGCGCTGATCCGGGTAGTCCGGCCGTTCCTCGAAGATGAAACGACCATTGCGGTTGGCGGGATCATCCGGATCGTCAACGACTGTCGCGTGGAATCCGGGCAAGTGACGGATGTCCGAATGCCTCGCAATCTGCTGGCGAGTCTGCAAGTGTTGGAGTACCTTCGCGCCTTCCTCAGTGGCCGGATGGGATGGGACGCGCTGGATGCCACACTGGTCATCTCGGGCGCCTTTGGCGTCTTTCGCCGCGATCTGGTGATTCAGGTGGGCGGCTATGCCACGGACACGGTCGGCGAAGATATGGAGCTTGTCGTCCGCATGCACCGCCACTGCCGGGAGAATGCCATACCGTACCGGATCGCATTCGTCCCCGACCCGGTTGCCTGGACCGAGTGTCCGGAGTCCGTGAAAGTGCTGTCCCGCCAACGGGACCGCTGGCAGCGCGGTCTCATCGAAACCCTGCTCCGGCATCGCAAGATGCTGTTGAATCCGCGCTATGGTCGGGTCGGGATGGTGGCGTTTCCGTATTTCTTCTTTCTCGAGATGTGCGGTCCGATCATCGAGTTTCTGGGCTACATCTCTTTTGCGGTGGCCGTCATACTCGGAGTCGCGTCCAAGCAGTACATTATCGCCTTCCTCCTGGTTGCGTTCGTATTCGGGACGGTGTTGTCCGTTTCCGCGGTGGCTCTCGAAGAGCTAGGCTTTCGGCGCTATCTTCGCTTGGGCGACCTGTTCCGCCTGTTGGGCCTGAGCGTGGTTGAGAACTTCGGTTACCGGCAACTCTCAACCTTTTGGCGGATGAAGGGCACCGTGTCCGCCATGCGGGGCCAGAAGGGATGGGGTCGCATGGAGCGACGCGGTTTCGCAGTGCCCAAGACCTGAATTGCAGCAGGACGATCGTTTCACCTTTGGAGGTCCTTCCATGTTCTCAAATCTGCGCAGGCTGCTCCGTATCTCCGCCGCAACACTTGTCCTCCCTGGTGCCCTCGTGGCGCAGGAGGTACCGTCCGACTCCCTCCTCACGGTGGGCCACTATCTGGACCTCGAATCGGTGGGTGAGCCCAAGCTCTCCCCCGATGGGGCCCGAGTGGTATATACCAGGCGCTGGGCCAATAAAATGGATGACACGTGGGAGACCGCCCTGTGGATCACCAACGCGGATGGAACCCGGAATCACTTCCTTACCAAGGGCTCCAATGCCGTGTGGTCGCCGGACGGATCCCGAATTGCGTACATCGCTCCTGGGGACCCCAAAGGCACCCAGATCTTTGTCCGCTGGATGGAT
The DNA here is from genome assembly GCA_025358055.1 of Gemmatimonadota bacterium. GTDB lineage: Bacteria > Gemmatimonadota > Gemmatimonadetes > Gemmatimonadales > GWC2-71-9 > JANYKV01. The sequence goes on from JANYKV010000114.1 coordinate 58,101, forward strand.
TCGGAAGGGGCGACCTCCCAGGTCACTCGACTCACCGATGCCCCAAGTGATCTCAAATGGTCGCCGGACGGCAAGTGGCTCGGATTCAGCGGGTTCGTCGCAAAGCCCTCGGTCTGGAAAATCGACCTTCCCTCCGCGCCCGAAGGCGCCAAGTGGACCAAGGCCCCTCGCTATGTGGATCGACTCCACTATCGGCAGGATCGTCGCGGGTACACGGACCCTGGATTCGTCCACCTATTCACCATTCCCGCGGACGGCGGAACTCCGCGCGACGTGACGCCCGGGGACTGGAGTGTCGGAGGACGCTTTTATGGATTGGCCGGTGCGGTCGGCTGGGCTTGGACACCGGATGGACGATCTATCGTGGTCGACGGCCTGAAGGAAGCGGATGCCGATCTGCGCTACCGCGAATCGAATCTCTACGTCATTGACCTCGCCACCGGGGCCGAGCGCCGCCTCACGGGAACCAAGGGGTTTTGGGGCAGTCCCTCCGTCTCCCCCGATGGCCAGGTGGTAGCCTTCTCGGGCTTCGCATGGACGACCGATACGTATCACGCGTCCGACCTGTACACCATCCGACTGGATGGCACCGGGATGAAAAGCCTGTCGGCAGGGTTCGATCGAAGCCCGGGCGAACTATCTTGGGCCCCCGACGGCAGTGGCGTGTACTTCACGAGCGAAGATCGGGGAGCGATGAACCTCAACTTCGCTTCCGTCGGCGGCGGAGTTCGGGGCATCACGACGGGAGTTCACATGTTGGCGGGAGTTTCCCTCGGGGCTACTGGAATCGGGACTGCCGTCCGCACCACGTTTACGCAGCCGACGAACATCGTGCGGTTTGCGCTGCCCCGCCGCGCCGGGGAAACCGTGTCGACGTTTACTTCGTTGACCCATGTCAATGACGATGTTCTCGCCGGCAAACGGGTGGCCGATGCGGAGGAAATCTGGTATCGCTCGACCGGCGGGGCGCGGGTTCAAGGATGGATTGTGAAACCACCGTCCTTCGACCCAGCCAAGAAGTATCCCCTGATTCTCGAAATTCATGGCGGTCCCCATGGGATGTACAATGTGGGGTTCAGCTATATGTGGCAAAACTTCGCGGCGAACGGCTACGTGGTGCTCTATACGAATCCCCGAGGGAGCACCGGGTACGGATCCGTCTTCGGCAACGCTATCAATCGCGCCTATCCAAGCGTGGATTACGATGACTTGATGGCCGGTGTGGATTCGGTCATTGGGCGGGGATACATCGATAGCAAGAACATGTTCGTGTCCGGCTGCAGCGGCGGTGGGGTCCTTTCGAGCTGGGTCATCGGCCATACCAATCGTTTCGCGGCCGCGGCGGTGCGGTGTCCGGTGATTGATTGGTTGAGTTTCTCCGGCGAAACCGACATTCCGTTTTTCCTGAAGGGGTTTTTCGAGAAGCCATTTTGGGAAGACCCACAGCCGTGGCTTAAGCAGTCGTCACTGATGTACGTTGGGAACGTCACCACGCCGACGCTGCTCATGACCGGGGTGCTCGATCAACGAACCCCTATGCCGCAGACGGAGGAATACTTCGCGGCCCTCAAGATGCGCGGCGTGCCCACCGCGATCCTGCGGTTTGAGGAAGAATGGCATGGCACGTCCTCCAAGCCGTCCAACTTTATGCGCACTCAACTGTACATGATGAGTTGGTTCAAGAAGTATGGCGGGATGGCTCGGCCCGCCGCGGGGTCCGAACCGTAGGCTACAGTCGGAGGGGCACGGCAGGCCGTGCCCCTCCTGCTGTTTTCGCTAGGGAAACCTCACGATCGCGTTCTCGAGTGGGATTTCACGTACTCGAGTACTCCTTGGACCGCTCTTCTCCTTCCACCCGGTTTTCGTAAGTTCATCTTCAATATCGCCCGCGGGGAGTTGCTCGAGAAGCTCGAACCGCTCGTACTCGAAGGGGGTCCCCTCCGATCCGAGAGGTGAACTCCGGTTGCCTACGTGAAAGTGGAGGTGAGGTGCCGTGGAGTTGCCCGAATTGCCGAGCAGTCCGATCGCCTGTCCGCGCTTCACCCGATCGCCCCGCTTCACCTTCAATGACCCGGGCTGAAGATGCGCAAACAACCCAAAGGATCCGTTGCCGAGGTCAAGGATGACGTGGTTTCCGGCCACCGTCTCCAGGGTGATTGGAACCGCCATGGTGGGTGACATGGGGACATTCTCGATGATGCCATCCTTCGTTTCTGTTATTACGCCGTCGGCGACTGCGACGACCGGAGTTCCGTAGTCGTACCAATTCGCATTGATCGTGGAATCACCGTGGAAGGGCAGTCCGTCCGGCCCGAGCTTCACCCAGTCGGTGGCGAATCGCTGCGCAATCCGTGCTGACCCTTCGAGTGGGATCACGGTCCGACGGTGCCCCGAAACGTTGCTTGGCCCGCCGCCGGCTACCCAAGGACCCCCACTGATCGGGGCCCGAAGCAATGGCACTGGGGTTGAGCTGATATTGACGGTAAAGCCGTCGAGGGTATCTCGCCGCGCACTCTGCACACTATCTGCCGGGGTCACAATGAACCGATGTTGGAGCGAATGGGGGAGCGGTTGGCCATCGGGCACGGTGACGAACAGGTACAAGAGACTCTGCCGTCCGGTGGGGATTCGATCGTCCCCGCTGGCCAAGGGGGCGCCAGCCGGTCGGAGTGCGTGTTTCAGCGAGTCGCCGCTCAGGACAAGCAATGGAGTCGCGCGGCCCTGGTCCGCGAAGATTTCCACCCGGTCCAGCGCGCGGTCCTTCGATCCGATGTTGGTGATCCGGAGCTCATAGATGAAATGGTGCGCCCCGAGCGCGGTTACCGGCGCGGGCGCGATAGGGGCATGGATATCGAACGCAACGAGGTTGAGCTGTCCCGAGGCCTTTCGAAGAACCAGTACCAGAAGGCAGAACAGAACCGAGGTCGCGCGAACCATGGTTGCTCCCGTTTGTAGGTGACCCGAAGAGGTCGGGCTCGACGACCAGACCCCTCTCTGGAACGACTGATACGCCCGAAAAGTTCCAGCCGGAGAGCACGAAACGGCGGATTCCCTAGGACTCCTCGAGACGATCCAAGTGCCGAAGGTCCGGCCAAGTGGCCCCCACCGCCGCAACCACCAAGATCGTGGCAATCCCTCCCGCGACTACGGAGACCACTGGTCCGAACAGCGCCGCCACCGCGCCGGATTCGAAGCCTCCGAGTTCGTTCGAAGTGCCAATGAACAGGCTGTTCACGGCCGACACTCGTCCGCGCATGTGTTCCGGCGTCCGCAACTGCGCGAGCGTGGTCCGTATCACTACGCTGATGCTGTCGAAGCCCCCGAGGAGGAACAGCATCAGGAAGGAGAGCGCAAACCAGTGGCTCACCCCAAAGACCACCGTGGAGAGTCCGAATCCCGTCACGGCCAGAATCAGGGTTCTCCCCGCTTTTCGAAATGGAGGTCGATGAGCCAGGACCAATGCCATCGAGACGGCACCGATCGAGTCCGCGGCCAAGAGCCAGCCGAGTCCACTTGGGCCGACGTGGAGAATGTCTTTCGCATAGATCGGCAAAAGCGCGGTCGCTCCGCCGAAGAGAACGGCGAAGAGGTCCAATGTCAGCGCGGCGAGGAGAATCTTGGTCTTCCAGACGAAACGGATTCCTTCGAACGCGTCGTGGATTCGGCGCGAGAGACCCTCGGTGTTCTGGTCCGGGGCCAGATGGAGTGTTCGTCCCTCACGAACGTGCACCGCGAGGAGCAGGAAGAAGAAGGTCAGGATCGCGAACACGTTGAGGGCATACACGAGCGACGGGCGGCGGCTAAGTGCGATGAGGGCTCCTCCAACGGCTGGTCCGAGAACAGCGGCCAACTGCCATCCACCTGAATTCCAAGTTGCGGCGTTCGGAAATTTTTCCCGAGAGAGCGTTTGCGGGAGCACCGATCCTTTGGCCGGGTTATAAAACGCCCGCGCACACCCATTCAGAAAGAGAAATCCATAGAAATAGAGTATTGGCGCGTGACGCCACGAAACGACCGAGAGTCCGAACGCGGCGGTGGCCAGTACGCCCAAAGCCGCCAGCAAGACCCGCTTGCGTTCAAAGCGGTCCACCACATGCCCGGCCGGCAAAGTCAATACGATGATGGGGATGACCTGCACGAGGCCGACGAGCCCTAGGGCAAGAGCTTTCCCGGTGCGCTCATAAAGCTCCCAGCCGATGGCGACGTTCTGCATCGTCTGGCCCACCGTCGCAATGATGTTGCCGACGAGGTAACGCCGGAACCCCGGTTCGCGGAGCGCGAGGTACGGATCATGAGACACGCGGAAGAATAACCCCTACGGCATTTCCCTCCCATAAAGTGCCCGATAAAATTCTTGGTTCCGGAGAATGCGACGCACATAGTCTCGCGTTTCGACAAACGGAATCAGCTCCACGAACAACTCCGAGTCCCCAACGGCCCCTCGCTTGGTCAGCCAGCGATCCACGCGACTGTCGCCCGCATTGTAGGCCGCGAGGAACTGCACGGGGTCCGGGTATCGATGGACCGCATCCATCAAGTGTGCGAGGCCAAAATGGACGTTGATCTCCGGTTGGTACAACAGCACCGGGTCCCACTCAGCGATTCCCACGGATTTTGCCATCTGCGCCCCGAGCGAGGGAAGAACCTGCATCCACCCCCGAGCATCCGCCCGGCTCTTCGCATGGGCGTCGAATGCCGATTCCTGTCGAATCAGGCCCGCGAGCAGGGCTGGGTCGAGACCCACCGCCCGTGCCTGTTCCTCTAGTCGCACCCTTTCCGGCCAGGGGTACAAGAGGCGGTACAGGCGCTCGTCGCGTGGCCCTCCTCGGTCGAGGGCGAGTTGAGCGAGAGACTGTGCTCGACCGGGGTATCCGTGTTGCGAAAGCGCCTCTGCGGTCACCCGGAGCGCATTCACAGATCGATCACCTTCGCCGATTAGGTATTCGAGCTCGAGCCGGGACTCCGCGCCCAAGCCTAGCCGATCCAAGATCCCAATCCGTGCGAACACTGGCTCGAAAATTCCGGGCGGGGGCGGCTCGGTCGAGTCTATCGCCGGAGGCGGAGACCACACCGAAACCCCAAGGCGCTCCGCCGCCAGGTAGGCATAGTACGATTGCGGTGAGCGACGAATGACCTCCAGCCATCGTTCGCGAGCCACGGCAGTATCATGGTCCGCCACCTGGGCCCGGCCACTCCAGTACAGGGCCGCCAATGCCTCTTCGCTTCCCGCGTGATGCTGCCAGAGGCCATCGAACTCCGCCGCGGCCTTCCGGTATCCCTGCTGGAGGTACAGCAGTAGGGCCGCCTGGAAACGGGCCCGGCCCGCGAATGCGCTGGTAGGGTAGGTACCGAAGACCTTGAGGAATCGGGCGCGAGACTCGGGCAAGCTGCCCCGATCCGCGAGAAGATCCGCCGTCAGAAACAGGGCGGAGGAGGCTGCCGCCGTATCCCGAGAAAACTCTTTTGCGATACCTCTCAGTTCGTCCCTCGCCGAGTCGGGCTGTCCGCTGGCCAGAATGGCGCGGGCATGTTGATATCGGGCACCAGGGCGCAGCGTCGGCTCAGTGACGCGGTCGAAGGCGGCGCGCGCTTCCGACCACATCGCACTGCGAAATCGAACCGTCCCCAAGGCAAAGAAATCCGTATTGGTGAGGAGGCCCGCAGTCTCTGCCGCGACGAACCCCGCTTCCGCTCGGTCTAGCCATCCGATGGCCGCCGCCTTTCGGGCCACGGCGAGTTCCTCCTCTGGCGTGAGCCCGGAGAAAGTACTCTCGAGGAGGGCGACCGCGTTGCGCGCCTCATCCGCGTTGAGATGAGGAAGCAGGCCGATGGTCTCGTGGCGAAGGAGGTCCATACGCACTGAATCTCCGACGGCCGCTTTGAGTCGAACCCGAATGCTCTGCAGGTGAGCACCCAGCGCCTCGTATAAGTCCGCGGACTCTGCGGGATCGCCGAGGCGCTCTTGGGCGAGCGCTTCGGTCCATCGGATTCGCGGGAGGGAGGCGGGCAACGTAATGCGGCGGTACTCGGCCGCTCGGGTGGTGCTGTCGGCGGTTACTCCCGCCGATCGGAGCACCAACCAGTCCGCGATCGATGGAAGGAGTCCGGCTGCCTGAACGTAATGCGTTGCCGCGCTGTCAAACTGTTTGAGCCGATCTTCGGCGCGGGCCAGAAGGAGGAAGCGCTCGCCCCGTTCGGGGGCTGAGCTTGGGGCATCCTGGAGGGCCGCCCTGCCATGGAGGAGGGCCGCGGAGTCCGCGTGGCGCTCGAGTGCGGCTCGCGCCAGCATCGCCCGGCCCGCGCCGTCGAACTCGCGGTCCAACCAAGGCTCGTTGACCAAAAGTCGCTGAACCTGAGCCCATCCTTCCCATCCGGCGGCCGCCCTCGCCGCGAGGAGCAGGTTCTTTGGAGTCCGGCCTCGGGGCTCTCGGAGCACCGGGCTGATCGCGAGTGTCGCCTGCCATGGATGGTGCCGGGACAGAGCCTGCTCGGCCGCCGCGGTGGCCGAGTCCCACGAAGGCATGGAAGACCCAGGCCGGTCGGATTGTCCGGTGGCCGACCCAGCCAGCGACGCCACCAACGCTAGGGTTGCGCAAGGTGTCGAGAGGCCCGAACTTTTCACACCGACCCCTTCTGGGTAGGCACTGGAGGGTGTTCGACATTCCTTACTTGAAAGATAGACGCCTGCTGCCGGAGAATCTTGAAGGCGTGTGGCGCAAGCGGCCTGTTGTTGCGGAGGCTAAAAGGGTGGGCGGGTTGACCACACCGGCGGGCGGGCCGCCGGAAGGCTGATCCTCGACTCAGTGATCGACCATCCGGCGGCGGTCGGCCTGCCGCTCGACCAACCGCGGAGTCGGCCGGCGAAGATAGACGGTGCCCTGGTCTTGGCCGAGGATTCGTGGGTTCCGGGGGAGCATTACGCACCCCACCGAGTGCCCGGTCTCATCATACACTTCGTAGCTTATCACTGAGGAGTTCGCCATTAGCATGACCATGTTCATCACCTCTGCGTACATACCCTTCTCGATTGGCTCTACGTCGCTGGCAATGAATCAGATGCATCCTGCGCGGAAAAGGTTGCAATGAGCGCTGGCCCCACAGCCCCGGAAAGAGTCGAATGATGAGACCGAACGCCGTTTGCCGGATGATGTGCCGGCCCGCTTGTCTCCTCACGACTGGCGCGCTTCTCTCGGCGCCCCTCGTGGGGCAGGCCGACTACCACCGCGCGGACATGATTCGAGTGACCCAGCGGCAAGTGCTGAACCTCCCGGATTGGCTGAACCTCTTCGGATTCGGCAACCCGACCTGGCTCGAAGACAGTACCCGGTTCTGGTACCGGGTTCGAACCGTACGCGGGCACGAGTTCATCCTGGTCGACCCGGTGCGCCCGCTCCGGCGTCCGGTGTTCGACAACGCCCGACTCGCGAGCGCTATGTCGATCGCTGGGGACACGACATTCGACCCGGTCAAGCTGCCGTTTACGACCTTTAAATTCTTGCGGAACGAACAGGCCATCGAATTGCGGGTCGGCATGAAACGGTACGAGTGCGATTTGGCTGCCTATCGCTGTACCAAAGGAGATACCCTCACGACCGACACCCCCGCGTGGGCCGTGCTTTCTCCTGATAAACAGTGGGAAGCGTTTAGCCACAAATTCAACATCTATGTGCGCTCGGCCAAGGGCGCGAAGCGCGATTCCATTCAAATTACGACTGACGGGGCCGAGGAGAACGAGTACGGGCTGGAGGCTCGGGTGGATCCGCAAGATAAGTCACCCTCGCGCCGTCCCGAGCTGTGGTGGTCGCCCGATTCCAAGCGAATCGCGGTGGCCCGAATCGACGAGCGCGGGGTCAGGAAATACCCGGTCTACTCCTCCACCGACGTGCATCCCAAGCTCTTCCTCTATCCGGTGGGCACACCCGGCGATTCGATCGTCCCGACTCGTGAGCTCTACGTCCTCACGATTGCGGGGAGAGCAAACGTTCGGGTCCAGGCGCCACCGCAGGTGAATGCCAGCTTCGGCTGGACCGGCGGCGCGGACGCGGTTCAATGGAGCTCGAAGTCGGACCGGATATTCTTCATTCACGCGGC
>JANYKV010000160.1 GCA_025358055.1 Gemmatimonadota bacterium
TCGGTTACTACTCCACCCTTCGCGCGCTCACCTTTCAGTGGGACTCGGTGGAAATGGTACCGCTCGGTGACCACGCCTGGGTTGCGACGGCCTGGGCGCAGGGCTCTGCGACGGACTCGAGTGGGCGAGTCAGCAGGCGCCGGTCCATTTTCACCTGGACGTTTTTCCGTGCTCGCGATCACTGGGCATTTGGTTCAGCCCATAAGACCACATTCCAATGACCGCCGTGCCCTCCGGCCCGCGGTCGGTAGTCCTCGTCGCCGCGGCAATCCTACGGTGTCGGGGGCCGAGGCTCAGCAGCGCCTTTATCGGCCCCGGATCAACGAAATCGGCCGCCGCCGCGTAACTCTTCATCGGTGGACAAGAGGTTGGCCCAGGCGAGTTCCATTCGGGCCGCAGACGTGCTGAAACCACGAGGGTGATGCGCCGTGAACTTTGCTCCCCAGACCTCGAGCGGCCATTCGGCCAATGAGCCTATGGACGGCACACTGGTCACCGAAGCCCGACGTGGGGACGGCAGCGCGTTTGATCAGCTGGTACGCCGCCACTATCGGATGGCTTACCATACCGCGCTCCGGGTCCTCGACAATCCCTCGGATGCCGAAGACGTCTGCCAGGACGCCTTTTTGCGCGCGCTCAAGCATCTGGACTCGTGTCGGGAGCCGGACCGGTTTGCGGCCTGGCTGTCCCGGATCGTTCGCAATATCGCCATCAGTTTCCGGCATGCTCGTACCCGACGAGCTACGACCTCATTAGACGACCTCCAAGTGGCTGGGGCCCAACAGGTTGCCGTGGAGTTAGAGCTGGGGGAACTCCGAGAGACGCTGCGGGCCGCCATCGAGCGACTCAATCCCCCGCAGCGGGAGGCTCTGATGCGGTACGACGTTGACGGTTGGGATCACCGCGCGATAGCGGAATCACTCAAGGTGTCCGAAGGCATGTCGCGCCAGTATCTATTCCAGGCTCGGCGCCGGCTTCGCGAGCTGCTCGGTGGCGACCTCGCTCGGGAATACCAGGTCCTTCACGCGCGCTAGCCGAAGCACCGCCGAGAGGGGCGGTACCCCCCCCTCAAATCTTCACACCCGCCGCGGCCCAGCCGGCCTGATCCTTATCACTTTCAATCGTTTTGTCGCCGTTGACGTAGATGTTCTTCCCATCGCTTCGCAGCGGAAGCCGGTCCATATTGCGCGTGGCCCGCCCGGAAATGAATGTTCCGTCCGGCTTGTATCGTGATTTGTGCTTGGGACATTGGAACATCTTGTCGTCGTCCAGCCACTTCAGCGCCGTGTTTTGATGCGGACAGGAAAGGGCGAACGCGTAAACCATGCCCTCGGCGCGGACCAAAATGATTTCGTTGGGCTTGTCGATGGTCGCGCCGTCGGTCGGGGGAATCGGATACGTGACCTCAGGGCCGGCGGGTCCCCGCCGGCCGGTCGTGAAATTGAGCGGCATTGCCAGCGCTGCTCTCGGCGAAAGTCCAAGACCAACCCAGATCCCCCCAATCAGCGCCATCACCGAGTGGACGAAATCCCTGCGATCGTGGTCGAGTGCGCAGTCGGTGCACGGCTCGGGCATGGTAGAGTCGCCCCGATCCGGTTGGTCTGTTTCCCGCATGTTCGCCATAACGTCTCAACTTTCTTCTCGGATATCGAAGCGCCTCGGACAATCAGGCCGCGTTAACGAGCACGACCCCGGCAATCAGGGTCGACACCCAGAGAACGAGACTGAGGTAGCTCGTCGTCCGAAGCCGCTGCCAGAGCCGCTCCTCCAGGGGCGTGGCCGGGGAGGGCACTCCGCGCAACCTCGATTCGGTTCGGGTGAGGAATAATCCATTGATCATGAGAAGGGAGATCAGCCCTAGTTTGACATAAAATGCCGGCGAGTCGAGGAATGCCCCCAAGTCCGCCGTGGCGAGGAGGAGGCCGCTCGCGACGCTCAGGGTCAGCGCCATGAGGACCGGCCGGTGAATTTGGTGCAGTTCGGCGAGTTGCCGCCGCCGTTCTCCCGCGTCACGGACGGAGGCGCGCAGGGTCGACCGATCGGCCGCGACCGCGAGGCCTCCGCCCAAGAGCAGGCCAACCAGGTGGACGGCCGTGACGCTGGTCGACACCACCTTCGACTTGCTATACAGTGACTGCCATGGTGCGAAAAGTGCAACCACATCGTGAGTCGTCATCATCCGCGATATTGCTCCTTGCAGGCTACTTCTTCCATAGCCACATCATCACGGTCCCAACCGCGCTGACGGAAATGGATGCGATTGCGATCCTCCGGTGGTTTTCGGCCCCCGTCGTTGTACGCCGGGCGCTGTGCGCCGAGGCCGCGGTCCAAACGAATCCGACATCCGAGACGAGCATAATGAGCGAATGGAGCGTTCTCCGAGTTCGGTCGGAGGGATCTTTCCGGCCCTCCCACCAGTTCCACACTCCCGTAATTGTGTTGACCCCGAACACCCCTCCAATCCCGAGCGCAAGGGCACTGTGGATGCCCCGGAGACCATGTGAGGCAGTTCCGACTGCCTCCTCGTTGAGCAGCTTCTGACCCACCAAATACTCGGACAGGAAGAGCGGCAGCATGACATAGCTGCCAATTTTGTGAATCTCGAGGCGGTTTCCATAGCCGTCGCTGTATTCGAAGGAGCGCCGGCGCCGGGTGGTGTCCGGTCGTTCCACCAGGGTCGTATCCGCCCGCCACGCCGGCGCCACGAGGTCCACCCGAGACCATTGCGTGAGTCGCGGGCCCGCCGCCGAGGTTCCTTGGGAAGCATTTCGAGAGACTGAATCGGAATCGGCTCGCTGCGTGAAGGCCACCGCGCCTTGGACCACCGTGGAATCGGCCGACTGCGGTGCGGGCAGGGTGAGCGCATTGAGGAGCAGCGCGGCTAACTCAAAAACCATTGGTCGACCTCAGTCTAAAGCAATCATCGGTACTTTACGTCCTCAACGGCCCCTGCAGTCATGGGAATTTGCTCCCCTACTCACCCGGCACCAGATCATAGACTCGCCGGACCTCGATGGGCCGGGGCATTCGCTCGCCCTGCACCTCCACCTCGAGAATCAGCTGGTGAGTTTCCCCGTCGAGTCGAAATGTCTGCTTCAAGCTCGGCCCGTGGTCGAGGTCTTGCTCGACGACGAGCTTGTCCCCTTTCCATTTGGTCTTGATCTCGAACTCGCCTTCGTCGAGAGAATGCTCCTTCTTCTTTTTCCCATCCGGCACTAGGTAGCGGGTTTTCCCCTCGACATCCGTAATGGTGATCGAGGAATCGCTTTGGGTGATGGTGAATCGCTGGACTGGCCTGACCAGTCCCATAACAACTTGGCGATCGGCACCGGACTCCTCACCGCCCCGTCCATTGCCTTCCCCACCCATTCCGCCGCGGCCCCCTCCGCCCCGGCCCCCTCGTCCACCCATTCCGCCCCGTCCGCCGAACCCACCGCCACCGCGACCGAAACCTCCGCCCGATCGATTCGCGCCCCGGTCTCCGGGCTTGTCGCTGCGTTCTTCGTTGAGTTTCCAGACGCCGGCGAGAGACGGATGGGGGTCCTGGTGAAGAGTCGTTAATGGACCGATACTACCGAGGCACAGTAGGGCGACGATCTTGGGATAGTGCATCGCGATCTCCCTTGGAGAGGGGTGCCGAAAAGAGCTCCCCTGGCTCTGGTCCAGGGGGTCGGCTAGCCGATTGTCCCTCTAGACAGGTGAAAACGCGAAAATGTGAATCGCATCCGACCGCTGTCTAGGGTTCCGAGTCTAACAGAAAGCAATGCGATCGTGTCAGAGACAGCAATGGGGGCAGATTGGGCCGGCGGGCTTGGATCCGCTTCCGATGTCGAGGCGCGAACGGCCCCACAGATTTCATTGGATTCGCCGACCTTGCCAGCGCACCTTGGGCTATGCACCACCCTTGGAGTACCCAATGACGGCAGATCCTGAACAACGGGGAATCCTGGATCCGACCCACGACCCAGCGCGTTTTGAGAGAATCGTGCAGCATATCCTCGATGCGGCTGAGCCGGAATTGGCACGCCGCCGGAAACAGGTGCGAATCTTGGCTGGATTGGTGGCGCGATGGCGTCCGCTTCTCGCAGCGGCGGCGGTGGTAGCTGTGTTTGCCGCGGGTACACTGGCCTTCCTTGGCGGACCGGACGCGACGGACTTCGCATCCGCGGCTGATGGGAATGGCCTAGCCGAAGCGATCGGAATTCCCGCGGACCTCGACAATGCGAACGGGTCGGGTGAGCTCGGGGTCCCGGGGTACTTGCTTGCTCCGGCTGGGGAGGATGAATGACGGGCGGAGTGGAATCACTCGGTAGGATTCGGATGCAGGGTATTCTGCTTCTGGTCGTCACGTTTGCCATCGGCGCGCTGGCCGGGGTGGCGGGTGACCGCCTCGTTGCTAGGGGCCACGGGCGGGGCCGGATGGGGCTGGAGAGGGGAGCGATTCGGGGCCCGCGCTTCCGGTTCCTCGATCGCCTGCATCTGTCGGACCTTCAGCGCCGAAAAGTGGACAGCATTCTCGTCCGAGCCCGGCCGCGAGCCGATTCGTTGCTGCGGGAGACCATGCCGAAGCTTCAGGCGTTGCGGGACTCGATCGGCGAAGAGATTCGAAGTCTGCTGAGCCCGGAGCAACAGGAACTCTTCGACCGAGACCGCGCCGCCCATCGCCGCCGGACCGAGCGACTACGGCGCGATGCGGGTCCGGTACCGGGCGATACGACTGCAGAAGGACCATCCAATTCGGACCAGGACGCCGAGGCCGACGTCGAACTTTGAGTCTAGCCCTCGTTTCTTCGGGAAGATACTTTCCGGGGCCCGGACGCATCCGCGCCGACTTGCCTCATATCTTCCTGGGGAGCGTTTCGATGGAGATCCGGAATCACTCGTTCATTGTCACCGGTGGAGCCTCAGGCCTGGGTGAAGCCACCGCCCGGGCCCTAGTGGCCGCGGGCGGCAATGTCGTGATCGCTGATCTCCAGGCAACGCGGGGTGTCGCGCTCGAAAGAGAGCTGGGCACTGGGGCGCGGTTCATCAGATGCGACGTGAGCGTTGAGGCCGATGCCCGGGCGACGGTGGATTTGGCGCTCACCAGGTTCGGGGGCTTACACGGTTTGGTGAATTGCGCCGGGGTGGCGCTGGGGGAGAAAACAGTTGGAAAAGACGGCCCGCACTCGCTCGCCGCCTTCACGAATGTCATCACGGTCAATCTCATCGGCACTTTCAACATGATCCGTCTTGCGGCGGATGCGATGAGCAAGGGCGCGCCCACCCCGTCCGGCGAGCGGGGCGTGATCGTCAGCACCGCTTCAGTGGCCGCGTTTGATGGACAGATTGGCCAGGCGGCCTATGCCGCGTCCAAAGGGGGCATCGTGGGAATGACCCTTCCCGTTGCCCGCGATCTCAGCCGGTCCGGCATTCGGGTCTGCACCATTGCTCCCGGATTGTTCGATACTCCGCTCTTGCAGGGCCTGCCCCAAGAAGCACGCGAGTCGCTCGGCAAAATGGTGCCGTTCCCACCGCGACTAGGCCGTCCCGACGAGTACGCGGCGTTGGCGATCCAGATCATCACGAACGAGATGCTGAACGGGGAAGTCATCCGGCTGGACGGTGCGATTCGGCTGGCGCCCAAATAGTCGGCCGGGCCGTGCGGCCGTCGCTGGATAGGCTCGCGCGCGCGACCTCTCGATTCGCGCCCATTAGGGTTGCAAAACGGTCAGTGGATGGTCACATTGGCACGACCGTAACCCCCTGAGGCTCGATGTCAATCGCGCGTACCCTTCTCCTTCGCGCTTCTCGCAGCACCTGGATGGCGAATCAACTTCGGAAACGCGCCTTCATGCGCCGTGCTGTACGCCGTTTCATGCCCGGCGAGGATGTAGGTGCCGCCTTAGATGCCGCGGTCGAACTCACCAAAATCAACATCGGCAGTTTGCTCACTCAACTCGGCGAGAACATCACGTCACCGGCGGAAGCCCTCGCCGTTCGTGATCACTACCTCGAGGTGTATCGCCAGCTCAAAGAGCGGAAGATCTCGGCCGCGATTTCGGTCAAGCTGACCCAGTTGGGTCTCGATATGGACAAGGCCGCGTGCATCGAGCACACCCGAGCACTCGTTGCCGCCGCCGCCGATCACGGCTCGCTCCTCTGGATCGATATGGAGGATTCGAGTTACGTGGATGTCACGCTCGAAGTGTTCCGGCTGCTCCGGACGACCCACCCCAATGTTGGGCTTGCCATCCAGGCCTACCTTCATCGAACCCCGGCGGATATCGAGTCGCTCTTACCCCTCGCGCCCGCAATTCGCTTGGTGAAAGGCGCGTACAACGAGCCGGCGACCATTGCGCTCCCCGAAAAAAAGGACGTCGATGAGCAGTATTTCAAGCTGGCCGCGCGCATGCTCGACCACACTGGCCAAGGAACCCGTCCAGTAATGGGAACCCATGACATGGCTCTGGTGTCGCGGGTTCAGGTCTATGCGACGAAGCGACAGGTGACGCCGGGTACTTGGGAAGTTCACATGCTATATGGAATCCGCTCGGCCGAGCAGCGAGCGCTGGCCGGGGCGGGGGTGCCGGTGAAAGTCCTGATCAGTTACGGTCGCCACTGGTTTGCTTGGTATATGCGCCGGTTGGCTGAGCGACCCGCCAACGTGTGGTTCGTGATACGGAGTATGTTAGCGTAAACCTTGACCGGACAAGCACGTGCCAAATCGTGCAAGATCGTAGGGCCCAACCGTCTCTCTGGATGTGAATCGGCGACCGTCGGTGTCGGAACTGAACGCAAACTATTGATTTGTAACTGGTTATGTCATATATTCGGCCTATGTTCGGTTGGCCTATCCCTTCGGGCGCGAACGCCAAAACGAGAGGGACATGAAAACCAAAAAGACACGAGGCAGCGGGTTCAATTCCGGCGCCATCAGCCGGGCCGATGACAATCGGGAGAGCTTGGATCTCTATCTCAATGAGATCAGTCGGATTCCCTTGCTGACTTCGGATCAGGAGTTGGCATTAGCCCGGCGAGCATTCAAGGGGGATGTGGTCGCGCAGGAAACGCTCGCACGTCACAACGTCCGTTTTGTGGTGATGGTCGCCAAACAGTTCCAGAATCGCGGAGTGCCGTTGGTCGATCTGATCGGGGAAGGGAACCTTGGTTTAATGACCGCGGTGCGGAAGTTCGACCCGGATCGTGGGGTCAAGTTCATCTCCTATGCGGTATGGTGGATTCGGCAAGGGATTCAAGCCGCGATTGCCCGCCAGGGTCGCGCGGTGCGGGTGCCGCTCAATCGGACGGCGGATCTCAATCGGCTGGGCCGAGCGACGACACATCTGCGCGAACGGCTCGGACGCTCCCCGACTGTCGAAGAGCTGGCCCAGGCCACCGGCCTGACCCTTGAAGCGGCGCGGTCCCTGAGCGCGCTCCAAGTGGAGGTCGTTCGGTTGGATCAGCCGTTCCGTGAAGGCGACGCCACTGAGCGGATGGAACGATTCACCCTCGCATCCGATGAGGGCACCGAAACCGCGGTCATGGCCCGCAGCAGGACCCAGGAGATCGAGCTGGCCCTTTCGACGCTCCCTCCGCGGGACGCGAAAGTGCTTCGCCTCTACTTCGGCCTCGATGATGGAACGTCACGCACCCTGGAAGAAATCGGCCAGATGATGGGCGTGACCCGGGAGCGGATTCGTCAGCTGCGCGATCGCGCCCTGCATCAGCTGCAAACCGAGCACGGCGAGTGGCTCCGAGATCTTGCTGCCTGATTTTGAGCGGCCGAGCGACATTCGAACCGCCCGGACGCATTCGGGCGGTTTTTGTTGGCCCGATCCCGCCGAATGGAGCGTAGTTGCACTGAGTTCGACTCTGGTGTAGTCTCTCAGTATTCCCCATTCGGAGCGAACCGTGGCCACCAAATCCAAATCCAAGTCGAAATCCAGACCGAAGCCGAAGAAAAAGGCCGTTCCGCGAGCCGCGGCCAAACGCGCGGTGCGGAAGCCCGCCGCGCGGGCGCGGAAGGGCACACCCAAATCGGCCGCCGCCCGGCCCAAGCGGCAGCAACCGGAAAACTTTCGCGCCCGCGGCCTCACCCCCGGATTCACCGTGAGCGATTTGCCTCGCTCCATTCGCTTCTATTGCGATGGCCTCGGCTTCCATATGGGTGAGCGCTGGGAGGCAGGCGGAGAACTGCGGGGGGTTAGCCTCAAGGCCGGGGCGTGCGAGCTCATGCTGGGCCAGGACGACTTTGCCAAAGGGCGCGACCGGGTCAAGGGTGTGGGCTGCCGCTTCTGGGTGTTTACGGCGCAGGACGTGGACGCTGTGGCGGCTCGCGCCAAATCCAAGAATATCACGCTGGATGCTGAACCGGCGATGCTGGATTGGGGCGTGCGCGCTTTTGCAGTGACGGACCCGGATGGCTTCAAGCTCACCATCGCGCAGTCGAACCCCGTCTAACTCGCCCTCGGTCAGCGTGACACGGGCCGTAGAGTGGAGCTCCGCTTCCTCTTCAAGCGACGCGTCGCCTCTGTTGGGTTTCTCCTTGGCGGCCTGGTTGGGTGCGCCGCGCCGGCGCCCATCGAACTGCCACGACCGAAGCCGGCCCCGAGCACGGCCCCAGCTCGCGACTCGGTTGTGCTCAGGCCAACGGCTCGGGCCGCCCCGCCGAGCGTCGACTCATCGACTGCCCCCGCGGTGGTTAAAGCCACAGCGCACGTTTCGTCTCACCTCCCCAATGTTGATCCGAAGCCCGCTCCGGAAGTACATACCTTCTCCGGGTGCGGCCCGGCGGGCATTGGAGGGGATCCGGGGCTCAATCGACTGAAAAACCGGGTCGATGAGGGCACCTACCTCCCGGTTACCCACGCGGCGTTGACCCAGTTGAAATGGCCGATACCGGTGGAGCGGAGAGCTCGCGCGACCTGGCTTGCCGCGGATAGCGAGTCGGTCGCCAAGGTCGAGGGGACCCCAGTAGTGGTGGAGGGCTATTTCGCGGTCGATCCGAGGACGATTCACGAGGTCGACGGGGTGCACGTGGAGGGACCCGAGTCCACCAACTGCGGAACCCATACCACCCAGCGTGATTGGCATATCTGGTTCAATGCGCAGCCTCGTAAAGATCGGACTCGTTCCATCGTGGCTGAGGCGACTCCGCGAGTCCGGGCGAACCATCCGAAATGGGATCACACGAGTATCGAGGCGGCCGCCCGCGAAGGCCGGCGAGTACGGGTCAGCGGATGGCTGCTGTTGGACCAGGAACATCCGGAGCAATTGCACGCCTCTGGCGGTGCGTTACAAACCCGGCGTAGTTTGTGGGAAATCCACCCCGTCATGCGAATCGAGATCCTCAACGACGACGGGGTGTTTGAGGATCTCGACACGTGGGCTCCACCGCCCTAGCCGGTGCTCGGAGAGTGCACCATGAACTTTTTGGTACACTCGTCGGCTTGGCGACGGGCTGGCTTCACCAAGGCAGCCCAGCGGGTATATCGTTCAGCCACTTACGCGGACGAGGTCATTCCCCCCGGTGCTCACCATCGGCTGGTTCTTGCAGGAGGTTGTTTCGATGCTGCGTCAGATTTTGACTTTGAGAGCCTTTGCGATGCGGACTCCCGGGCTCCTCGTGGTCGCCACGGCATTGGGTTCGGCCACCCCCCTCGCAGCGAGTTGGGTTGGTCCTGACATATGGGCCGTCCGCGCCGCCCCGCTCCTCAGCGACACGCTTCGGGGACTCGTGACCGACTCGGCCAAGAAGGGGCTTTCCGGGGCGCTCGTCGCGCTGGCCGAGCTGGGCCGAAATGTGGCGACCGGGAAGGACGGGTCCTTCGCGTTCATCGATGTGCCCTCCGGACGCTATTCCATGACGGTCCGTGCCGTCGGCTACGCGCCGGTTTTGCGGGTGATCACCACCGGCACGGCCGAACGCCTGTCGTTCACCCTGGCCCCCACGAGTCTCCGCCTCGAGCCCATTACGGTTACCGCCACTCGCGAGGCGATTGCCCCTCTGGCGTCTCCCCTATCGACATCGGCGCTTTCCGGAGAGCGGCTCAGGCGCGAGCATGAGGTCTCTCTGGCACACGCCATTGACGGCCTCGCCGGCGTTCGAATGCTGAGCACCGGCGGACAAGTTGGTAAGCCCGTCATACGAGGCCTGACCGGTCCTCGGGCTTTGGTGCTCGACAACGGACTCCGCCTCGAGGACTACTCCTGGAGCGATGAGGATGGTCCCTCGATCGATGCGCGCATGGCGGAACGAGTCGAGGTGATTCGCGGACCGGCGAGCGTCCTCTATGGTTCGGACGCCTTGGGCGGGGTCATCAATGTGGTCGCCGACGAAGTCCCCGACGCGCGGGGGCTCCGGTCGTTCGTTCGCGGGGCGGCGGAGGTGTACGGGGGCGCCAATAACAAAGAGATCGGCGGGCTTTTGCGGGCGGAAGGAGGCAGCGGCGCCTTCGGCTGGCGGTTCACCGGAATCGGTCGCCGGGCCGATAACATCCAGACCCCGACCGGCAACGAACAGACGCCAACTGGTGACATTTTCGATACCGGATTCCACGCTATCAATGGTGAGCTGGCACTCGGCGTCCACGGCGAAAAAGCGAGTGGCTCCATTCGGTACGAGAGGTATGGCGGCGACTTTGCGATTCTGGACGGTCCGCCGGTGGAAGAGGATAACGTGAGTGGGCCCCTGCGCCGTTTGGATGACCATCGTGTGCAGGCGACTACCAACTGGCAGTTGGGCGGCGGGACGCGGCTTGAAACGAAGAGCCAGTGGCAGCGCCATTCGCTCAAAGAGTTGGTGGGCGAGAGTCGCGTCGGTACCGAACAGCCGTCGTTTGACCTTCTCCTTAACACCGTCACGACGGACGTCTTGCTGCATCATGTATCGGGGAACTGGCTCTCGGGGACCATCGGCGCATCGGGGATGTACCAAGACAACACGACGTCCGGAGCTTTCCCGCTCGTGCCGAACGCAACGACCAGCAATGGCGCACTGTTCGCATTCGAGCAAGGGACCTTTGGACAGTGGAGTGTCCTGGCCGGCGTGCGCGGCGATGTGCACCGTATTGCTGCGGAAAGCAACGCAATCCTCGCACTTCCGAGTCAAGTGCGGAACACCTCCGCGTTTTCGGGCGAAATCGGCTTGGTCTATCGCCCGGTGGAGGGTCTCGCAATCGCCGGCAACCTCGGCCGCGCATTTCGATCGCCCACCCTGTTCGAATTGTTCACCAACGGCCCGCATCTTGGTGAAGACCGGTTTGAGATCGGCCTGGCCGGCGCGAAGCCGGAGACGAGCCTCAATGCCGATCTAAGCGTTCGGTGGGAGACGGGGCAGTTTCGTGGGGAGATCGGGGCATATCGGAATCAGATCAACAATTACCTCTACATCGAGCCGCGGGGTGATAGCGTTGCCGTGACGCAGGATGATGGTTCGATCGCCAACTTTGCCGTGTATCAATACAAGCAGACCTCCAATGCCGTGCTTCAGGGCGTCGACATTTCAACCGAAGTGGCCGCACACCGCAACCTGACCTTCAGGGGCCGATTCGATTTTGTGCATGCCACCAACGAAGCCACGAATGAACCGCTCCCGCTCATCCCACCGGTCCGCGGTGATCTCGAGGCGGAGATTCATACGGCTGCAGCCAATCCAGCGAACCGGGCGTATTTCACCGTGGGGACGCAGATGGTGGCGAAGCAGACCCGGTTAGGCCAGTTTGACGAACCAACGGCCGGCTATGCATTACTGCATCTCGGCGCGGGGATCAGCCGCACGTTCAGCGGGCGTCAGTTCTATCTCGACATCCGGATTCGGAACGCGACCAACCGGGCGTACAACGACTTTCTGAGCCGCTACAAGTCGTTCGCCTATGAACAGGGCCGAAACGTCATCTTCCGCTTATCGACGGGGCTGTGAGCCGGAAGGAGAACAGGGAAAGGGGAAAAGCGGGGAAAACACTATAGGAAAAAAGCACGGCAAGGAAAAGGTGGGACCAAAGAGGGCACCGGACCCCCCAGTTTCTTTCCTTTCCCTTTCCTTTTCCCTTTCCCCGTCCCCGCTCACCCACCTCTTTCCCCCTGGGCGATGATCGCCGTCGCGGCCAAGTTCCCGGTCACGTTGAGCAGCGTTGCGAAGAGATCCGGGATCGCATCAACCGCGATCAGCACCCCGATCCCTTCGATGGGGAGGCCGATGGCGGTGAAGAGGGGCGCCAGCATCAGGAAGGCCCCGCGGGGCACGCCGGGCGCCGCGAAGCTGAGCACCACTGCGGCGAACGACACTATCGCAATCTGTTGCGCGTGCAGGTCGATCCGGTAAAACCACGCCACAAACATCGTTCCGACCACCCATGCGACCGGCGCCGCGTATTTGAAGGTCGCCACGCACAGCGGCAGCACGAACCCCGAGATTTCCTTCGACACACCCAATACGCGATCGGCAGACTCGATGAGCGCCGGTAGGGTCGCGATCGAAGAGCTGGAGCTCGCTCCAATCAGCAAGGGTGAGACGAGCGCGCGGCCAAATTGACGGAAGGGGACTTTACCGAAGACGGCGACAACTGGGAAAGTAAGGAGCACGAACACAATGCAGGTGGCGGAATACACGAGGATGTATATGCCGATGGCACCTGCCAGGCCTACGCCAGTGCGGGCCGTAAGGGAGAACATCAAGGCGAACACGCCGATAGGAGCGGCCGCGATCACCCAACCTACCAGGACTTGCATCGCCTCCCCGAAGGCTCGAAAGAATCGGACCAAGGTATCCCGGTGTTCCGCGGAGCTTCGCGAAATCGCGAGGGCGAGGAGCAGCGCAAAGACGATCAGCGGGATCATCGCGCCCTCGGCCGCGGCGTGAATCGGATTAGTGGGGATCAAACTCGTGAGCCAATCGGCGAGCGTAGGGACCGCGGCTGCACTTTTCGCCACCTCACCGGCCGCTTCCGCGGCGCCGGCCGGGAGCGCCGGGCGGAACAAGGCGTCGCGAGGTAGGGCCTGGCCGATCAGCAGGGCGAGGGGGCCGGTGATCAGGACCATACCGGTAAGCATCGCGACAAACACGAGAATGGTTCGCCGACCCACTCGCCCGACGGTTTGGACATCGCGCGCGGAGGCCACCCCGGTGACGAGCAGGGAGATCACCAGCGGGATCACCGTCATTCGGATGGCGTTGATCCAGAGGGTTCCGATCGGCTGCGCCATGGTTGCCGCGCCGCGGAGCAAGGTGTTCTGGGTCGAAGCCGCAATGATACCGAGGGTGAGGCCCAGGAGCAGCGCTACGATGACACGCCGGGTATCCCGCATCGTGGTTCCTTTGGTGGGTTGAGGGAACTCGGCCAGTTCCGCCGCTTACATCATCAAGTCGCCGCCATTGATGTCCAATGAGGCGCCGGTGATGTATCCCGCGTGTTCGGAGGCGATGAAACAAATCAACTCAGCGACTTCTTCCGCGTTTCCCAAGCGGCGAACGGGGTACGTCTGGCTGATGCGTGCGAGCTGTTCGTCGGTCGCGTTTTCGCGCGTCAGTTCGGTATTGATCATGCCGGGGCAGATGGCATTGATGGTAATGCCGTGAACCCCCAACTCTTTGGCCGAAGCACGTGTGAGGCCGAGGAGGCCAGCTTTGGAGGCCGTGTAGTGCGCGCCGCCGAGTGTGCTCACCTGGCGTCCGGCTGTCGAAGAAATATTGATGATCCGGCCGTAGTGGTGATGCCGCATGATGGGCACAACCGCTTGGGTGAGCAGGAATGGAGCCGTCAGGTTCACATCCAGGGTGTGGCGCCACTCGGCTTCGGTGATTTGCTCGAATCGCGTGCCGGTGGCATGGGCTGCGTTGTTCACCAGAATGTCGAGGCGGCCGGCGCGTTCAGAAACTTGGGAGACCATTCGGGCCAGAGCGGAAGCTTCGGTGATGTCGCCGGGCACCGGAAACGCCTGGGTGCCGAGTTCCCGCGCAAGCGCTTCCGCCCGCGCGCTGTCCCGGACGTTCACCCCCACCAACGCGCCGCGTTCGATCAGGGCTCGAGCCGCGGCGCGTCCGAGGCCGCGCGCGGCGCCGGTTATCATGGCAACTCGGCCGGTGAAATCCTTGGACATAGTTCTCCAGTGTCGGTCAGAGCGGGCCAGTATGCGACCCGCGCCCAAATATAGAGCGAGAATCGCTCGGCCGGATGGACCCAATGGGTCAGGGTAGCGGCGCCAGGGAAAGGAACTCCGAAACGCTTCGCTTGTCGTCTTAGCGGAGTGACAGTAACATCCGGAGTGCCTTGTCCCTAGTACCTTGTCCCTGGATACGAAACCATGTCGATGCCGTCTCGACCCGCCGGTGTGCTTCTGCCGCTGCTTCTCACCCTCGGGGCCTGCACCCATGCGAGCACCCTTCCATCTCACGTCGGTGTCACGCTAGAAGGGCTCGCCTACGAGAGTGGTGGGCAGGGTGATGTCGTCGTATTCATCCACGGCTCCAATCTCGATGGCCGGATGTGGGACGGTCAGATGGAGGCCTTCCGAGCCCGATTCCGAGTGATTCGGTACGATCTCCGCGGGCACGGGAAGTCGGCCGGAGCGACCGCACCGATTCGCGCAGCCGACGACCTTCGTCAGCTGCTTGATCGGCTGGGAGTCCAGCAAGCCTCTCTCGTCGGGCTGTCGGCTGGTGCGAGCGTCGCCACCGATTTCGCATTGCTCTTTCCGGACCGGGTGAGCCGATTGGTCCTAGCTTCGCCGAGCTTCAGCGGATTCCAACCGCAGGAACTTCCCACCTGGTTTGCTCCGATCATCGCCGCGGTGCGGGCCGGAGACACGACCCAGGCGTCGGCGCTTTTGGCCGATTCACCTATCATGGCGGTACCGAATGACCCGGCGGCGGCCCGCCGAGTTCATGCAATTGTGGTGGGCAATTCCAGGCTCTGGAAGCAGGATGCGCGTAACCTTCGCCCCGTCGAGCCGCCCGCCCTGCAGCGGCTGGAGCAACTCAAGGCCCAGACCTTGATTCTGGTGGGCGGAGCGGATCTCTCCGATGTGCGACGCGCTGCGGATACTTTGCGGGCGCGGTTACCCGACGCCTAGCTCGCGACCTTCGAGGGCTTGCCCCATCTACTCAACTACGCCGCCGCGGCCACGTTCAACGAGCTGGTCCTCCACTTCCTCAAGGACGGCCATGTTCAGGTGGCCCAGAAAGTGACGATTCGATGATGAACGGCTACAGCGGGCGAATGCTCCGAGCCCTGCTCACGTATTTGATAGGCGGGCTTCTCCTCCCGCTATCGGGCCAGGAGCGAGCCGATGTGATTTTGCATCACGGCAAGATTCTCACGGTGGATGATGCGTTCTCGATTCAACACGCCATCGTGATCCGAGACGGAAGGATTCTGGCCATCGGAGGCGACACTCTGGTGAGCCGCTATGTCGCTGCCCGGGTGATCGACCTGAAGGGGCGATTGGCGCTACCCGGCTTCAACGACACGCACACCCACCTGAGCGGGGACCCGGCCCGCCACATCGTCTTGAGCGACGCCCGCTCAATTGCGGACATCATCCGCCGGACTCGAGCGATGGCGGTAAAATTGGGGCCGGGTGAGTGGATCACCGGCTACGGCTGGTCGGAAGACCAATTGGCCGAACGACGCCGGCCGCTCCGGCGCGATCTCGATCGGGCCGCGCCGGCCAACCCCGTGGTCTTTTATCGGGCCGGTGGGCACAGTGTGGTGGTGAACGGCAAAGCCTTCGAATTGGCCCATATCACGCGCGCCACCCCGGATCCGGAACGGGGGGTTTTCGAACATGATACCCGCGGTGACCTGAACGGCATTGTCCGGGAACGAGGGGACCTGTTCAGCGAGTTGGTCCCCGTGCCGCCACCCGAAGAGCTTCGACTCAGCTTTCTCGCCAAACTGCGGGATCAATTCCGGCTGGGTATCACCAGCCTCATTCCGGCAGATGTGAGCCTTGCCGAATTCTCGGAGTGGGAGCGCCTGTATGCGCAACTCGGGAATGAGCTGCCGAGGGCCGCGGTCCAAATTCAATGGCCGGGCGATTCGGCCCTCCGCGCGTTCGGCCGAATTACCGGAGCCGGGAACGATCGCCTCCGACTCGGCGCGATTAAGCTCTACATCGACGGTGGATTCACCGGCCCAGCCGCGTACACGGTAGAGCCCTACAGAGGTCAGCCGAACTACCGGGGCAAACTCGTCCGCCCCGAGGAGGAGGTCTACCGCATTGTCAAAGCGGGTCACGCGATGGGATGGCAGTTCGGCGTCCACACCATCGGGGACGGTGCTATCGCCATGGCGGTCGAGGTCTTCGATCGAGTCCTTCGCGAAAACCCGCGGCCCGATCACCGGCACTATCTCAATCACTTTTCTATGTTGCCTCCGCGGCAGACGCTCATGACCATGGCAAAGGACAGCCTGCTCATCGCCCAACAACCTAACTTCACATACACCATCGAAGGACGGTACGCCGCGTACCTCGACGGACGCCGGCTGCAACACAACAATCCAATCGCGACGCCGATTCGAGCGGGTATCTTCATGGCGTTCGGTAGTGACATCATGCCGATCGGACCGATGGTCGGATTGTACGCCGCGGTGACCCGCAAAGGCGTGAGCGGCAAAGTGTACGGCCCGGACGAGCGGGTGTCCATGCGCGACGCCATCCGGATGTACACTCGGAGTGGAGCCTATCTCACGCACGAAGAGGGCACGAAGGGAACGTTGGAGCCCGGACGACTGGCGGACGTCATCGTCCTCGATCATGACTTGCTCACCGTTCCGGCGGCGAAGATACTCACGACGCGGGTAGACCTGACCATTTTGGGCGGCAAAGTGGTTTACGAACGGCAACCGTAAATCGGTGAGCCCATGATTCCGATTCCGCGTGATGGGGCGCTCCTCGCGGCCCCGGGGCATGATTTGCATACAATTCGGAAGGCCGCCATATTGCCCAATTGCATCACCCCGGCCGGGAGGACAGGTGGCGACTAAGCTGATCGAAGGGGAATGGATTTGGCAGGACGGCAAGTTCATCCCGTGGCACGATGCGAAGATTCATGTTCTGGCGCTCGCGGTACAATTCGGCTCATCCGTGTTCGAGGGCGTGCGGTGCTACAAGACCGTGGACGGCCCGGCCATCTTCCGATTGGACGACCATTTGGCCCGCCTGTTCGATTCGTGTCGGGTGTACCGGATGGACGCCGGATTCACCAAGGAAGAGCTGACGAAGGCCTGCACCGAAGTGGTGGCTCGGAACAAGTATGAGGCCTGCTATATCCGTCCTTGCGTGCTTCGTGGTTACGGTTCAATCGGAATGAATCCGGTGGGAAGCCCGATTCACACCTATATCCCGTGTTGGCCCTGGGGCGCCTATCTGGGCGACGGCTCTCTCGAAGAGGGCGTGGACGTCTGCATCTCGAGTTGGCAACGGGCCGAGCCCAACACGTATCCCGCTACCGTCAAGTCGGCTGGGCACTATAACAACTCCCAGCTCACGAAAATGGAGGCGGTAGCACACGGCTATGCGGATGCCATCGCGCTGAGTCCGGGTGGCCTGGTGAGCGAAGGCAGCGGGCAAAATGTATTCCTCGTGCGAAAAGGGACCCTGGTCACGCCGGTGGTCGACGGCACCATGCTGTCCGGAATCACCCGCGATAGCATCTTGATGCTTGCCCGAGATCTCGGCATTCCGGTCTCGGAGCAGCCGGTTGCGCGTGAAATGCTCTACAACGCGGACGAGGTGTTCTTCACCGGCACCGCGGTGGAAGTGACGCCAATTAGGAGCATCGACCGAATTGCGATCGGGGCTGGAAAGACCGGCCCGATCACCAAGCTCCTACAGCAGCGGTTCCAGAAAGCCGTGCACGGTGAAATTCCGGTCCCCGATGGCTGGCTGACTCCGGTTCGAGCGACCGCGCCGGCCATCGCGCCTCGCTAGCAGTTTCCATCTGGTGCATTTGTGAGCCCGTGCGGTGAAACCCGCTCGGGCTCCTTGTCGTAAATGGGTCCGCGACCCACGAACCGCACGAGGTTTCCTTTCTTCCAGGAGTTTTCAGTGCCCCCATCTCGCGCTTGGTTCCACTTGGGCCTCGCTCGACGGTACCTTACCCGTGTCCCCCGCTGGACACCTCCCCCCCGGCCCCCTCTCCGCTAAGCGCAGAAGGAGGATGGTTTTTGCCGCCTTTCATTTGCCGTCGTGATTCTTGCCTCCTTCACATGCCGTCCTTCATCTCCCTCCCGCCCTCCCACCCTGCCGCCCTTAACACTGCCCCGATCGTGACGTCTTTCATGCAGTCGGTCCCCTGCGATCGTCTACACACCCTGTCCCGTCCCGTTTCGCCCCAGGAGGCCCTATGCGTGCTTCGCTTTTGGTGTTTCGGCGGCCGCTGATGGTCGAACTGATGGCCGTGGTCCTTCCGATCGTGGCGTGTCAAAACGCCACCCCCATCAGTGCTCCCGACCAAACCGCTGTGCCCCAGGAGAGCGTGGCGTTCCACGCCTGGGCACCGGGCAACGGGGACACGTGCCCGATATCCGTCCATCAGAAATACTCGGTCGTGGGACCGGATGGAAAACTCTACCCGACATGGCATCCGCCGATCGATCCTGGAACTGGCTGTAGTTTCGGCCATGAGCACGGTCGCGATCCGCATGGTTCGAATTTATACCAGCTCGCGGGCGACATCCCGTTTGGATATGCCAACGAGCAGCTCGACGCTTACGACCCGGTCAATCCGCGCCACGAAGACCACGTCGGGCACAAAGTGGAATGGGAAAACGGGATCCCCATGCACGATAAAGACGATCCCTCCATTCTTCTCGGCATCCAATGCGATGTGCTCACCAAGCTGCACCAGGGTACGCACTCCAAGGACGCCTTCACCAATAACCTCCACGAATTGGCATACCACATCAAATGTACGGATGGTACGGAAATCCATGCGACGCTGTTGACCGCGATTGGTACCCCGGGGGAATTCGTGCGAAGCTGTGATCACCAGGCGCATGTGTCGGTGGGTCCTGCTGCACCGGCGAACTCACCGGCCGGCGGCGGCAAACGGATTCTGCCCGATCGCGCGTGTGCCGATCAGTACCTGTTTGTGCCGCCGGGTCAACAATCGCCTTTCGAGCCCACGCTCCATGAAAGCTGGCAGACGTCGTCACAGATTCGTCTGTCGGACGGTCGCACGATCGCTTCCTTCAATCCCTATTTCCAGGTCCTAAATCCCGCGCGGTTGTACGACCCCGCCGCGAGTAACAACCTCGGTCACACCATAGACCTGTGCTACCTGACGAACGGAGCGGGCAACCGCGTGCGTGGAAGTCGTTGCACCGAGGTGCTTGCTCTACCGATATCCCAGCTCACATTCGACGACCCCCGCTCGCCATTCGATGGTATCGAGAGAGTGGTGGACATCAATGCGAATCGCCTCGAGAATGCCCTTGGTCCGCCGGTGTGGTACACCGATCCCTTCGGGAAGCATGGATCGACGGAGTCGTTCCCGGGGTCGATCCGGCAGTTCGTCGCCCAGCTCAACAATGCGAGTGTCCGGATGAATGGTCCGCGGATCGGCCTCAACCGCAACTACGGCTCCAGTGAGGTGCATGCCCCCAACTGAGGGGCCGTGTCGAGAGGCAGGTGGACCGGCCGCCTGCAAAGGGATGCACAGCGAGGTCCGTTCCATTGCACTGCAGCACTCCGCAAGATGACTCGTCTTAGGCGACCTCGCTTTCGGGGGCCTGATGCCGAGGTACGTTGGGGTTTCGGCACGGAAGGAACCACCGCCCCGTCCGTAAGTGGCGATCCGATCAGCCCGTACGGCGGAGCGGTATCTGTGCAACTCGTCCCCTCCTTCGTCGTCTTCAGGCCAATGGGCTAGGGCACACTTTCTGCCCGATTGCTTGTCTGGAAGCGCGGGCGGTAGGCCCAGCCTGCAACGGCTTGCATTTCCAAACTCTTCTAACCCCAAAGGCACCCGATGCGTCTTGTTCCTGGCGCGGTCGTATTCCTTGCGTTGGCTTGCTCTCCGGCGCTCGCCGTCTCCGCCCAGCAGTATGCGACTGGCCCGGCGGCGGCGCGTCAGGGTCTGTGGTATGGCGCCGGGCTTGGCATCGGAGACGGCAATCTGTATTGCAATCCGTGCGCAAGCCACATTTTCAAGACGGGCGGAACTGCCGGGTACTTCAGGATCGGAGAGTTTGGAAATGCAAGCCGTTGCAGG
>JANYKV010000176.1 GCA_025358055.1 Gemmatimonadota bacterium
TCGCTCAGTGGGCCGAGCACCGCATCGCCGAATTGCTGCCGAGCCGCGAGCAGCGCCGCGGCCGCCGGCGCCAGTCCCACACGATCCCGCTCCAGTTCGCCCAAGTGAGCGCCCGACGACAGGCACTGGGCGAACTGGAGCGGGATCGTGTGGGACTGGCGCCGGCGGCCGCGGCGCTGCTCGCGGCTCGGCAGCAATTCGGCGATGCGGTGCTCGGCCCACTGAGCGACTTTGTGTCCACCGACCGGCAAGACGCGGAGCTCGCGGAGCGCCTTTTGGGCGAGTGGGTCCATGCGGTACTCGTGCGGGACCGGAACGCCATCGAACAGATCCGCGCCTGGCACCACGACGCCAAGCCGGGTGCGCTGGTGCTCCTACCGCTGGATCCCGGACCGCAGTCATCGCCGGGTGGTAGTCATCCGCTCGCCCATCGGCTTCGAGCCGATGGGCCTGCGGCGCCCTGGGTGGAAGCCCTGCTTGGAGGCCATGAAGTATTGGATGAATCGGGCTACGTGCTGCGCCGCCCGAGCGGAGCGGTCTTCCTCGCGGGTGTGACCAGCCCTTCCGGCCCCCTTCAGCGCCGGGCCGAATTGGTGACCCTCACGCGGGAGGTCGAAGCCAACGAGCACACTCTGCACGACATCCTTGCGCGCCTCAGCGCCACTTCCACTCGGTTGGGCGACACCGAACGGGCCGCGGAAGCGGCCTCGGCCGGCGCCGATAGCGCGCGAGACGCGGAGCGGCAGGCCATCGCGGCCCGCGAAGACGCACAGCGCCTCGTGGCCAACCTGGTCCGCGAAGTGAACGAGGCCGAGAGCCGCCTCGTCCGCAACCAAGAACGCATCGCCGATGCGCAACGACGCCTTGGCGAGGTCGGTGACGAGCTAGCGACGGGTGAATCGGCCCGCGCCCGGCTGGAAGCAAGCCTTGGTAGCGCGCGGGGTGCACTGGGCACGATTGAAACGGAACAGGAGAGTGCCCGCGAAAGCCGGGTTCAATGGCAAGTCCAAGAAGCGCACGTCGCGGCTCGGCTTGCCTCGATTCGGGAACGGATCGATCGGTCCACCGGCACCATCACGGAGGCCGAAGCAGGCATCCTCACACTGCGGACCGAGCTCGCCCAGATCGAAGGCGACGCGGCAGCGCTTACCGCACAGCAGGCCGAGTGGCGTGAGGCACACGCGGAGCAGCAAGCGGCCCTCGCCGAACTCCGCCGCCAATCGACGCTGGCTGAGGATGAACTCGTCCTTGCCGCGGCGGCGTTGACGTCGGCGGAGCACAGTGTGGCCGACACGCGGGCCAGCCTGGAACTCATGAACGAAGAATTTCATCGGTTGGAGGTTGATCTCACCGAAGTGGCGGGCACCCGAAAGGCCATCCTACAGCGAGTCGAGACCGAGTGGAAAGCTCCCCTCGACACCCTGCTTGAGGGATTCCAGTTCCTCGATCTCGACCGCGAGACATTGGAAGGGGAAGCGGCGCGGGTGGTCGAGGCATTGGAGGCGATCGGGCCCGTGAACCCCCTGGCGGTCGAAGAGCATGCCGAAGAAACCAAGCGACTCGAGTTCTTGACCTCGCAACGGGATGACCTCGTGGCGGCCCGCCAGTCGCTCATTCAGGCCATTCGGGAAATTGACGGGACCGCGCGCAACATGTTCCTGGAGACCTTCACCGCGATTCAGGGCAATTTCCTCACCGTGTTCCAAACCCTCTTCGGCGGCGGCGAATGCGAGCTACGGCTCGCAAACTCGGAGGATCCGCTCGAGAGCGAAATCGAAATCCACGCCGCTCCACGGGGCAAGCGGATCCAGCGGATTCATTTGCTCTCGTCCGGAGAGCGCACTCTGGTGGCGGTGTCGTTGCTTTTCTCGATCTACCTCACCAAGCCGAGCCCCTTCTGCCTGATGGATGAGGTGGATGCGCCACTCGACGACGCGAATGTCGGCCGGTTCACCAACCTCCTCAACGAGTTCAAGAAGAGCACGCAGTTCTTGGTGATCACCCACAACCCGCGCACCATGCAAGCGGCCGATGCCGTGTACGGTGTCACGATGCAGGAGCCCGGAGTTTCCACGATCGTCGGCGTCCGGCTCGCCGCCGAGCCCAAGGTGGCGTGAGGCACCGACCCGACATGCTGGTGATCCTCCATCCCGGGACCGACCCCGAGCTTTCGGCCAGGGTCCTGACCGCCATCGAACAGATGGGTGGGCGCCCGGTCCCGATGACCGGCTACAATCGGTCAGCAATTCTCGTTGAGGGAGACCGCAGCCGGGTTGACCCGCGTAGGCTTCGCGCGCTTCCGGGCGTCGAAGACATCATCTCCGACGCAAAACCCTTCCGACGCGCGGCTCGAGAAAGCGTTTCCGAGCCGACCGTGCTGAAGCTGCCCGGGGGACTCACGATCGGCGGAGAAGAAATCGTCATCATGGCCGGCCCCTGCGCCGTCGAGTCGGCGGGCCAACTTCTGGAGACCGCCCGGGCGGTTCGGGCCGCCGGAGCGACGGTCTTACGCGCGGGCGCCTTCAAGCCCAGGACGTCGCCGTATTCCTTTCAAGGACTCGGTGTGGAGGGCCTCAAACTGTTGGCTCAGGTCCGGTCGGAAACGGGTCTCCTCATCGTCACCGAAGCAATGGACGTCGAAACGTTGGAACCGGTGGCAGAGGTCGCCGATATCATCCAGATCGGCTCGCGCAACATGGTAAACTATTCGTTGCTCAAAGCGGTGGGCCGGCTGAATAAGCCGGTGCTCCTCAAGCGTGGCATGGCCGCCACGATCACCGAATTGCTCTTGTCGGCTGAATACATCCTATCGGAAGGGAATCCGAATGTGATTCTCTGCGAACGCGGAGTTCGCGGATTCGATTCTTCGACCCGTAACGTGTTCGACCTGAGCGCCATTCCGTTGGTGCACCAACTCTCGCACCTCCCCATCATCGCAGATCCAAGTCACGGCACCGGGGACCGCCATCTGGTGCCCGCTATGGCCCGCGCCGCCATCGCCGCCGGTGCGGATGGACTTCTCATCGAGGTCCATCACCAGCCCGACCTGGCCCTTTCGGACGGTGGCCAGAGTCTCTTCCCGGAGCAGTTCTCCACTCTGATGCGCGACGTACACGCCATCGCAAGCCTTTTGGGTCGGCGGGTGGCCGCGGCGGAACTCGTGCCTTGATGAAACTCGCGCCACTCACCGCCGTACTCCTCGCACTTGCGGCGCTCCCCCGACCCCACCACCTCAACGCGCAGGACGCCAACGCGGTGATCGGCCGCGCCAGCAGGGTCTACCGAAGCCTCAGCAGCCTCCGCGCGGATTTTCAGCAGACGATTGCCGACAAGATGATTGGGACCTTCGAGAGCAAAGGGCAATTGGTGCAGGCGGGGAACAACAACCTCTCCATGCGATTCAGCGATCCGGACGGGGACGCGATCGTCATCGACGGCAAGCACGTCTGGATCTATACGCCCAGCACCACACCGGGCCAGGTCATTCGGCTTCCGATCCCCAACAATCCGGTGTACGGTCCGAACCTGCTGGCCTGGATCCTCGATCAACCGGCCGAGCGGTATCGCTCGGTGTATCTTCGGCCGGAACAGCTGAACAACCGGGCGATGGATGTCGTCGAGCTGACGCCGAACTCTTCCGAAATGCCCTTCACTCGGGCCGTGGTCTGGTTGGACAAGGACGACGCGCTCCCTCGTCGGATTGAAATCGAAGAGGCCTCCGGGGCCAAGCGCACGCTGATCCTGACCCGAATTCATACGAACGACCAGGTGAATAAGAGCCTGTTCACGTTCGAACCGCCGAAGGGGACTCGGATTGTCGATCGGGGCGACCAAGGGTAGCCCCGATTCCGCCCGTCCCTAGCGGCTTCCAGCGTCCACCAGCATCCGTTCGATCCGGTTCGCTCGCTCCTCATCGAGTCCGGCCGAGCGCGCGA
Source organism: Gemmatimonadota bacterium (assembly GCA_025358055.1). Taxonomy (GTDB): domain Bacteria; phylum Gemmatimonadota; class Gemmatimonadetes; order Gemmatimonadales; family GWC2-71-9; genus JANYKV01. The sequence continues at coordinate 3,936 of JANYKV010000176.1, forward strand.
GCCGGAGGACCTCCCGGCCGACCAAGCAGTATACCCGTCGCTCCTCGATGCCGAGGGCCGCAAGATGGGCCTCGATACTATGGACGTCGCCTCGGCGGATCACTCCGGTGAGCGCGGCGGGAAGCCCCATCGCCCCAACATTATCGACCGATCCTTCCAACAACGGCACGTACATCTTCGCCGCCAGCACTTCCGGGACCCCCTGTTGTATGACCAGGCGCTGGGCCAGGCCAAGCAAACCCATGGTATAGTTGGAGACTAGGGTCGCGGCGATGTGATAGGCCGTCTTGGCACCGCGAGGCAGTCGGACTGGGCGGAGGCCGAGTCGCGCGGCGAGCGCCTCCGCGCTGACCATGGCCCGGGGTTGCCCCTCGATGCCGACGTAGGAATCGCGCAATCGAGCGGCCGCTTCTCGGGGCCGAGCCACGGACTGTAGCGGATGGAATGAACCTAGCGCCGCGCCGGTGAACGTGAGCGGCTCCAGAACACTGTGGTCGAGCAAGCCGGAGAGATGGAGAATCACGTGGCGGGGTTCGATCGCGCCTCGCTCGACCAGAGACTGAACGACAAACGCGATGGCGTCATCGGGTACGGCCAAGAGGACGGTCTCGGCGGAGAAGATCCCTTCTTCCCAAGTACCGGAGTAATGGACGAGCGGCGTTTCGAGCGTGCGACGCCCGCGCGACAGGAGAGCCACGTGAACGCCCTGCGCCACCAGGGCGAGGGCGATACCCTGCCCCATGCGACCCGCCCCAATGATCGCCGTGCCCGTCTGGTCATCCATACGGAAACTGGTCCTTCAAGGACGCGGAGCGAGCGCGAGCAACGAGGCTGGCGTGGTGGCGCGCTGCAGCAGTTTGATACCCGCTTCGAGCTGGCGGTCTCCGCTCGTGCGGCGCACAATCTCCGCCGGGCGTCCGAAGAGTGCGCGAGCGAGGCCAAACCCGAGATCCCGATCGACCATCGATTGCCCGTCGGCCCATGCTTTCACAGGGACTGGCACCCCATGCTTCTCGAGTTCCATCAAGAACGCTTCCCGCAGCGCGGTCGTGATCGGGAAACCCGGGTTGCGCGCCACGCCGTCGCTCTTAGTCGCTAGCACCACCGCGAGGAGGGCGCTCCGATATAGCGGAAGCTTCACCCCGATTGCATGGCGCAGCACGCGCTCGCCAGCGGAAAAAGAATCACTCGAAACGAGCAGGTCCGGTGCGATACCGCCGCCACCCTTGATGATCCGTCCCGCATCGGTCCGAAATGACGGGACCGAATCTCGAGTGGAATCGGCGCGGGCCGCGCCCGACGGGTCGTCTTCCGGGCGCCGGAGATGTTGAATCGGCCGGCCATTCGGAGTGAACCAGCGGGCGGTGGTGAGGTGAAGATCTCCGTCGCCGTCCAAAGGAAACACCGATTGTACCGCGCCTTTGCCGAACGTCTGGGTCCCTACCAACAGGGCCCGATCGTGATCCTGAAGGGCCCCAGCGATGATCTCCGCCCCACTCGAGGTCCCGTGGTCCACCAGAACCACAATGGGCATGTCACGGAACGATTGCGGGGTTCGGCCTAAGAACCGCTGTTGTTCGGTCGACCGTCCCCGCACCACTAGGATCGTCTGGCCGGGGTCCAAGAACAGGTCCGCAAAGGCCACTCCCTGGTCCTCGGACCCCATCGGATTGCCGCGGAGATCCAGCAAGAGGGCCTTGGCGCCGAGGCGACGGAGCGAGTCAAGTTGCGATCCGGCTCGCTTGGCGCCTCCATCTCCGCCCAGGGCCGGCGCGAGATACCCAATGCCATGGTCCAAGAGCACGGCGATGGGCAGCGAGGCGGCCCGAGATCCACCGCGGGTCAGAGTGAATTCCATCAACCCGGGGACGCCGGGCCGATGTGCTTTCAGGCTAAGAACCGTCCCCGGTTCGCCGCGCAAGAGCCGGGCAACCTCCGGCCGGGTGGACTGGAGAATGCCCCGGCCACCCACTTCGACGATCTGGTCGCTGGTTTCCAGTCCCGCCGTCTCCGCGGGTCCGTCCGGAAACGCGGCCACCACAGTCAGAATCCCATCACGCCAATCAAATTGCGCACCGAGTGGGACAAAGAAACCGCTGGCCTCCTCCGCAAACGCAGTGCGTTCTCTTCCGAGGCTCAGCGCAGAGTAAGGGTCGGGGATCTCTTCCAACAGGCCGCGCGCCGCCCGCCGGTATATCTCCGATTCCGAAAGGGAATCGACCGCATTGTGGGCGACATGACTGAAGACCGCATCGAAGAGCGGATTGGCCGGGCCGACCACCACGGGTCTTGTGACTCCGCGACGAAGGAGAAATCCGCCTCCAAAAAAGCAAGTGAGGGCTACCCCTCCGAGAACGATCCACCGTGATTTCATCTATATCCTCAGGACTCGTGCGGCGCAGCGGGATTCGAAAACCTAGGGCTCGTCTTTTGGAGCACCTGCCACGCTTCATCGAGGAGTTCGCCGGGCGAGTGCGTAGCGTCCAAATGGTGAACGGATTCGCCTCGCACTTGCCGGTAGTAGGTCTCGACCCGCTCATGAAACAGTCCGGATTCTCGATCCAGCCGGTCCTGGCGTTTACCTGCTGTCAGCTGACGGTCTCGGCCGATCGCCGCGGGAAGGTCGAGGACCAAGACGAGATCGGGTCGGAGCCCACCGGTCGCGGCGTGGTTCACCCAGGCAACCATCGGCAATGGAAGCTCTCGCGCGGCCCCTTGATAGGCGAGGGTTGATAGATCGTAGCGGTCCGAGAGCACGACCTTCCCCGATTCCAACCCCGGACGAATCACGTGGCTCACCAAATCCGCCCGAGCCGTCGCGATGTACAACAGCTCCATTTCCGCGGTCCAAGCCCGGTCCGCAATCAGAAGCTCCTGGCGCAGCGCCTCCGCGGTCGGGGTCCCTCCCGGCTCGCGCACCTGAATGAACGGGATTGAAGCCGTGGTCATCCGGTCGGCCAGGGCGCGCGCCAACGTGGACTTTCCCGCGCCCTCGGGGCCCTCCACGACGAGAAAGAAGCCGGACGTCGCCATCAGAGCGAGATGATCTTGCTCGTCACACCTTTTTCCATACCCTGAGCGATCAATTGGTTCACCTTCGTCATCAGTTTCTCGAAATTGGCCCGCGCAACGACATAAGCCTGTCCGATGGTGCTGAGCTCGAGCTGATGGACGGCCTCTTCGTACGATTGTGCGGTGGCCTCATCGGGCATTTGGCCTTGGGCTACCACCGAATCGACTTGGCGCGCTAGGGTCTGAATCCGGTCGAGTTTCGCCACCGTCTCCGGGTCGCTACGCAAATCTCCTTCGGCCCGGCGCAAGGCTTGGTACTCTGCGGATTGGCCAATGAGACGGCCTAGATCTAACGCCTTCTCCTCGATCACGTGGGTTTCTCCCGGCGTGCGGTTAAGAACCGATCGCGCCCGAATAGGTCTTGGGTAACGGTCACATCGCGCCATCCGGCGCTGTGAGCCAGCGCAGCCGACTCGGCCGCACGCGAGCTATCGATTTCCAACGCGAGGAGGCCACCTCCGCGGACGACGCGTAGGGCTTCCCAAATCAGCCGGCCAATCAGGAACAGACCGTCCTCGCCCCCAACCAAAGCCTGCTTGGGCTCCCACCCCTTCACCGTCCCGTCCAACACGCCGTATTCCTGTTCGGTGAGGTACGGTAAATTCGCGACGACCACATCACAGGATTCATTGCCGAGTGGTGCGCACAGATCCCCGTGGAACAGACGCACACTACTCCCAAGGGCGCCCGCGTTCTCCCGGGCCAGGGTGAGCGCACTCGTGGACACATCCACCGCAAGCACCTCGGTGAACCGCCCTTCATCTTCCAAACTCAGTGCAACGCACCCGCAGCCGGTACCGATATCGGCAACCACGCCGACGGGCTCCATCTGTAGCACAAGATCGACGAGCCCTTCGGTTTCCGGCCGAGGAATCAAGGCGCGGGCATCACTCTTCAGGACCAAGCGTCGGAACCCAATCGAACCGGTCACATAGGCAATGGGCTCGCCCGCGAGCCGGCGGTCCACCGCCTCAGCATAAGCCTGCCGAAGGTCAGTGCCCACCAGTTGTTCCTGGGAGAGAAAATAGCCACCCGGGGTCTGCCCCGACACACCACACCACAGTGTAATGGCCTCGCGCCGCGCATCTTTGGCGGCGGTGGCATGAAGACGGGCGACGCCAGTAGCCACCAGGTCGCGCGCCTCACTTCGCACTTCAGGCACGACCCATTTCCTTTTCGCTCGCCGCCCGCAATGCGACGACAAAGGGCTCGATGTCTCCGTCCATGACGGCGGCCAGGTTGTGCTCGGACAGATTGATTCGATGATCTGTGACCCGACTTTGAGGATAGTTGTAGGTCCGAATTTTGGCGGACCGATCTCCGGTGCCCACCATAGAACGGCGCTCGGCCGAGCGCGCCGCCTCCTGCTCCGAAATCATCCGATCCAGCAATCGCGCCCGGAGCACGCCCATGGCCTTGATCTTGTTCTGGAGCTGGGACTTTTGGTCTTGCTGGCTGACGACGAGCCCGGTGGGCAAGTGGGTGATCCGTACCGCACTGTCGGTCGTGTTCACGCTCTGGCCCCCCGGTCCGGACGACCGGAAGACATCAATTTTGAGGTCGTTCGGCTCGATTTTGATGTCGACTTCCTCAGCTTCCGGAAGAACCGCGACGGTTGCCGCGGACGTGTGAATCCGGCCCTGAGTCTCGGTCGCGGGTACTCGTTGAACCCGGTGGACCCCCGACTCCCGCCGGAGGAGGCCGTAGGCGCCCGAACCACGGACTGCGAGGATCGCTTCCTTGACACCCCCGAGGGTCCCGTCGCTAATGGACAACGGCTCCACTTTGAGCCCGCGGCGCTCGGCAAATCGGGTATACATCCGCAATAGGTCCGCGGCAAAAAGCGCGGCCTCATCCCCGCCGGTGCCGGCCCGGATCTCGAGAATCGCATCGCGGTCTTCGAGTGGGTCACGCGGCATCAGGAGCTCTTTGAGCTCGGATCGGAGGGATGCGATTTCCCCCGGCAACCGGTTCAGGTCGGCGCGCACCAAAGCAACAAGCTCAGGGTCGGCGTCATCGGCCAACTCCCGAGCCTGTCTCAGTTCATCCTCCAGCTGCCCCAATCGGGGAGCGAGCCGGGTGATTGGCGCTAACCGGGCGTGCTCTCGTCCTAAGGACGTGAGCCGAGCGGAATCTTTGGCAGTCGATGGGTCGGCGAGTTCCTGGGCAACCACCTCCGCCCGGGCGAGTGCCTGGCGGAGTCGGGCTTCCATGACTTAGGCCTTGGGAGCAGCTGCACCACCGGTGCCGTACTTCCGGCGGAACCGATCGACTCGGCCGGCGGTGTCCACTAAACGCTGCTTACCGGTGAAAAAGGGATGGCACTGGGCACAGACCTCGACGTGGATTGTCGCGGCTGTCGACCGGGTTTCCACCTTGTTTCCACAGGCGCACTCGGCAGTCAGCGCACGATACATAGGGTGCAGATTCGGCTTCACAGTTCGCTCCAGACCTAGACGCCGTAGCCCCAATGTGAAGCCACGATAGCCATGAATTTTAGCCGCGTCTGGGCCCCAAAATCAAGCGGACGAGCTGGGCCCGAAGGCGCGCAAGGGCTCAGGCACCACCAGCGCCGATTTGACACCGTTCCTCTACTCGACGTATCGTCCCCTCACACATCGACCCTGGGTCAGGCATGCTCACCCCGCTGGACGTCCTCAAGAAGGTTCCCCTCTTCGCGCTACTGCCCGAAGAGGAGCTGAAGGCGTTCGCGGTCTTGGCCCGGGAACGGAGCTTCCCTAAATCGAGCATCATCCTGTCCCAGGGCGACCAGGGAGATGCCCTGTTTCTGATCGCGGGAGGTCAGGTCAAGGTCGTAATCATCCACGAGGACGGCCGCGAGGTCATCCTCTCCGTGCTTGGAATCGGGGATTTCTTCGGGGAGATGGCCTTGCTCGACAACGAGCCCCGATCCGCTCATGTGGTCGCCATGACCGATGCGACGCTGCTACAACTCCGCCGGGACGATTTTCAGGCCCGGCTACGGAGTTCCCCAGACATTGCGATTGCGCTGCTTCGCGAGCTCTCCCAAAGGCTCCGGCGGGCGGATGAGACCATCAGCAGCTTGGTTCTCCTTGACGTCAATGGCCGCATCGCCCATCTCCTGCTCCAGCTGGCCGATGAAGAGGGCGGTGAAAAGATCACCCGTCGCCTGACCCACGCGACCCTCGGCCAGATGGTCGGTGCGAGCCGGGAAACGGTGTCCCGCACCATTCGAAGCCTGGTCATTCGGGGAATCATCACAATGTCGCGGCGCGAAATCACCCTGAAGGACCGCACTGCCCTCCGCCTCGCCGCGCAGCGGGCGTGAACGTGGTCGGCGCGCCGCCCACCCTCCACTCGCCCAAAGAACCGCCCACACTCAACCGAGTCACGTTTTGGGGCACTCGGGGTTCGATTCCCGTGCCGGGAGAGTCCACGCGGCAGTTTGGCGGAAATACCGCGTGTGTCGAGATCGAAGCAAACGGCAAGAGCCTGATCCTGGACGCTGGAACGGGGATTCGGACCCTCGGAAACGCCTTGGCCCATCGTGAGGAACCGGAGGTAGACCTGGTCCTTTCCCACACGCATTGGGACCATATCCAAGGACTTCCGTTTTTCGCGCCCTTGTACCAGTCGGGCCGGACTCTGCGAATCTGGGGTCCGCGCCAAGACCAGGCCCCTCTGGCTACCATTCTCGGAAATCAGATGGACCCCAGCGTATTCCCCGTCCCGATTTCCGAGGTAAGCGCCTCAGTCCACGTGATGGAAATTGACACCGAGCGGTTCACAACCGGCGGATTCGGAATCGAAGCGTACCCGCTCCGTCACCCGGGACGAACCCTCGGATTTCGGGTTTCCTGCCCTCCAGAAGGGAAAACTGTGGCCTATGTCACAGACAACGAGCTGGTTGGGGCCCACTATGGAACACCGCCGGAATGGCGCGACGGGCTTGTACATTTCTTGCAAGGCGTGGACGTCCTTATCCACGACGCGATGTACCTCCCCGATCATGTGGGTCAACGCGTCGGGTGGGGGCATTCAAGCCCGCGCCAGGCGGTGGACCTCGCGGCTGAGGCCGGGTGTCACCGTTTAGTTTTGTTCCACCACGACCCGGACCACGACGACACCACGGTGGCCCGGCTCGCGGACGACTCCAGACAGTACGCCGGGCGCCTGGGTGTGTCGCTGACGATCGATGCGGCCGCCGAGGGATGGTCGGTTCCTTTGAATTCGGGAGTGTGAATGATGCGGTACCTCATCGGTGGGTTGCTCGCGGTGCTTTCGCTCGGGTCCACGACCCCGGCGCTGGGCCAGGACAGCCGGCCGGGCATTGCGGTCTTGCCGTTCGAGAATGGCGGATCGTTTGGCCAAGGCAAAGAAGATTTCGAGGCCCTCCGCCGCGGGATCGCGGGAATGCTAACGAGCGAACTCAGCCTCAATCCCAGCGCGCGTCTGGTCGAGCGAGCAGAGGCACAACACGTGCTGGATGAACAAAACCTGGCGGCGGCAGGCCGGGTGGACGCAGCCACGGCGGCGAAGGTTGGCAAACTGGTCGGAGCGCGCTACATGATCGCCGGGACGTTCATCGACCTCTACGGAGATTTCCGCATCGACGCGCGCATCATCGACGTCGAGACCAGCGAAATTCTGAAGGTGGTCCGGAGCGATCCGAAACTTCATGAGCGCAAGGACCTCTTTCGCATCATTCAGTCGGTCGCGGAGCGGATCTTCACCGATACGAAACTGCCGGCACTTCCGGCCGGGAAGGCCCAAGCCATGAGGTCGCGCGAGGTGCCGACCGAAGCGCTGGCGCTTTACAGCAGGGCCTTGCTGTACGAGGATCGCGGCGACAAGGCCAAAGCCGTCGAATTCTACCAGAAGGCCTTAGTCGCTTATCCGGAGTACACTGAGTCGAAGGAAGCGTTGCGCCGAGCCCGGGAGAAGTAGTCCCCGAGCCTCGAGAGGGGCCAGAGGACTAGGTGCGATTCGGGGCGGAGCGGGTGAACGCCCAGAGGCCCGTCGCGACGGCCACGTTCAGCGGCAACGCCAACGCAATGATCTCCGCATTCGCTTGGTGAAAGGGCGGGAAAGCTTTGACCAGAACGCCAAGGACCGAAACCGCCGCGACGGCATAGGCCAGCAGCAACGCTCGTCGCTGGCGGCTCGGCTGGGCCGAGAACGCCCCTCGGAGCAAGAACGCCAGCGCCAGCGCGAGAAGATTCGCCTGGAACAAGTTTTCGTTGTTGTAGGCCACCGCATGAGTGCTCGCCGCCCACAACCATGTGAGCACAACTCCCGCCGCGCCGGCCAAGAGCATCCAAGCCGTTGCGATCGCCTGGAAGAAGCGCCGAGCCCAACGCCGGGTGCGGGCGGCTAGGCCTAAGGCGAGCACACCAACTCCCATGAGCGAGCCCACCAAAATGAGCCCGGCGCGGCGGTCGGTTGGCGTTGGCGGCACCGGGTACGCGTTGCTCGAACGCAACGTCTGTTCACTCAGAATGAAGGGCTGATCTTCGCCTCCGGGCCTCGACACCGTGACATCGCGGAGATATTTACTGAGCGCGCCGGGCAGAAACGATTCCTGGTACGCGGAGATCGGGCGGTCGGTGGCGGGCCCGAGAAGAAGGATGAGCCCAAGGTAAAACCCGACGTTGTGCTCGTTCAGGCGCTTGGTTTCGTTGCGATACGTCGTCGTAAGGCGTGGTTCGAGTCGACGGCGGATTCGCCCCCCGATAATCTGATCGAGGGCATCCCGAATGCGGGTCGAACAGTTGTCGAGGTAGTAGTCGTAGTGATAATTGCGACGATCATCCGTATCGTTGACCCGCAGCGAATCCAAGAGCGCCGCTCGTTGTGGGGGCGTGAGGTTGAGCTCCTGCACGGAAATCTCGCGATTGGCCTTAGCATACCACGCCACCACCGCATCTGCGTTGTTGCTGCCCATCGAATACCACATGGTCCCGCGGGCAAAGTTCCAGAAGAAATGGGCCTGCTCGAACGAGAAGCGCCCCCAGTCCCAGGCCACCGACGATCCGGTCGTCGCGTCACGGATGATGATCGCATTGTGGCCAAACCGCTCCCAAATTTGCTGACCGGTTCCAATCGTCAGGAGATACACCGTGAGGGCTGACCCCGGCGCCGCCGGTCCCATATCCCGTTGGGCGTGAAGTCGGGACGGGAGGCCGCAGGCCACGAGGGCGAGCGCAAGGAGTCGAACGAGCCAACCACTCACAGAAGCACGTCGCGGCCGTCATCCGCCGATCGGTAAATCGCATCGAGCATCCGAAGGACGACGAGTTGCTCCTGAAGGATTGGTGCGGGGGCTTCGTCGCGAATCGCGGCCACGAAGTGTGCCCATTGGGCTCGGAAGGATGCCGTATAGGCACTTTCTCGATTCCCGGATCCGGTCGGCGACACGTCGTGCGCCATTCCATGCAGTTCTTTCCATACATGGAGCGGGTTCATGCCCGCCGTCCCCTTACTACCCCGGAGACCGACCCCGAAGTGCTCCCCTTCCCCAATGTGACGCCAAGTAACATCGACAAAGATGGAAGCGCCGTTCTCACACACCACGAACACGCTCCCCGACTGCTCGACTGACCGATCGCGGCCCGCGGAGCTCAGGGCAGCGCTCACGCGCTTCGGAGCGGGGCTCCCCGCCAGCCAGTGGCACAGATCCAGAATGCTCAGTCCGAGATCGAGCATGGCGCCACCACCAGCCTGATCCCGGCGTTGTCGCCAGCCGAGGAGCGCCCGGCCGGGGCGGGCGACGTGCCAGCTCCCGCGAACGCTGTCGATCTCACCCAGCTCTCCGCTCGCGACGAAGCTGCGAATCGCCTGCGCGTCGGGACGGTACCGGTGATTCATCCCGACCATCACAACTCGATCCCTTTTTTCGGCGGCCTTGAGGACGCGTTGGGCGCTTGCGGTGGTAAGCGCAAGCGGCTTCTCGACCAACACATGCAAGTTGGCCGATAGGGCGGCGAGAATATGCGGCTCGTGGAGGTGGTTGGGCGTGCAGATCAGGAGTGCGTCCGCGTCCTCCGCTCGTAACAAGTCCTCGATGTCGTCAGAGACGTTCGGAATCCCGAACCGCTCCGCGAGTGCCCGAGCCTTGGGGAGGTCGGTGTCACACAGCCCAGTGATCTCGACGCCTTTGATTTTCTTGAGCACGGGTAAATGCGCCACCTGAACGATGGCTCCCGCGCCGATGATTCCGATCCGAATTGGTTCACTCATGCCACAATTCCTTCCCCGTCGCTCCCGAGCGCCTAGGGTATCGCTCCATACCCCCCCGGCGATCGGCCGATCCGTCGCCGGTCAGTAGGCCCGCTGAATTTCTGTTCCTGGAAAGTAGGCGGAAACGATCTCCTGAAAGGAAAAGCCGGCCCGAGCTCGCCCAATCGCGCCCCATTGGCACATGCCAACTCCGTGTCCGGCTCCGATGCCCTCAGCCACCAATCGGGTGATCCGGCCCCCGCCGCGGGTCGCCACCACGGTGAAATTGTTGCTCCGAAGCATGTTGGCGTCGCCGGGCCGAAGCACCTGCCGAATGATCGGCCCATTCACCGGCACGGAGGCCAGGGAGGTCCGAACCAGGAGGCTGGCGACCCGTCCCGACGCGGTCCGTCCGGTTACCTGCACATCGCGAATGCTGGTCAGCTTGCGCGAACCGACGCCCGTGGTCGGCAACGTCTCGCGCAGGGCGGCAACCAACGCGTCACCGCTCCATTCCTCCCGCCAATGGTACCGAGGGGAAATAGCGCAGTAGGCCTGGCCGTCTGACGCGCGATCTTCAAACGACCGGAGATATGGTCGAGCGCCGAGCCCGAAGACTTCGTTCCCGTCCGCGGTGCGCCCACCGCAGGTCGAATGAAAGAACGCGTCGATGACCCCGCCCCTATACATCACAACCAATCCCCGGGTTTCTCCGACGGCGCGGCCGCCCTGCGGGGACTCGAATTGAGTGCCCCCATACGCCTGATCGGACACCGTATTCACCACGTCATAGCCTCGCGCCCGGGACCGTCCAAGCGCCTTCAGTGCAAAGGACCGCGACACGATGGCCTGGGCGAAGAGAGCCGACTCTTCGTTGGGAGCAAGTCGCCCCATCTCGGATCCGACCACCGACCAGAGGTACTGCTCCATTCGAAGCCGGTTCACCACCGTGACCCCGGCCCCTCCGGGGAACACGTCTACCGCGCCGCGATACGGATGCCCCTTCACGCGCACGAAGTCGGTGGTGTCTTCGGAACTGATACTGAGCGCGTCCATGGGCCCGAGTGTCAGGCGGTCGAAGCGGAGGAAAACCCCGCGGCTTGCAACCGTCGCGCGCGCACGGACCCCAGCGGGAATCCGACCAATCAAGGAGCCATCCGGCGTGGACACCGCGAGCTCCCCCCCACCACCGATTTCCACCGAGCCCTCGCCTACCGCGAGGCCAACCTTGATTTCAGGATCCGTCGGGACGACAGCTTCGGGAGCGCCACCGAGTTCGACCCGCGCGCAGGAGACGAGCACCGACACGGCGGCGAGGAGGAGGCGATGCCGAATAGCACTACCCCCGAAAATTTCCGAATTTGAGCTCGATCTCGAAATCCTGACCGCGGAGGAAGGCCATCACGGACTGGAGTTCATCCTTGGACGGACTGATCACGCGAATCTCATCGCCCTGGATGGAGGCCTGGACCTTCTTGAACCCGTGATCCTTGATGGCCTTGGTAATTTTCTTGGCGACCTCACCCGAAATTCCTTGAGTCAGGCCGATGATCCGACGAACCGATTGCCCGGCGGCGGGTATCAAATCGCCAACCGAGAGGTTCTTCACCGGCACACCACGCTTGACCAACTTGCCGGTGAGAACATCCGTGAGCGCGGTCATCCGAAACTCATCGTCGGCGGCCAACTGGATCTCCGCTTTGGTCCGATCGAACTCAATCGTGCACTTGGTGCCTTTGAAGTCGTAGCGCTGGGCGATCTCTTTGAGGGCCTGATTGACCGCGTTATCAACTTCCTGCAAATCCGCTCCGGTCGACACATCGAATGAAGGATTGGTGGCCATGCGGGGAGATTAATGAAGCGACAGGAACGGCGGTAGGGCGCAAATGGCGGGATGGCGGGATGGCGGGATGGCGGGAACCTAACCAGCTAGGTCAGGAAACTTTCCAGCGCCTTGGCCCGGCTGACGTGACGCAGCCGGCTCAAGGCCTTCTCCTTGATCTGCCGCACCCGTTCGCGAGTGATCCCGAGCTTGGTCCCAATCTCTTCGAGCGTCATAGGTTCCGGACTATCCAGTCCGAAATAGAGCCGGAGGATTTTGGCTTCGCGCTCCTTGAGGGTGGTGAGCACCTCTTCAATCGATTGGGTAAGGGCGTGCTCAAACGTCTCGGCGTCTGGACCGGCATTTTGGGTATCGGGCAAATAATCGAGCAGCCGATTGTCCTCCCCCGGCGTCATGGGAGCGTCAAGCGACAGGTGGTTCTGGGAAATAGAGAGAGTCTTCTGAACCTCCTCCATCTCAATGTCCATGCCCTCGGCGATTTCCGCCGGGGTCGGTTCCCGACCCAGCTCCTGCAAGAGCGCGGATGAGCGGCGAGCGATCCGGTGCAGGGTTCCAGCCCGATTGAGGGGAACCCGAACAATCCGGCTCTGCTCCGCCAATGCCTGCAGGATCGCCTGGCGAATCCACCAGACCGCGTAGGAAATGAACTTGATGCCTTTGGTTTCGTCGAATTTGTGGGCCGCTCGGATCAGACCCAAGTTCCCCTCGTTGATGAGATCGGAGAGCGACACGCCCTGGTTCTGGTATTTCTTGGCGACCGACACCACAAAGCGGAGGTTACTGCGGACCAATTTGTCGAGCGCCTCCTCGTCACCAGTTCGAATCAATTGGGCGAGCGTGACCTCCTCTCCTTGGTTGATCAGCGGATAGCGGCTGATCTCCCGAAGGTATTGGTCAAGCGATCCCTCGTCGAAGCTCGGAGCTCGCTTTCCCGACCCGACTTGAATAGGACGCATGCGGAGGAACCTCAGGGCGACGCACCGATCGAGGGTGGGCCACTATGGCCTACGTGATCCACCGTCGAACCTTATCCGCTTCGGCGGGCCAGCGCAACCAGGAGGCAAGTGCCTCCCCGACTACTCAGTGATCGTAGTTGTCGATTTGGGCCCGTTGCAGGGTTCCGGAGTAGTCGATGTAACAGGCTTTGGTCTCGGAATAGAAATCGTACACCTCCCACCCACCCTCACGATGCCCGTTCCCGGTCTGTTTCACCCCGCCGAAAGGCAAGTGGGCTTCAGCGCCTATGGTAGGCGCGTTCACGTACGTTATACCATTGTCCAAATCCCGCAGTGCTTTGAATGCGAGCGCGACGTTCCGGGTGTAGATGGAGCTCGACAGTCCGTACGCGACGTCGTTGTTGATGCGCACCGCCTCGGCGTAGGTGTTGAACCGAATGACGCTCAACACTGGGCCGAAGATCTCTTGGCGGGCAATCCGATGATTCGGCTTCACCCCAACGAAGATGGTTGGACGATAGAAATACCCGTGGGCAAATCGCCCACCGCCGCTCCGCTTCCCACCGCTCGCGAGCGTCGCCCCATCCTCCAAACCGTAGCCCACGTAGCGTTCCACTTTGGACCGCGAAGCCTCGTGAATGAGTGGACCAACCTGGCTCTTGGGGTCGCGCCCATCGCCCAGCTTGAGATCGGCGGCGGCATCAGCCAACCGCGTGACGAAACGATCATGCACCTTCCGGTGAACGAGGAGACGGCTGGTGGCCGTGCAGCGTTGCCCGGTGGTGCCAAATGCGCCCCAGAGCACTCCGTCCAGCGCGAGATCGAGGTCGGCATCATCCATGACGATCATGGCGTTCTTGCCGCCCATCTCCAACGACAGGCGCTTGTGCAGCCGCCCGCAGGTCTCTCCGATCACCGAGCCGGTCGCCGTGCTACCCGTAAAGGAGATCACCGAAACGGACGGGTGCTCCACGAGGGGCTTGCCGACCGTTTGTCCCCGGCCATGCACGAGTTGAATCACTTCAGGTGGCAGGCCCGCTTCGAGCAGAATCTCGACCAATTGATGCACCGTGTGCGGCACGTCCTCTGAGGGCTTGATAATCACCGAGTTTCCACAGACCAGCGCCGGAAACATTTTCCAGGTTGGAATGGCCATGGGAAAGTTGAATGGCGTAATGAGCCCGGCGATTCCGATCGGGCGCCGATACGACATCGCCCATTTGGCCCGAAGCTCAGATGGGACCGTGCGCCCGAAGAGCCGCCGGCCTTCGGCACCAGCGTAGTAGGCGGTGTCGATGCCCTCCTGCACGTCTCCCCGGGCTTCCGCCAACACCTTTCCCATCTCCCGGGTCATGGCGTTCGCGAGCGCCTCCTTCCTCGCAACGAGAAGATCTCCGACGCGTCGAAGAATGTCCCCCCGGGCCGGGGCCGGAGTACGGGACCAGACCGCGAAGCCTTCGGTCGCCGATCGCACCGCAGCGGCAACGTCCTTGGCGCCCGAGTCGGGGAATCGGCCGATCAGGTCAGTCGTATCCGCCGGGTTACGATTGTCGAAATATTGCCCCGTGGTTGGGGCCACCCAGACGCCACCGATAAAATTCTTGAACGTCTTCGCCATAGTCAGGAGATCAGGGAAAAGGGAAACGTGAAAAGAAGCGACCGCGGGGATCGATGATCGTGCATCAAGGACAGAACCAGGTTGCGGCATGTTTCGCGTAGCCAATTCTCGGCAGCACTTCCGCGCCGGCAAGCCCACCACCCGCAAGCACAACCAGAAGCGCGATCGTATGGGCCGATCCGAGGCCGCGGCGCCAACTAGAAATCGCCCCCCACAAACCGGCAACAACCACACAGCCGGCGGCTCCCAAGTAGATGAACAGATTCAGGCCGCAACCATTCGGATAGGGCCATTGTGTCATCGCGGCAGCCAGGCCGGCCCCAAGGACCACGCGAAGCCAGGTTGAGAGCTTTTCCTTCCGGGTGATTCCGGCGCTCGACCCGGCCCGCTTGGCGGGCAGTGCCGAAGGCCCACCCGGTGCGCTGGGTCCGGGCTTCAACGCTTGAGGGGGCGTCTTGGCCGCCAAGCGATCGATATTGGCCAGCTCTTTGTCCCAATCGCGTGGTAACTCACTCATCGCGACTCCCTCGTGAGCGCGTACTTCTCGATCTTCTTGTACAGGTTCGATCGGGGCATATCCAGCGCCCGAGCGGTCTCCGCGACATTCCAGTCATGCTCGCGGAGTTTCGCGAGGAGAAAGTTCCGTTCCGCGTCTTGTTTGAACTCTTCGAACGAGCCCCGCTTCGCGTCTTCGCCGACCAGCGCGGGTGCCGCATCTCCTCCATTGGGCAGGAGCCGCTCAACCTCCGCGGTACCGATGGTCTTGCCCGGAGCCAAGATCAATAACCGTTCGACGGCGTTCCGGAGCTCGCGCACATTGCCCGGCCACGGACGTCGCTGGAGACGTCGTACCGCATCCTCACTGAACGTTCGCCGAGCCACCCCGGCACCGGCCGCGAGTTGCTTGGTAAAGTGATCGATTAAGGCGGGGATGTCTTCACCGCGCTCGCGCAGCGCCGGGACGTGAATCGGGACCACGTTAAGCCGGTAGAAAAGGTCTTCGCGAAACCGACCTTCGGCAATCTCATCTTCGACGTGCTTGTTGGTCGCGGCGATGATTCGGACATCCACTTGGATCGGTTTGCTCCCGCCGATCCGAGTCACGATCCCTTCCTGAAGCACCCGCAACACCTTCGCCTGGGCCGACAGCGACATGTCACCGATTTCATCCAGAAAAAGCGTCCCGCCGTCCGCCACTTCGAATTTGCCCGCGCGATCTGCGAAGGCACCGGTGAACGAACCCTTCATGTGACCGAACAGCTCGCTCTCAATAAGTTCGCTCGGGATTGCCGCACAATTCACTTCCACGAACGCCCGCCCCCGCCGAGGGGATGCCTCGTGAATGGCGCGCGCGACCAACTCCTTGCCACTGCCGTTTTCGCCCGTGACCAGAACGCGTGCGGAAGTCGGGCCGACCTTGTCGATGAGCTCGCGTACCTCTTTGAGCGCCTGGCTGTCCCCCACCATGGCGTACCGCGTGTCGACGGTGCTACGCAATCGCTCGTTCTCTTGGACCAGGCTCGTCCGAGCCAGTGCGTTCCGGACCGTGACCAAGAGCCGGTCGGCGTCCAGCGGCTTTTCTAGAAAATCAAACGCCCCACGCCTCGTAGCCTCGACGGCGGTAGCAATGGTCCCGTGCCCCGAGATCATGATGATCGCCGCGTCCGGGTCCAGATCGCGCAATCGGGTGAGAGTCTCCAGTCCGTCGAGGCCGGCCATCTTCACATCAAGGAATGCCACGTGCGGCCTGAGCTCCGGATACATGGTGATGGCCTCGCCACCCGAACTCGCGAGGCTCACGGAGTAGCCTTCGTAGTCCAGGATCTGACGCAAAGCATCCCGGATAGCCGGCTCGTCATCAACCACCAGGATGCGGTAGGTCATCGATTTCTCGCCGGCCCATAGAGAGTCACGCCGGCAGACCGAACTCGAATGCCACTCACACCGTCGGGCACCGGAAACGACAGACTACCCTCGGCTCCCCGAGGGCCAGCCTGGCGCAGCAGGCGTTCGATCATGAATTGCGGCACGGGCAGCGATTCAACTCGCATTCGACTCACATGCAACTCCGCTTCACCGGCTCGCCGAATGGTCAGCTCGCCCGTGATCTCGAGCCGAACCGTCCGATCGCGCTTCAGCAGCCATTCGAGGTACTGTCGTGGCATCAACCGAGGATCGACTAACCCTCGCACCACAATTGATCGATCGCGAAGCTCCACCTCGAGAGAATCTAGCGCCGGAACCCCGGCGTTGACGAGCGCGGCCCCCACTAAAGTTGCGACATCGGACGCGGTCAGCGTAACCGAATCCGCCCGCCAACCGAGTAAAGAATCAATCTTGGCCTGGGCCCGCTTGGCGGTGTGAGGATCGGCCCGGCCTCGTGCGCTCACTGGGGTCGAAACACGCCAATTACCTCGGATCCAGCCCTCGAGATCGTCACGAAAAAACCAGATGCCCAGACCCACCGCAAGCAGAATTGCCCAGAACGCGAGACGCAACGGTAAGGTGAGGCACCCTTTCATGCCCCGAGTCTCAAGTCCAACCGGGACTCGTATCGCGGGGGTCCTCCCGCTTCTTGGAGGCTCTCGAACAGCACCACATGCTCGGCCAGGAAGGCCGGCCCCGACGCCACCTGGGCGAGGAGGTGCATCGCGTCGGGCGGGAGCCGCTGACCTTCTTTGACCCGGCCTAGGGTGACGTGGGGGTGGAAAGGACGGCCTTCAGGCGGATAACCGATGTCCATCCCCCGGCGTTCGATCCGGTCTTGAAGCAACTCCAGTTCGGGACCGGCGGAGAGATCAAGCCGAATCACCCGCGGCCGCTCCGGCGTCGGGAACGCACCAGCACCCGCGATCGCCAAGGACATCGACTGCATGCCCGCCACGGAGAACTCGAGCATTTCGGCAATGGCATCCAGTCGCTCCGGCGCAACTTCCCCGAAAAATTTGAGCGTGAGATGGAGGCCTTCTTCACGCACCCAACGCACCGGCCAGTCCAGTGCCAGGAACTCCCGGAGAATGCGGGCCGCTTCATGTTGAGCCACCGACGGCAGAGGAATCGCGGTGAAGAGTCGCATCAGCCGTTCCCGGGTTCGAAGACTTGCAGCAAGGCACCCCGCCGATAACCGCGAGGATCGCGCACGACCTGCCCAAAGCCAAGGCCATGGAAATGCTCGAGGATGGTGGGCCACGCCTCGTCGACTCGGCTGAATTGACCCGGCCCCACTTCCAGACGAGCACCGTCCTCGCCGCGATGACGCACGCGAAGGTCGCCTTGGACGCCAATCCCGCGGAGGAACGCTTCGGCCGCTTCCACCTGCTGCAAACGGTCCGGCGTGATCGCGAGGCCGTACTGGATTCGGCTCGAGAGGCAAGGCGCCGCGGGCGCATCCCAGATAGGAATGCCCAAGTCCCGTGCGGCGGATCGGATTCGCTCTTTGCCCCACCCGAGCTCCGCCAAGGGGGATCGAATGCCTCGCTCCAGGCCCGCGACCAGGCCCGGCCGGTGGTCGTGTAGATCATCGGCATTGGTGCCGTCGATGACGGTGTCGAAGTGGCGTTCCGTCGCCACCGCGGCGAGTTGCCGCCAGAGCTCCGCTTTGCAGAAATAGCAACGATTCACGGGATTGGCCCGGTATTGGGCATCCTCCATCTCGTGGGTGGCCACCTCGAGCATGGGCAGGTCGAAACGGACCGCGATGTCCCGGGCGATTTGCCATTGAGCCTCTGGATAGGACGCACTCCGGCCGATCACGGCCAGGAACTGTTCCTTTCCCAGCGCCTGACGGGTGAGGACGCCCAAGAACGCGGAATCGACGCCGCCGGAGTACCCCAGAAGCACCCGGCCCATCCGGCCCAAAAGCTCGGTGAGAACATCCACATCGGACATGCCTCAAACGTAATCCCATCGCAAGGCAACGGAAGCATTTGCGCGGACCCCAAACAGCTGATTAGATAGGAGCCATGGACGTCGATAATCGCCTCGCGGTGGCCCCGGGCCTCCGCCTCCCTCGGCAGGAGTTGGAGTATGCGGCCAGCCGATCCGGCGGGCCCGGAGGGCAGCACGTCAACACCGCCTCGACTCGCGTCGAACTCTGGTGGGACATCGCTCAAAGTCCCAGCCTGACAGAGGATCAGCGAGGGTGGCTGCTTGAGCGCTTGGCCTCCCGGCTGGACCGATCCGGCCGGTTGCGACTGGTCAGCTCCTCGAGCCGGAGCCAGACCATGAATAAAGAAGAGGTGACCGACCGCTTCTGCGACATCATCGCCCGAGCTTTGATCGTGCCCAAACGGCGGAAGCCGACCAAACCTTCGCGCGCGGCAAAAGAGCGCCGCCTCACGGAGAAAAAGCGACGCGGCACTGTCAAACGGGAACGCCGAGCACCGGGGCACGACGAGTGAGTCCCCCCCCTGACCCGCGCTGGCGATATTTCAGCAGCCGCGAGGTGGGGGATGCCCGAAAATGGGCGATGGAGGACGGGGTGGCCGTCCACGAGAACATTTTTCGATCTCGAGGACGGCGAACCTGTCATCTTCTTGCGCGGAGTGAAGAGTCCCTCATCGCCGCGGCGGAGCGGGTCGGTTGCGACCCCCGATGGATTCACCGAAGCCGAACTCCTCACTTCGACCTCGTGGAACCCTGGCTGTCTGGCGCACTCGCGCTCTGCGGAGTCCCGCAGTCCGGTTAAGCCTTACGCCTCATTTCACCTGGAACGGCAACGCAAACTGGGTGCGGTCCCACGCGAAGGTCAGCGCGCCTCCATTGCCATCCGGCCTGATCCCGATCGTGAAGCTCTCCACTGCCTCTGACACCGTAGAGGACTTGAGGTCGAGCCGCACCAAATCCTGTTCCGGGTGGTATTCGGTTCCCCACTGCTTGGTTTGCTTGTTGATGATCAATTTGCTTCCCGAAGCATTGGGCAAGGTCCACAGGGTGTAGGTCCCGGCTGGAATGGTCACGCCGTTTGCCACCAGGTCCTTGCTCGTTGTGAACTGAGTCGCCGCGTTGGCACCCGTCCGCCACACGTCGTTCCAGGCGACGATGCCGCCGAAGATTTCACGGCCCCGTTTCTTGGGCCGTCCATAGTCCACCGTCAACTCGGCACCGCCAACCGTAGCGCGCACCGTGTCCCGCGGCGAGGCTTGTCCAATGGCTTTGCCAGCACGTTCTCGCGCCAGAAACGACTCCGCAATCTTCTCGATGTCGAGATTGTCGACCCGCTGGGCGACGGTCTTGATCGTGGTGCGAGCGCCATTCGTCCCCAGTGCGTTGCCTTGGCCGTCCACCCGTACGTAAATCGGGCTTCCGAACAGATCGATGGAGACTGAATCTGCGCCGCGCTTGATGACGGTGGTGGGAATGACCTGACTCGCGCCGATGGAGAATAGATCCACCTTGAGGCTATCCTTGCCGGCGGCGCGAGCCTGATGCGTCAGCTGATCCCAGAACGCCGCCGAGTAGAAAAGGAACGGCGCCGACTGCTCGGCAAGCTTGAGGTGTTGGGTATCGGTCTTCTCGCCGCGCCTGAAGATGATCGTGGCGGTGTCCTTCGATACCACCGCAGTGCCCACGCCCGCCGGGGTCGAACCCGGCCCCGGAATGCCCGGACGCACCGAAAGCTCGAACTTCCCTACCGTGCCTTTCGACGTGAGCTCCACCTTGTAGTGATAGAATCGGGTGCTCGGCGAGAACATGACGAGGTCTCCCTCATAACCCGACGTGGATCGAGTATACCGCTCGACGGCGAACGTATCCGCACCGAGACGAGTCACGAAGCCGGCACGCGCTTGGGCCTGCACCCCTCCAACCACCCCGAAAGACAAAACCACAAGAACACCTGGACGAACCATACAGCCTCCCTATTGCGTTAATTTTCGCTCCGCGACCAAAATGACCAACTTTGCAGCTCCCCCGCGTTCCCGTTCATTCCACGCGGCACTCAGCTTCGTATCCCATTGGCTCAATCCCGCAACGCGGTTTCCCGATCCTTCTCGACGGCGAGCCGTGCCGCGAGATCCTTCACGTACCGGTCGATGCCCCGCCCGTGCCCCAGTACGGTCCAGGCAAGGAGGCGCAGCACCGGCCGATCGGTTTCACCATGCTCAGTAATGGTGAGGGTGCTCCCTTCGGGGGAGGTGGCGATGTCGTACACCCAGGATCCTTCCACCGGCTTCCGACCCGAGGAGGTTGCGGTGACGAGACGGCTAGGCGGTTGCGCTTCGGTCACCATGACCGTGAGAGAGTCTCCCCCACGGTACTCCCGCCACGCCGGCAGCCCGTGCTGATCCGGCAACCTCTCGGTCCGGGTGAGGCCACGACGCCACGTTGGGAGTCCATCCACGTCCATTAGCATTTGCCAAATCACATGCGGGGGACGGCTGACGCTCACCGTACGCTGAACGCTGTACCCTACTGGCAGCAACAAGCCAAGGCAATAGAGCCCAGCCAGGCCGAGGAGCGCACGAAAGAGGAGGCGGCGACGGGTCACCCGCCGCTCCATTCGCTGACGGTACGATAGGCGACGACGCTTCAAGGATCGGTCCTCCTGGAATGTGGTTTGGGTAGCGGATCGTTCGGAGCTACGGGAAGAGCTTCACCAAGCAGGACGAGACCGTTGGTGAGTTGCTCGGTCTGTTCCGGTGACAGGAGCGCCAGGATTGCTCCTACGCGCACTGGGTCGAGCAAGGACTCTGCTTCGCGGGCCCGACGGCCCGCCGGGGTCAAACGGAGACGGACCCGGCGCGCATCATGGCGATCCCGGACGCGCTCCACGAGTCGGGAGCGAGCGAGCCGATCGATGGTGAGCGACATGGTGCTCGGCGTGACCCCGAGGCGTTGCGCGAGCTCGCCGACCGTGCGGAGATCGCTGGTCCCCAACTGGTCGAGGATATGGACTTGGTGGTGGCTCAATTCCCCGTCGCCGTGCGCGAGGCGTCGGCAGGCGGCGTAGAGCCGGGTGTAACAGCTGAGGAGGAGAGCCACGGAGGCGTCGGCCACGAAAGGAAAGGAAGTACATCTATTTTGTTTTGTCAAATCAAATTATAATACTGCAGCCGTCTCACCTTTCCCTAACATCGCCAAGGGCCCTCCCCGGGGGTTCCAGACCCTCAGCGCTTGACCCTGGCGGCCGCCAATCGCTAGTGTACAGGAGCCACCTCAGCAGAGGCGGAGGCCGCCTCCGAGGTCCATTTGGTTATTCGCTTTTTTCAGCAGCCACCACCCGGCCCGCTCCAGGCCTTTTTCAGCACCTGGCTGAGTCTGGTGCTGCACGTTGCTTTCCTCGGCATTTTCGTGCTGGCCAGCCGACACCAGGCCCAGGATCAGGAATTCGCCGACCAAATCGCCATGTTCTTGGTTCCGCCGGATCACAGCCCGGGAGGCAAGGGCCGCATACAAGGGGTCGCCTACTCCGCCGCCGAGGACCCGCACGCCCTCCACAAGCGCGGGTCCGGCCAGGGGCCTCGGGTCGTTGTGGAGCTTCCGCCCGAGGCCCCGGCCGCCGCCCCTCCTTCGGAGGCCATCAAAGAGATCGCCGCAGATTGGGTCGACACGGTTGCGACTGAACTCGATGTCGATTCTACGGTCACCCGATTTCCGGAGAGTGTGGCACCCGCCTATCCACCCGAGATGCTGTCCCACAAGATCGAGGGCAAAGCATTCGTCCGGTACGTCGTGGACAGCATGGGTCGCGCGGACACCACTTCGCTGCGGGTGATTGAAGCGAGCCACCCCGATTTCGTGACCTCGGTCCGCGCGGCGCTTCCCTTGATGCGGTTCCGCCCGGCCTTGATTGGCCACCATCATGTGGCGCAGATGGTCCAACAAAGCTTTGCCTTTCGGATCGTGGTCCCTCCCAAGCCCACGAGCAATTGAGCTGCCAACCACCTCGGCCTCCATCGACTTAAACGCGGACCTGGGCGAAGGCTTCGGGCGTTACCGGATTGCCGGTGAGGCCGAGTTGCTTGAACTGGTTACCTCGGCCAACGTGGCTTGTGGCTTTCATGCCGGCGACCCTTCGGTGATTCGCGAAACGCTGACGGTCGCGGCCCGTCACGGAGTCACGGTGGGCGCCCACCCCTCGTACCCCGATCTGGTGGGCTTTGGCCGCCGGGCAATGGATGCCACACCGGCCGAAGTCACCGCGATGGTCATCTACCAAATTGGTGCGGTGGCAGCACTCGCTCGCTCCGCCGGCACAGTGGTGCGGTACGTGAAGCCCCATGGCGCGCTCTACAATCGTGCGGCGGAGGACGACGTCACTGCCCAGGCCATCGTCCAAGCCATCAAGGCGGTGGACCCTTCTCTCATCCTGCTTGGACTCGACGGGAGTCCGATGCTTCGCGTGGCTCAGGAGGCCGGCGTCAACATCGCCCGTGAGGCCTTCGTCGACCGCGCTTATCTGCCCAACGGCGCACTTTTGCCGCGCGGACAACCTGGCGCGGTGCTCGATGACCCGGACCACGTGGCGGAGCGCGCGCTCCGGATGGTGCAGGAGCACTACGTCACGGCCGTGGATCGAACCCGTCGGATTATCCGCCCGGATTCGCTCTGCGTGCATGGAGACGGTCCGCGCGCCGTCGCAATCGTGCGCGCCGTGCGAGACCGGTTTCAGGAGGCCGGAATCGCTTTCGCGCCGTTCGTCCGGTGACTATCGACCTTCCTTGGTTCGCCCCACTGGGCGACTCCGCCATCACCGCCACCTTTGGGACGGAAATCAGCGCTGAGTTGAGCGAACGGATCCGTCAAGCAGCCGATCGCCTGCGGCGAGCCAATCTGCCGACTGTCCAGGACCTGGTGCCGGCCTATACAACGCTCACCGTGTACTACGATCCGCTCCACATTGGCTTCGCGGAGCTCGCCGGGCGGCTTCGGCCGTTGCTCGACGCACCGGTTCTACCCGATGCGTTGAGCACGTGGCGTGAGGTTCGGATCCCGGTCCGCTACGATGGGCCCGACCTCAATGAGGTGGCCCGTTTGTCGGGCCTTTCGCCCTTCGAGGTGGTCGAGCGGCACTCCAGCCGTTGGTATCGGGTTTACCTCCTCGGGTTTGTCCCTGGCTTCGCCTACCTGGGCGATCTCGATCCGCGCCTTGTCCTGCCGCGGCGCGGCGCCCCACGAAAGGTGGTGCCCGCGGGTTCGGTCGCCATCGCAGGTGCGCAGACGGGCGTCTATCCGTTGAACACGCCGGGTGGATGGCATCTCATCGGGCGCACGAACACGGTGCTGTTTGATCCGGAACTCAGTGAGCCCGCGCTGCTTCGCGTCGGTGATCGTGTCCGCTTCGACGCGGTCGACGCATGATCACGATCGTCACCGCGCCGCCGTTTCTCTGCGTACAGGATCTTGGTTGGCAGGGATATCGCGCGAGCGGGCTTCCGCCGGGAGGCGCGATGGACCGCTACGCCTTGTCCCAGGGCAACATTCTGGTCGGCAATCTCCCGAACGCGGCGGGCTTAGAATGGGCGCTAGGTTCGGGGAGCATACGATTCGAAGAGCGGAGTCGTTTTGCCGTGACCGGTGCGGTGGCCGAGTGCGCATTGAACAACACGCCGGTCGCCGCGGGCCAGGCCTACGCGGCCGAGGCCGGCGACGTCCTCACCGTCGGTCGCCTCCTGATTGGACGCTTTCTGTATCTCGCCTTTCGCGGCGGGGTGGATGTCCCGCAGGTGTTGGGGGCGCGGGCAACCTACCTTCGGGCCGGATTCGGCGGATTTCATGGCCGCCGGCTCCGGGGCGGCGACTGGGTGCGCTTCCTTCCGTCCGATGCATCAGGGGCCGCGCCGGGGTTCCAGATCCCCGCCGAGCTCCGGCTCGGCTACGAGGACACCACCCTGAGGGCGGTGGAGGGCCCGCAACGACGACTATTCGATGACGCGGTGAGCCAGGAGTTTCTTGAGGCAACTTTCGTGGTCGCCGCCGCCTCGGACCGGATGGGTTACCGACTCGATGGTCCGGCCATTCGGCCTCGTCAAACCGCAACGCTCCCCTCGGAGCCCGCCTGCCCCGGAGCAGTTCAGATTCCCGACGACGGATCGCCCATTGTCCTCATGATGGACGGCCCTACGGTCGGTGGCTATCCGAAAATTGCGGTGGTCATCAGCGCGGACCTTCCCAAATTGGCGCAGTGCACGCCTGGTCGCACGATTCGGTTTCGCCTGGTCGGATTGGAAGACGCGCAAAAGATCTATCGCCGGCAGGCGGTGCAGCTACATACCTTGCGACAACTCACGCAGCCCTAACCTCCGAGCCTGCTCCCCGCGCTACCTGGGACTCGGACTCGCCACCGACACGGTGCGCCCGGCAAACGATCGGCCGGAGCCGTTCGCATAGCGAGCGTCATCCATCCGCACGTGGATCGAGTCGCCGCTACGTTCGATAGAATAGAAGGGATAGCGAGACCACTGCACAAATTCCCTCCCCACGTCAGTGGCGGCGGCCAGGCGCGCGGCGGGATCCTGATCGTTCGTTTCGATCGTCACCTCGGAGCGCGTAAAGACCGGCGAGGGCAGCAACCGCAGAACGCCAAACCGATAGCGGCCGGCATCATTCATCAGCACCTGACGGCGGAACGGATCGAGCGGGACCGCGGTCACCATGAACGCCGGGCCAATGCCGGGCAGGCCACCAACAATGCTCCGACCCCACAGGGTGCCGGCGAGCATCAGGCCGATGTAGACCGCCGTGCTCACCAAGGCCGCCCGCGCTGGGCCGGAATCCACGGTTCCGCGCGATTCGCGTCGGCGAGAGAGCCACACTCCCCATGACAAAGCAAGCAGAATCCACGGATCGACAATGAAGAGCGCATCGCCATAGAACCAACGACCGGAGAATGGCATCAGCCACCGCATGCCGTAGGAATTCATGAAATCCAGGGTCGGGTGGGTGAAAATCGACACCGTCGCGAGAAGGAAGAGCTGTCGAGAGTGAACCGGCGTCCGGGGCGAGGATGCTCGAGCGCTTATGCGGTCCCACAACCGCATCACTCCGACCAAAATGAATGGCCAGAGGGCCAATGCCAG
Organism: Gemmatimonadota bacterium; assembly: GCA_025358055.1. Taxonomy (GTDB): domain Bacteria; phylum Gemmatimonadota; class Gemmatimonadetes; order Gemmatimonadales; family GWC2-71-9; genus JANYKV01. Next base: position 29,643 of record JANYKV010000176.1, read on the forward strand.
GACCCCATGGGTCCACCCACGCCGAAAGTCCAATCCATGGGATCCGAACACCGCAATCCCATCAACATCGGGCAGGTTGGCACCAATCAGGAGCGTGGCCATGCCGAGCCGCGTGCGTCGCTTGAGTCCGGCCTCCCCCAACGCGGCGCCGACCAGCGTGTGACAGAGATTGTCCATGCCTCAGGGCCGGAACGTCGAATCGCGGAACACCTCACGACCCTCGAGGAGGGTGAGCAACACTTTCACCTTGTGAATCCGGTAAACCGGAATGGCGAAGAGGTTTTGATCCAAGACCACGAGGTCTGCGGCCTTCCCGACCTCGATCGATCCGGTCTCTCGCTCCTGCCCCGCGGCGTAGGCTCCGTTTATGGTGTAGGCCGCGATCATCGTCGGAAGATCCACGCGTTCCTCGGGGATCCAGGACGCGCCAGTGGAATCGCCCAAGTCGCGGCGGGTCAGGGCCACTTCGATCGCGTCCAGCGGGTTGAGTGATGAGACGAACCAATCGCTACCGGCCGCCACGATCGCCCCCGACTGCACCGTACTGCCGATGGGGTACAGCCATCGCGACCGGGCCGGGCCCAGCACGGGCTCGGTCAACTCGCTGATATAGCTGTCGCGGAAGGCCCAGAGCGGCTGGTAGTCGGCGATGACGCCCAGGGAGCGGAAACGAGGAATATCCTCCGGTTCGAGCAGCTGCACGTGCGCGATGAGATGGCGAGAATCGCGGATACCGTTGACCCCTTGGGCATTTTGGAACGCGTCAAGGGCCATGCGAATCGCACGGTCTCCGATGGCATGGACATGCACCTGAAATCCCTCATGGTCCAGCGCGACCACCAGGCGGTTGAACGCCTCCGGCTCCAGGTTTGGTGTTCCCGACTGGTTGGGCAAATCCACGTAGGGTTCGAGCAACGCGGCGGTGTGGGCCTCGATGACGCCGTCGGCGAAGATCTTGGCCGAGGTCGCGCGGAGGTGCCGGCCTCGGAAGCGCGCGCGCCATGCTTTGAGCGTCGGAATCTGGCCCACACCTCGGGCCGGATCGACGTGCATCGCCGCGACCACGCGAGCGCTGAGCTCACCGGCGTGGTCCAATGCGGCATACGCCTCGAGTTCCGGTTCCCCGGCCGAAGCCTCGATGAACGAAGTGATGCCGAAGGCGTTGGCTTCCTTGAGCCCGCGGCGAAGCCCCGCGAGGTCCTCCGCGCGAGTGCGAGGCGGTGCGGCGGCACTGACCAGACCGACAGCGTCCTCCCGAAGGGTCCCGGACGGCTCTCCCGTCGCATCGTGTTCGATCCGGCCTCGCGCCGGATCCGCCGTGGCGCGAGTGATCCCAGCCGCGCGGAGCGCAAGAGAGTTCGCCCACCCGGAATGTCCATCCGCCGCGACGAAAAAGGCCGGCCGGTCCGGAACGAGGGAATCGAGCAGCTGACGGTTCGGGTTGGCCGCCGGAAACATCGGGAGGGGCCACCCGGCCCCTCGCAACCACAGGCCGGGCAGATTTTTGGCGCAGGATCGAATCCTCGCCACGAGGGCATCTCGGGTCTGATACGGAGAGAGATCGCATTCCGCGAGCTTGAGGCCCGCCGACACCGGGTGCACATGACTGTCGTGAAACCCGGGAAGCACCATCCTCCCCGCGAGATCGACCACCCGTGTCTTCGGCCCGATGAAACGCTGGACCTCTCGGTCGGTGCCGACCGCTACAACGCGACCGGCGCGCACCGCGACCGCATGTCCCCATGCTCGCACCGCCGACACCGTGTAGACGGCGGCGTGTCGGAGCACCAGGTCCGCCGGCGAAGCGCCCTGGCGGGCGTACAGCGAACCGGGGAGGAGACCCACAAGACCCAGCGATAGAAGGCAGCGCATCGGACGACTCGCATCTGGTGGGAGAAGGGATCAAGAATGATTCGGCCTGCGAAGGACCGCAAGCCATTGCCAATCCACCGCCGACCGAGCCAGCTTTCGGCATGTCCTCGCCAGTTCGCAGTCGCCGCAACGTGTATGCGGCCTCCCACGTGCTCATGATCGAGCCGGTACACTTCCGGTACAATGTTGAAACCGGTCAGACCAATGCCTTCCAGTCGGCGCCGACGGAGACGGACGAGCACCGGATCGCCGATGTCGCCGCGGCCCAGCATCGCCAACTTCGCGACCTATTGGTGTCGAGCGGTGTGCATGTCACGGTGGCCCGGAGTGCGGAGGAGAGCCCGGACGCGCCGTTCTGCAACAACTGGTTCTCGACGCATCCCGCCATCCATCACGACGGCGCCGGGGGCGGCCATCATACTCCGGCCACGCTCGTATTGTACCCGCTGATGGCTCCCAACCGCCGCCTGGAACGGCGTCCCGATCTCATTGCGCTCTTTCGGCATGCCTATCCGCGAGTAATCGATCTCACGGGCTATGAGCGGGAAGCGCGATTCCTCGAGAGCACGGGAAGCCTCTGCCTCGACGACCGAGCCCGGGTGGCGTATGCGGCATTGTCGCCCCGCACCGATCCGGCGTTGTGCCAGGAATGGGCCCGTCAGGTGGGGTATCGCCTGATCACGTTCTCCGCGCTCGATGAACAGGGCGTGCCGTACTATCACACGAATGTGATGATGTTCATCGGGCACGGAATTGCCGGCGTCAGCTTGGAGTCCATCGCCGCACCGGCGGAGCGCGCCATCTTGCGGCAGGCCCTCGAATCGTCCGGGCTCGAGATCGTTCCGCTCACCCGCGCGCAGGCCGCCAACTTCTGTGGCAATTGCCTCTCGCTCACCAACGATCTGCGCGAAGCTCTGCTCATCATGTCGTCGCAGGCGTACCGGAGCTTTACCCCCACCCAACGCACGACGATCGAGAGCCACGCGACCATTCTTCATACGGAGCTCTCGGCGTTCGAGCGCGTGGGTGGTGGCTCGGCCCGTTGCCTCATCGCGGAGTTGTTCTAGTGACCCCCCGGTGTTCGGACCGGCCGCGCGCCTCGGCGTGGATGCGGCCACCTTGAAACGTTTCCAACCATCACCCGTACGAGAACGCGTCATCCTGACTTCGAATTCGACGAGCAATCCGACCCATGGCTGAATCCGTACCCGACCTGAGTCGCCTCCGGATCAATCGCGAGGAGCACGACCCCTCCCCCGCCCGAGGGCGCCGGGTGGCGATCACCGCGGCGATCCTATTCGCCGTCGCGGGTGCGGCCTGGTGGTTCACCCGAGCGGGGCCCGTCGTGGTCACTGTGGCGATCGCCGAGGTGACTGGAGGCGCTTCCGGGGGATCGTCGGTCGGGCTCACCGCCAACGGGTATGTCGTAGCCCGGACGAAAGCCTCCGTTTCCTCCAAAGTGACCGGGCGGCTGGAATACCTTGGCGTCGCGGAGGGTTCCCGCGTCACGAAAGGCGAGATCATCGCGCGCATTGAGAACCGCGACGTGATCGCGTCCGTATCGCGCGCCGAAGCGGACGTCGCAACGGCCAAATATCAACTGGTGGAAGCGGTCGCCCAGCGCGATCAACTCCAGCGCGACCTGGCCCGGGCGCAATCCCTGCGCGAAAAGGACCTGGGCAGCCAGGCCTCGGTCGAAGACGTCACCGCCCAACTGGCTCAGGCCAACGCGCGCGTGGATACCCGTCAGGCGCAAGTGCAATCGGCCCAGAGCGGACTGGAAGTCGCGAAAGCCAATTTCGAGAACACCCTCATTCGCGCCCCCTTCAGCGGCACGGTCCTTCGAAAAGACGCCGAGGTAGGCGAAGTCGTGGCGCCCGTGGCGACCGGCACCGGCCTCACACGTGGGGCGGTCGTGACCATGGCGAACCTGGAGACGCTCGAGGTCGAGGTGGACGTGAACGAGGCCTACATCGGTCAGCTCCACCCGAACCAAGGGGCGGTGATCGTCCTGGATGCGTACCCCGATCAGCGGTGGAAAGGCTCGATTCGCCAAATCGTCCCGACCGCCGACCGCCAGAAGGCCACGGTGCAGGTGAAGGTCGGTATTCTGGACCATGACCCGCGAATCTTGTCCGAGATGGGAGCCCGGGTCGAGTTTCTCCAGGCCAAGGATTCGACCAGCACCGCACCTACGAGTCGAATCTTCGTGCCGAGCGACGCCGTCAGAAACGAGGCGGGCACGACGATCGTGTGGATGGTGCGCGGCGGAAGGCTCAGCCGCCGGGTGGTGGACGCCGGGCCGGTATCGGGCGGCCGGCGAGAGATACGTACCGGGCTGACCGGCGGCGAGCAGGTGCTCCTGACCGGCCCGGAAACCCCGCGCGACGGCATGGCCGTCACGATCGGCAGCTCACCGCAGCAATAGGGAGAGAATACGATGGCCTTGGTCGAGGTGCGGAGCGTCTCAAAATCATTCCAGCGGGACACCCAAAAGATCACCGTCTTCGAGGGGGTGGATCTGGACGTGGCGGAGGGAGAATTCCTGGCCTTGATGGGCCCATCCGGTAGCGGCAAGAGTACGATGCTCAATCTGCTGGCGGGCCTCGACCAGCCGACGAGCGGGACCATCTGTGTCGGCGGCGACGAGATCACCCAGATGAGCCCGAAGCGCCTGACGGCGTGGCGGGCCCGCCACATTGGCTTCGTGTTTCAATTCTACAACCTGCTGCCGGTGCTCACGGCGTTCGAGAACGTCGAACTCCCGCTTCTGCTCACCCGGCTCTCCAAGGCGGAGCGCCGCGAACACGTCGCGACGGCTTTAGAGGTAGTGGGACTCACTGATCGAGGGAGCCATTACCCGCGCCAGCTCTCGGGGGGACAGGAGCAGCGGGTAGGCATCGCGCGCGCCATCGTGAGCGACCCCACCATGATCCTTGCCGATGAACCGACTGGCGACCTGGACGCCAAGTCCGCCGACGAGATCCTGAATTTGCTGCAGCGGCTCAATACCGAGTTCAAAAAGACCATCATCATGGTGACCCACGATGCCAAGGCCTCCGAACGGGCCCAGGCGGTGATGCACCTCGAGAAAGGGGTCTTCGTCCGGTGAAATACTCTGGGCTCGTATGGAAGAATCTGCGCCGCAACCGGCGCCGAACGATCCTCACGGCGATCAGCGTGGCGGTGGCCCTGTTTCTCTTCGTCGCCTTGCAGTCCGTGCTGACGGCACTGGCCGCGGCCGGGAATGTCGGCAGCGAATCGCGGCTGGTCACCCGGAGCGCAACCGGCATCACGTTTCCGCTCCCTCAATCCTATTTCCAACGTCTGGGAGGCACCGAGGGAGTGAAAGGTGTGAGTTGGGGTGACTGGTTCGGCGGCATCTACATCGATCAGCGAAATTTCTTCGCGCAATTCGCGATCGACGCCGAGCGCTATCTCGCCATGTATCCTGAAATCCAGGTGCCGGAGGACCAGAAGAAGGCGTTCCTGGCCGAACGCGCCTCCGCCATCGTAGGTCGCGGGCTCATGAATCGATTCGGTTGGAACCTGGGCCAGACCGTCGTCCTCAAAGGCACCGTCTACCCAGGGGATTGGGAAATTACCATTCGAGCGGTCTACACCCCAGGGACGAAGAGCTTCCCCGACAATGTCATGTACCTCCGCTACGACTACGTTTACGAACGGAGCAACCACGCTGCGGAGCCCGGCTGGTACATTCTGAAACTGGACGATCCCGCGAGCGCTGCGGCATTGGCATCCCGAATCGACGGTCTGTTCAAGAACTCGAGTAGCCCCACCAAGACCGAAACCGAAAAGGCTTTTCAAGCCGGGTTTGTTACCATGTGGGGCAACATCGGATTCCTGGTGCGAGCCATCGGCATTGCGGTGTTCTTCGCCATTTTGCTCGTGGCGGCCAACACCATGATGATGGCGGCCCGGGAACGCATTGGGGAGTTGGCCGTGCTCAAGGCACTCGGGTACCCCAATTGGCTGGTATCATCCTTTGTGCTCGTGGAATCGCTGGTGATCACGCTGAGTGGCGGCGTCGTGGGGATTGTGCTCGCTCGGCTGGCGTTGAGTCGCACCGGCGGCCCGTTGGCTCAGTTCTTTCCCGGGTTTTCAGTGACGACCGGAACGGTCATGACCGGGCTCGGTATCGCCACCGTCCTCGGAGTAGTCAGCGGCATCGTCCCCGCCTGGCAAGCGGCGCGGTTGTCCGTCGTCACCGCTCTTCGCCAAGTCGCTTGAGCCGGCCTCCGCCGAACGGACTCCTATGAAAATTCCCATCGCCTACAACCTTCGCAGCCTGCGCGCCCGGCCGGTCTCCACCATCGCGACCGCGGCCGGCATGGCCCTCGTGGTGCTCGTCTTTGTTGCCATGACGTCCATGGCCGAAGGTTTTCGCTCCGCCCTCGTCGCGACCGGATCGGCGGAGAATGTCCTGCTCCTTCGGAAGGGTGCGGACGCTGAGATGAGCAGCGCTTTCGAGCGGAACGCCGCGAACATCGTGTCGGCCCTTCCATTCGTCGCGGAAGGGCCGGACGGCCAACGCCTGGTAAGCCCCGAGGTTTATGTCGTGGTGGGGTTGGTGCGCACCGCCGGCGGCATGGCCAATGTCGTCATCCGCGGCATCGGTCCGCGGGCGCTCCTCGTTCGGAAAGGCATCAAACTCATCGACGGCCGGATGTTCAAACCCGGATCGAACGAAGTGATTGTCGGGAAGACTATGGCACTGCGGTTCCCTCACACCACGATCGGCGACCAGTTGCATTTCGCGGGGCGCGACTGGGCGGTCGTCGGCCATTTCTCCGCGCAGGGATCCGCGTTCGAGTCCGAGGTCTGGGGCGAGAACGAGCAGTTCATGCCGGTTTTCCGCGGACAGGCATTTCAGTCCATCACCTTCCGCATGAAGGACCCCGCGGCCTTCCCGGGGATCAAGAAGACCATCGAGGCAGAGCCTCGGCTCTTCGCGGACGCCCACCTCGAGGTGGAGTTCTACACCGGCCAATCGGCGGCCTTGACCCTCATTCTCAAGTTCATCGCCCGATTCATCGCCGGTATCATGGCCATTGGTGCCGTGCTCGGCGCGGTCAACACAATGTACGCGGCGGTCGCGAGCCGGTCGCGAGAGATCGGTGTGCTCGTCACCCTTGGCTTCGAGCCCCGGCACGTGCTCGTATCATTTGTTGTGGAGGCGTTGCTGATCTCGTTCGTGGGTGGCCTACTCGGGTGCCTCGCCTCCATTCCCTTCAATGGTTTGGTTACCAGTACGACAAATTTCAGCTCTTTCTCCGAGATTGCCTTCGCCTTCCGGGTGACCCCAGCGATCCTCCTCTCCGGCCTCATCTTCGCCTTGGTCATGGGGTTCTTTGGTGGGTTGCTGCCGGCTCGTCGCGCGGCGCGCCAGCGCCCGGTGGAGGCATTGCGGGAGGTTTGAGATAGATTCTCTGGGACTCCAACAGGAATCCCATGGCACCACCAGCCCAATGGCACCTCGAGCCCGCAGAAGTCGTCGCCCGGAGCGTCGGACGTGACCTGGTCGATCGGTTGCACCAGGAACGTCCCCGCGTGGGCCGGCCCGACGACCCCGAGGCCGTTCACGATTTTCGGGTGGCGCTCCGACGCCTCCGAAGTTGGGTACGAAGCTTTTCGGTGGAGCTGGCCGAAACCGTCACGCCAAAGCTGCGGCGCCAATTGCGTCGTTTAGCCGACGCCACCGGCGAACGCCGCGACCTTGAAGTGCAGCACGCATGGATTACCCTCCAAATCGACGTACTGAACCGGCGGCAGCATGTTGGGGCTCGGTGGCTCCTCAACCGGTTAGAACATCGGATGCGCGATGCCGACGCGCACCTCCATGCCGCGCTCGACAAGCGATACGACCATACGCATGCGGTTCTGGTGAGTGCCCTACCCGAGTCGAACTCCGGTCTTTCTGATGCCGCCGGGCCTTCCGCAGGGGCCGCGGTTCGGCGGAAAGTCGTCGCCCTCACCCACGAACTCGAATCCCACCTCCTCGAAATCCGCCAGATTCGTGATCAGGACGAGGCCCACTCAGCTCGCATCGTCGCGAAGCGCCTGCGGTACTTGTTGGAACCATTTTCCGGTCGGATCGAGGGTACACCCGCAGCAATCCAACACTTGAAATCGCTCCAAGACGCCCTGGGAGAACTCCACGATGCGCAGGTGTTTGCGGGCGCGCTCAAAGAAGCCCTCGAGGTGGCGGTTTCCGATCACCTCCGGCGGGTGTCGAAGCAGCTCCTGGCGTGGTCGGACAAGGTCGGCGACGGAAAAAACACTGGGGATGTGCGCGCAGGGCTCCTGGTCCTCGCCCGACTTCTCCACGACCGAGGCGAGCGGGCTTTCGCGGTGGTTCAGCAGGATTGGTTGGGCGGAAAGGCGGAGCCGTTCCTGAAAGAGATGCGTGCCTTGGCGGAGGCAGCAGATCCGCTCGGGTCGGAGGATGTGGAGATCGAGCGAAAGTTCCTCCTATCCGCCCTCCCACCAGAGGCCTTGATAGCGCCATGGCACCAGATAGATCAGGGCTGGCTCCCCGGCACCCGGCTCATGGAGCGCCTTCGACACGTCCGGTCCGACACCGGCGACCAGTGGCTTCGGACCGTCAAGCTCGGAAGTGGACGCAAACGCATCGAGGTGGAGGAGGAGACCACGCGGGAGATTTACGACCACTTGTGGCCGCTTACTATCGGTCAACGTGTCACCAAACGACGATACCGCGTGGACGACGGTGCTTTCGCCTGGGAGATCGATCAGTTTCAAGATCGCGATTTGGTCTTGGCGGAAGTGGAACTCCCAACCGAAACGACCATTGTCGAGCCGCCGGCCTGGCTCGCGCCCTACGTCGTGCGGGAAGTCACTGATGACCCCGCCTATTTGAATCGGAATCTCGCTACGTGAGCTAGGCTCCATCACCCGTTGGATGTCCCAGCCTCACCAGCCGCTCCAATCACCGATGCGGCCACGACCGAAACGCAGCTTCAGGAAACCGCGCCGATGGCCCGGCCAGTAAATCCGTTGGCCGGCCCCGCAAATAGTGGTCAAAGAAAGCCAAGGTATAGGCATTGATAATCTCGTGCCCACGCTTCGCCTCGAGGGCTGCCTTGGCGCGAGGATAGAAGAGCGCCAGATCGGAAAAATCGCCGTGGGTGGTATGTGCCACCGTGACCTCGTACCAATCCGAGGTCGACGCCATTCGAGCCGTGGTGTCCCAACTGACCACCAACCCCATGAGTTTGTGCACCGCGGCACGGTTGCTGTCCGGATACTCCAACGCATCGTCATCCCCGTGATGAATGAGCATCACCGGACGGCTGGTCCCCTTTTGCCGCACATCACCAAACAGCTGGCCGTCGTGGTCGACCACCGCCTTGATACGGGGATCATCGAGGGAGAGCTGGACGCCGAGCGCTCCACCGATGGACCAACCGAACGTGCCGATCCGGTCGAGGTCGAGCCGGTGTTGAAACGGACCGGCGTCGCGATTGAGTGCCTCGATCCGGTCGAGTGCAAATCGCGCATCAGCCTTCCAGATGAGAAACACCGGATCGTCGAGATACGCCCAACTCGCGAGCGCGGACTTCGTCTTGTCGCCCGTATCCGGTGGAAATGCCAGCGTGTCCGCTTTGAATTCGGTGCCGTCGGGGTACTTCGTGGTCTGATTGAAACCGAAGTGCTCAACTGAAAAGACGATGTAGCCTTGGCTCGCGAGCCACTCGGTGCTATACGTGGCGCTCCAGCGGGTCCACGACCCGCCGTGATTGTAAATCAGCACCGGAAACGTCGAGTCACGCACAATGGGAGCGTCGAGAAATGCGTTCGCCCGCACCTTCCGGGCGGCCTTCGCTCCCTTCTGGTCGGCGAATTCTTCGGGCCGCTGAAGGTACAACGCCGGCTCCGCGCCGGACGCTGGAGTAGCGGGATACCAGACCTGCACGACAACGCGCCGCCGGTCCGCCCGATCCTTCGTGTATTGCTCGGCGCGGGAGGTGTCGGTCCAGTCGTACTCTCGGGTTCCGACTTGGTACGGTCCTGCAAGCGGAGCAAAGGGGTGGTCCGAAAACTTCGGGAGTTGCTGCAGAATGCGCCAAACGTAGATGCCGGCGACCGTCGCCAAGAGCACCCCGACGACCCCGGTCGCTTTGAGGGATTTCTTCATCGGATTGTCCGCCCCGCATCCAGCGCGTTGAGGTTGATCGGGCTCACCACCCGAGGGCGAGGAGGTTGGACGTCGTCTCCCTTCGTTTCCCGTTCGCAATGTAAAGGTCGAGACGGGGCGTCGGAAGGACAAGCGATTGAGATCCGTCGCGAGCCATCGTTCTCTTTGGGGCTAAAGCCCCCACTCGGCCTGGCTCCCCAAAGAGGCGCGGGTCGCCGGCTCCAGGCGCACGGATCCTGGTGGTTGGGGGAGGGGGGGGAGGAGGCAGTCTTGGAGGAGGATCTTCGCGCGGGACTACACGGCGCGGGTCACTTCAGAGACCGTGTGTCGAGTGGGGGCTTCAGTTCCCGAAAAGTCACAGGTTTGTGATCCGAACGGCGCCGCACGGCGGCGAGGAATCTCAAGACTCGTTCTGCAACGATCCGGGCGGCTCATGCCTCTAACACCAAAAGCAGGCTCATCAATGATCGCAAGCCCTTCTGAACCTCCGAGGCGGAGAGCCCTCGTCTCGTGGCGTTTGGTCGCCCTCAGGCCAAGGACATAGCGGCGAAGAGGCTCACGCATTGGCATCTAGGCAAGCGGAGAACACATGCGAAAGACGGTTCTGCTTCTGGGGGTACTCGGCATTGCGAATGCCGCCCGGCCTCAATTGGACGCACGCCCGGAGATTCTCGTGCTCGGCACGTATCATATGTCGAACCCGGGGCACGACGTCCACAACATGAATGCGGACGATGTCCTGTTACCGAAACGCCAGCAGGAAATCGCGCAGTTGATCGAAGTGTTGAAACGGTTCCACCCCACCAAGATCGCGATTGAGACCGATGTCGGGAGCAAGGTGAGGCGACAAGAGTACTCCGACTACCTCGCCGGAAAGCACACGCTCTCGCGGAATGAGATCGAGCAAATCGGATTTCGGCTGGCCAATGACCTCGGCCACCAAACGGTGTACCCCGTCGATGTCGACGGCGACTTTCCATGGCTACGCGTAGTCAATTACGCGAAGGCCAATGGCCGCGCGGAGAAGCTCGACGCGATCAACGCGGGCTGGGGCACGCTGGTGAAGGAGCAGGACGATTTCTTGCGATCGCACACAGTGCTCGAGACGTTGGAGTACATGAATTCCGATTCGATGGCGGCACGAGGCGTCGCCGGGTATTACGCGTTGGTGCCGTACGGAGAACCTTGGGAATATGCGGGACCCGACCTCCTGGCGGCCTGGTATCAGCGAAACATTCGCATCTATCACAATATCGTGAATTTGATCGAGTCGCCGAACGACAGGATACTCGTGATCTACGGGGCCGGTCATCTCGGATGGTTACGGCAGGACATCACGAATGACCCGAGCGTGAGGTTACGCAGCCTGGCCGACCTGACTGGGCCG
>JANYKV010000016.1 GCA_025358055.1 Gemmatimonadota bacterium
CGCACTCTCCCTCAATTGGGACGTGTACGCCCGCGCGCTCGGAGTCGAACACCACCTCAAAATCGGCGCCCAATACGACCGGGGTGCATGGCGCTATCTCAAACAGAGGAACGGCGGACTCACGTGGCGTCCGGGAGACACCCAGACCGCCACGAATTTCGATCCGAATGTGCCCTCCACCTGGGCTTTCAACCATACGATCACCAGCAGTTGGGGCGGCGAGGTCGATCTCAATTCGCAGGTGGAAAACGGCGGAGTCTACCTCCAAGATTATATCCAGCTCACCGGGCGCCTCAGCCTGAATCCTGGAATACGCTGGGGACATTGGCTGGGGCGACTGGCCCGAGCCGCGGGAGACGGGTTCTTCACCGCTGTGAGCGACCAGGCGTTCGAACCGCGCATTGGCGCGGTCTTCGACTTAAACGGCAGAGGCACGTTCCTCGCGAAGGCCCACTGGGGTCGTTTTCATCAGGGCATGTTCGCAGCCTTTTTCGATCGGGCCGTCGGGGGGAATGTCTACTCGAATGAAGAGCGATGGGAATATCACGGCACGCCGTTTCTCGATCCGAGCACTAGCTTCACCCTCGCCCAGCGCAACGCGCTCGCGGCGACCGGCATATTCACGAAGGTCCAGACGATACGGCTGAGCGAAGTGGGCAAAGTCGTGGGGTATCACCAGCCGTATGTCGAACAGGGCATTCTTGGCCTCGAGAAGACCTTCGGTGAACACTGGAAAGCGGAGCTGTTGTTCGTGCGACGGCGGAACAAGGACATGGTGGCCTTGGTGGACAAGAACCTCGCCTCGAACTACACGATCTATCGCAATGTCACTGTCCTTGATCGGTTTTCCCGCCCAGTCCTATTCAAAGGGAAGCCCGTAGTGTTGTCCGAAGTCGCCGTGTCGAACGAGGACATTCTATACTGGCTCAACCTCCTCCGGACTGGGCAGGTCGGCGGAAGCATGTTCATCCCGCCCGGCTTAACGTTCGAACAGCTCTCCAAGCTCACTTATGGCCCGGACCTCACGCTGACAACCGCGCCTGAAGCAACCCGGCGCTTCGACCAGATGCAAGTGGCCTTACACTCGCGGCATCCGACCTGGTGGGTATCCGCATCGGCAACACTCACCCGCCTGGTGGGCAACCTGAACAGCATCGCGGGGCCGGACGACTATAGCGCCTCGGGAGCGGGTCCGTTTGTCCGAAAGAACGAGAGCATCAACTCGTTTGGTGACCTCAACAACCAGAGCCCGTTTGAACTCAAGGTGCAAGCCGGCGGCGACCTCGGCCGGGGATTTCGTGGCGGGGCGTTCCTGACCGTGTTCGGGGGCGATCGGGTGACCCCGACGCTCACGATTTCGGACCTATTGTTCGCGTTCCAGCTCCCCGACACGAGCTCCGTCAAAGCGCCGCCGGCCCGCGTCGAATCGTTTTTCTTTCAGACCACGGCGGGGCAGCGCATCTTCGTGCTCCCCCGCGGGTCGTACCGGTATTCGTCTCGCACTTCGCTCGACCTTCACCTCGAACGAAGCTTCCCCCTCGGTCGCCTGGACGTGGTCGTTGCCTTGGACGCTTTCAACGCCCTTGCGGCTACCACCGTGACCCAGGTTCAGACCTCCATCAATGGCGAACTCGATCCTGATCTGACATCGGCCTTTGGCCGGACCCGCGATCGGCTGCCGCCGCGTACATTTCGGCTGGGCACGGCGATCCACTTTTAGGGAAACGCCAATCCCAACGCTCTGGTACCCCGGGATTCCATGAGTACGGACCTTCGCCATGCAGGATGCCCCATGCCCGCTCATCGATCGTTAGCGCTTTTGAGCCTGACCGTTGCTCTGATGGGTTCGCCTCTCACCGCGCAGCATCCGACGCCGAGCGGCCTCGAAGAGACGACCATCGCTCGGATCCATGCCCGGTTTCGGGCGCATCGGCTGAGCTGCCGCGAGGTAGTCGTCCACTATCTCGACCGCATCGCCGCCTACGACAAAATGGGCCCCTCTCTCAATGCGCTGATCGTCGTGAACCCCCACGCTAGGGCAATCGCGGATTCACTCGATCGCCGCTTTGCGCATGGGGGCCTGGTGGGGCCGCTCCACTGCATCCCCGTCATCGTGAAAGACAACTTCGAGACCAACGACCTCCAAACCACAGCGGGGTCGCTCGCGCTGGCCGGATGGATTCCGCGCCAGGATGCGACAATGGTCCGCCGCATTCGTGACGCCGGCGCGATCGTGCTCGCGAAGTCGAACATGGCCGAGTGGGCCTTCACTCCGTATGAAACGGTGAGCTCTATTCTCCCGGGGTATACGAAAAACCCGTATGCGCTCGACCGAGTGACCGCCGGCTCGAGTGGAGGGACGGGTGCCGGGGTCGCGGCTGAGTTCGGCGAGGTGGGCCTGGGCACCGATACGGGAAATTCCATCCGCGGACCATCCGCCCACAATGCGTTGGTGGGGATCCGCTCGACGATGGGACTCACCTCGCGGGCGGGCGTGGTCCCGCTTTCGAACTGGGCCGACATCGCCGGGCCAATGGCGCGCACCGTTTCCGACGCTGCGGCCCTGTTTCAGGTCGTTGCCGGAGAAGACGCGGACGACCCTGTGACCGCCCCGAGTCGCGGGCATCGCGAGGCCGACTATCGGACGTTCATCGTACCGGGCGGGCTCAAAGGCGCGCGCATCGGCGTGTTGCGACAGGCATATGAACAACCGAGCGTCGACAGCGAGGTGGTTGCGGTATTCGCCCGCGCGATCGACGCGATGCGCGCACAGGGCGCGATCATCGTGGACCCCGCGAGTGTCGACTCGTTCGACGTGATCCTCAAGAGCGTCGATTGGGAGTGTAATCCCTTCAAATTCGATCTCGAACGATACTTCGCGGCGCGGGGAAGCAATGCACCAGTGAAAACGGTCGACGAAATTCTCAAGAGCGGCAAGTTCCATCCGTCGGTCGAACTGCGCTTGCAGGTGGCAAAGGCGGCAACGCTCGCACCCGAGGCAAACCCAGCCTGCATCAAGCTCGACACGGTCCGCGCCCGGCTCGGCAAGGCGGTGAGCATGATGATGGACGCCAACACGCTCGATGCACTGGTGTACCCCACGTGGAGTTACCCACCACGTTTGATCGGTGACCTCAATACACCTCATGGGGACAACAGCCAAATCTTCTCCCCAGTGACCGGGTTCCCGGCGATCACGGTCCCGATGGGGTACACCCGGCACAACACCCTGCCGGCCGGGATGACGCTGTTCGGAAGGCCTTGGAGCGAGGGAAAGCTCATCACCCTGGCGTACGGATTCGAGCAGGCCACGCATCATCGACGCCGACCGCCGTCAACGCCTCCGCTGCGCTAGTGCTTGGCGTCAGCCTCCGCCTCGGCGAGCATCCGGTCGAGCCGGAGCCGATCGAGCCACCGGCCCGCGATCATGACGCCTGCAATTCGTTGGGTATTTGCAATATCCTCCAGTGGGTTTGCTGAGAGGAGCACCAGGTCGGCGCGTTTTCCTACGGCGATGGTGCCCACCTCAGCCAGTTTGCCCGCCGCTTCCGCTGAATTGTGGGTCGCGGCTTGAATCGCCCCCGAGGGCGTTAGTCCAGCCTCCACGAGTAAACCAAGCTCCCGCTGTAGACTGAAACCGGGAACGAGCGGCACTACCGGCACGTCCGTTCCGGTAACGAACTTTGCTCCGGCGCGAATAAGCGGCGCGAACGTCGTAAGCACCCGTTGATACTCGCCCTGGCCTTCGGCAATGTCAGCCGCCGTCGGGTTCGCCTTCGGAGGCAGCCCATCCTCAGTGTTCCGCGCCTCCCTCGGCACATACTTGAGCTCGGGCAGGTTTCGGATCGCCGCCTCGTTATTCCGCAGCATGGCCCAAAGGACCACAAGGGTTGGGTCGAACCAAACCGGTTGACTCGCCGCCCATAATGCGAAAGTTGCCGCGGTTGCAGAGTCGAAGGCCACCCGCGCGGAATCGTCCGCTTCGATTCGCATCTGAAACAGACGGAGATAGTCCGCTTTCGCGCCGGCCGAATCGATGTAGGATTGGATCCGGGCGAGCAGGTTCCGGCTGAGGTCTTCACCCCGCGGCGAGTTGGCGATCGCAACCCGAAAGTCATGCTCGATGGTCCGTTGTCCGGACGCAATCGCCAGCCGAGGTGGGACGCTGTCGGGCAGATGGCCGGCAACAAACAGATGGTGTTTGCGAGCTTCCTCGAGAATCGCGAAGTATGCGCCGCGCGGCGTGAGGCTGTGCACCTTGAAAAGGTCCACCCCGCGCCGAGCCAAGCTGTCGACGATGCGTCGCGCGGTAGCCGGATCCGGCACCGCAAATCGTCCCTTCTCAAAGATGGTCCCGCGCACACCCCGCACGATGAGTTCCGCATCGAGCGTCGGGCCGGCGATGAGCAAACGAGGACCCAGTACCTTCCTTTGGCGCACATCCCGCCTCAACCGGAGATTCACTTCGAGATCCCCTCCCAGCTCCCGAATCGAGGTGACGCCATTGGCGAGAAAGAGCGGAAAACTTTTCGCTCCGTACCCGAAAAGGTGGACGTGCATGTCCCACAGCCCGGGGATCAGATACTTGCCCTTCCCGTCGACAACCAATGCGCCGCGGTAGGTTCCTTTGGCCGACGATGGTCCGATCGATTCGATGCGGTCACCCAGAACTACCACCGACATGTTCGGCTGGGGCGGAGCGTCCCGCCCGTCGATCACCGTCACGTGAGTGAAGACGACTCTCGCCTGGGCCACGGCGCCGGGTCCTGCGGCTCCGAATAGGTAGGCGAGAGGGAGGGTACAAGCCAGGGCGGCACGCATGAATGGAAGATAAGAGTCCGATCTTGCTTTGACAGACCTCGGCGCTTCCGGTATTCTCACGTATGCCGGTATCCCTCAACAACTCTCGCCTGATCTACGACGCGCTGAAAGCGAACGGTGTATCCCTCGTCTCGGCCCTGCCGGAAACCTGGCTCGTCCATATGATCCGGATGGCCGAAGAGGACCCGGTGATGACCCTCGTCCGGCTCGCCAAAGAAGAGGAGGGAGTGGGACTTTCGGCGGGAGCACACCTGGCGGGGACGAAGTCGGCCATGCTGATGCAGAATCACGGGTTCCTGGCCTCCGTGAATGCGATCGTCTCGTGCGCCCAGCTCTATCGGATTCCTCTGCTGATGCTGATCAGCCTTCGCGGGGATTTCGGCGAGAAGGATCCGTGGCAAACCGAAGGGGGCCTGGTGACTGAGCACGTGCTCAAGGCCCTTCGGATCCCCTATAATCTATTGGAGCATCCCGGGCACGTCGCCGACCGGATCAGGAAGGGGCTCACGCTCGCCTCGGCATCAAACCGCCCAGTCGCGCTGCTGCTCTGCCGCGATCTCATGTGGGAGGAATAATGCGTAGGATCGAGGCCCTCAAGGGAATCTATCCCGAGCTCGAACGGTCGGTCGTCGTCACGATCATGGGGGCGGTGGCGGCCGAACTGCAGTCGTTGGGGCATCGACCAAATTTCTTTTATTTGCAGCATGCGATGGGCTTGGCCTCGTCGCTCGGGATGGGCATCGCCCTGACACGACCGGAGCTCCCGGTGGTCGTGCTCGACGGCGATGGATCCATTCTCATGAACCTGGGCGGGCTGACGACACTCGCACGCTACCGCCCGCGGAACCTGCTCCATGTCATTTTCGACAATGAGAGTTTGCTGTCGGTCGGTGGCTTTCCTACCGCGACCTCGACCGGTACGGACCTCGCCGGAATTGCGAAAGCGGCCGGCATCCCTCGCACTGCAAGCGTCAATACTCTCGATGGGTTCGTTTCGGAGTTTCGGGCTGCGCTCGCGGCGGACGACCTCACGACCCTGGTCGCCAAAGTGGACGCGGTCGGCCCGCCGAGCTTTCTCACGGACCTCGGCCTCCTGGAGAATCGATTCCAGTTTCAGCGAGCCCTGAAGGAGTGGGGAAAATGACGCCGCTCGTGGGTTACCGACGGCCGGCCCCCGGAGTTCACCCACCTCGCGATTACGGTGCGTACCGGGCCACCCAGTGGAGGCACCCGAAGGAGCCTCTCGTCATCATTCCCCAGACCCTTTCGGAGATCACCGGACCCATCTATGGACATGACAAGGTGCGCTCCACGGATGCCGACCTCACCAGCCAGCACCCCGGAGCGCCGCTCGGCGAGCGCATCGTCGTTGAAGGGCGCGTGCTGGACGAGGACGGTCGGCCGGTACGCGATTCTCTGATTGAACTTTGGCAGGCCAATGCAGCCGGACGGTACGCGCACAAAAACGACACACATGGCGCCCCCCTGGATCCCAACTTCACGGGGGCCGGACGAACAATGACTGATAGCGAAGGGTTCTATCGTTTCGTCACGATCAAACCCGGTGCGTATCCCTGGCCGAATCACCACAACGCCTGGCGACCGGCCCACATCCACTTTTCTCTCTTCGGCCCTAGTTTCCTCACTCGGCTCATTACGCAAATGTATTTCCCGGGAGATCCGCTTCTGCCGCTGGATCCCATCTTTAACTCGGTGCCCGGGGAGCGCGCGCAACGACGCCTAATCGCCGCGTTCGATCTAGGACTAACGCAACCAGGCCGCGCGCTGGGATTCCGGTTCGATTTCGTTCTTCGCGGTCGTGATGGTACGCCGATGGAGCCGTAACGATGGCCGAAGTTACTCCCTTCCAAACTGTCGGTCCGTTCTTCGGTATTGCTCTGCCATTCGAGCCGGGCGATACGCTGACTGGCCCGCACGTCATGGGATCGCGGATCATTATCGAGGGTCAGGTGCGCGATGGGGAGGGGCAGCCGCTTCCGGATGCCTTCATCGAGACCTGGCAGGCGAACGCGGTGGGGCGTTATCGCCATCCAGAGCACCAGGGGAAGCTTCTCCCGGACCCCGACTTCACGGGGTTTGGGCGCCTTCCGACCGATGACAAGGGCTGGTTCACGCTGGTATCGATTCGACCCGGCCGCGTGCGGTCTCCCTCGGGAGGCTTCCAAGCCCCGCATATCCTTGTCAGCGTCCTCGCCCGAGGGCTCCTGACCCGGCTCGTCACGCGGATCTATTTCCCGGATGAGGCAACGAACGCGAGTGACCCGGTGCTCCAACTGGTCTCGCCGGAGCGAAGGCCGACTCTCATCGCCCAACCGATTGCCGCCGACCGCTACCGATTCGACATTGTTCTGCAAGGCCCGGGCGAAACCGTGTTCTTCGATGTCTGACCTCTACGATCGCATGTTCCGCGATGCGCGCGTCCTCGGTTGCTTTTCCGCGGTAGCCCACGTTCAGGCGATGCTCGATGTGGAGGCGGCGCTCGCCGAAGCCGTAGCGGAGGTAGGCCTCATCCCTGCAACGGCCGCCACAACGATCCGGGCCGTGGCGAAGGCCGAGCACTTCGACTTAGAAATACTCCGCGACGAGTCGGTGAAATCCGGGAATCTGGCCATCCCGTTGGTGGAGCAGCTGACCAACCTGGTCGCGAGCACGGACCCCAACGCCGCGTGCTTCGTCCATTGGGGTGCGACGAGTCAGGATATCATCGACACCAGCCTGGTACTCCAGTTGCGCGCGAGCCTCCCAATCGTCATCCAGCACCTCGACCGGGGGGTCGCGGCGGCGCTCCAACACGCCCGCCGTCACATCGACACTCCGATGCCCGGGCGGACCTGGCTCCAACATGCCACGCCAATTACGTTCGGCCTCAAAGCCGCGGGCTGGGCCGACGCGCTCGATCGGGTTCGCACGAACCTTCGGACTGCCTTGCAAGCCGCATCAGTGCTGCAATTCGGGGGCGCAGCGGGAACCGCAGCCGCGCTCGGAACGAGTGGTCCTAACGTGGCGCGAGCGATGGGCACCCGGCTGAGTCTTGCGGTGCCTGACCTACCGTGGCACGCCCACCGCGATCGGTTGGCCCACGTGAGCGTGGCCCTTGGACTCGTGGCCGGCACCCTCGGGAAGGTCGGCCGAGATCTCGGGGCTCTCGCCCAAACGGAGGTCGGCGAAGCGCACGAAGGCCGCGGCGGCGGTTCTTCGACGATGCCCAACAAGCGAAACCCGAGGGGGGCGGCCGTGGCTCTGGCGGCTTCGATTCGGATTCCGGGCCTCGTCTCCACCGTGCTTGCCGCGATGCCTCAGGAACACGAGCGTGGGCTCGGTGGCTGGCAGGCCGAATGGGAAACGATACCCGAAATCGTGCAGCTCACGGCGGGGAGCAGCCGCGCGATCGCGGAGGCGCTCGAAGCTCTCGTGGTCGACCCGGAGCGCATGGCCGCAAATCTCCTGCTTTCCGGCGGCCTTGCCATGGCCGAGGCGGTTTCAATGGCATTAGCAGAGCACCTCGGAAGACGCGAGGCACACTCCCTGGTGGACGCGGCCTGCAGGAAGGCTCAGGAATCGCGCCGACCTCTGGCCGACGTGCTGAAGGACGAGGCGGCCGTTGCTCCACACCTGACCCCGTTGGACATCGACCGCCTCCTGGCGCCTGCCGGTTACTTGGGTGCGGCTCGCGCCTTCGTGGACCGTGTCCTACTTCGCCTCTCGCCCAATTCAGACCACCATGCCTGAGATCGAGCACCTCGGTTGCCGGCTGTATTATCGGGTGGACGGGGCCGAAAGCCTGCCCCCGCTCCTGTTGTCGAACTCGCTCGGCTCTACCCTCGATCTTTGGTCGGCCCAGATCGGACCATTTGCCGGGCGGTTTCGAACCATACGCTACGACACTCGCGGCCATGGTGAGTCCACCGCACCACCGGGAGACTACCCACTCGACCTACTTGGGGGCGACGCCCTTGCGGTACTCGATGCGGTAGGGGCCACCCACGCTCACGTGTGCGGCATTTCGCTTGGCGGTCTCACTGCCATGTGGCTGGCCCTTCATGCCCCGGAACGAGTCACGAGGATTGTGTTGGCCAACACCGGCGCCCGGATCGGGTCGCAGGCGCTTTGGGACGAGCGAATACGACAGATTCGGGACGGGGGGATGGCCTCCATCGCGGATGGGATCTTGGGGCGTTGGTTCACTCCCAAATTTGCGGAGCGGCACCCCGAGGTGGTGGCTCAATTCCATGAGGGCGTTTCCTCCTGTATTGAGGACGGGTATATCGGTTGCTGCGCCGCGCTCCGCGATGCCAACCTTCGCAAGGAGATTAAAGTCATTCGGGCACCGACCCTGGTCATCACCGGGCGTTCGGACACGTCGACTCCGCCAGCGCTGGGCGAGCTCATCCGCGAGCGCATCCCGTCGGCTCGCCTGGTCGAGTTGGACTCGGCCCATCTTTCCAACGTCGAGCAGGCCTCCTCGTTCACCGCCGCCGTGCTCACCTTCCTCTCGACTAGAGGGCATTCATGAACGATGAAGAGCGACGAGTCGCGGGGACCGCCGTGCGGCGCGAGGTCCTCGGCGCCGCCCACGTGGATCGGGCCATTGAAAGCGCCACACCCCTGACGGAGGAGTTTCAGGACCTCATCACTCGATATGCCTGGGGCGAAATCTGGACCCGACCCGGCCTCGACCAGAGGACGCGCCGGATCTTGGTCCTCGGCACCCTGGTGGCTCTCGGCCGCTGGGAGGAATTCCGTATGCACGTTCGCGCGGCCGTGGTTGAAGGCCGTTTCACTCCGGGCGATCTGCGTGAGATCGCCCTGCAACAAATGATTTACTGCGGGGTCCCCGCGGCGAATACTGCTTTCGAGGCGATTCGCGAAGTCCTGAACGAGATGCGCTGAGCCGAGAGCCATGGTCCACACCCAGGTCGGAATTGTCGGAGCCGGTCCAGCCGGATTGCTGCTGTCGCATCTGCTGCACCTTGAAGGCATCGAGTCTGTCGTCCTGGAACGCCGGAGCCGGGACTACGTGGAAAAGCGGGTCCGCGCGGGCGTGCTCGAACAGGGGACAGTGGACCTTCTTATGGCAACCGGAGTCGGGGCTCGGCTGGCGCGGGAAGGCTTGGTCCACCGGGGGGTGGAGCTCCGATTCGAAGGCCAGGGTCATCGGATTGCGCTCAGCGACCTCACGGGTGGGCGGGCGATCACCATCTACGGCCAGCAGGAGGTCGTCAAGGATCTCATCAATGCGCGATTGTCGGCCCACGGTGTGGTGCACTTCGATGTCGGCCAGGTAACCGTCCACGACGCGAATTCAACGCGCCCGATCATTCGGTACATCCAGCACGGTAGGCAATCCGAAATCCAATGTGACTTCGTCGCGGGCTGCGACGGCTTCCACGGGATCTGCCGCGACACAATCCCGGCCAGCCTGCTCCAGGTCTATGAACGGGAATATCCGTTCAGTTGGGTGGGTATCCTCGTGGCCGCGCCGCCGTCGAGTGACGAGCTCATCTATGCGTATCACGATCGCGGCTTTGCCCTCCATAGTCTTCGGTCGCCCGAAATCACCCGGCTGTACCTCCAATGCGATCACAAGGACACCATTGAACAGTGGCCCGACGAACGGATCTGGGAGGAGCTTCATGCTCGCCTGGCGACCCGGGACGGCTGGACCTTGCGGGCAGGTCCGATTCTGGAAAAAAGCATTACGGCGATGCGAAGCTTTGTGGTGGAGCCCATGCAGTACGGGCGACTTTTTCTCGCCGGGGACGCGGCGCACATCGTCCCACCGACCGGTGCCAAGGGGCTGAACCTCGCCGTTGCCGATGTCCGGGTCTTGTCGGCCGCACTCACCAAATGGTTTCGAACGAAGAGCACTCGCCTGCTCGACGCCTATACCGCCACGTGCTTGCGGCGGGTTTGGCGGGCACAGGACTTCTCCTCTTGGATGACGACGACACTGCACCGCGTCCCCGAGGCGTTTGATCGCCACCTTCAACTGGCGCGCCTTCGATATGTCACCAGCTCGCCTGCGGCGGCCACCAGCCTCGCAGAGAACTACGTTGGTGTCGAGCGAGTGTAAGTCCGGTGGCCCGAGCGATTCACCCTATATTCCACCCATGCCCGATTACGTTTTCACCTTTCACGGATACTTCCATGACGCCCCTCCCTGATCCATCGCAGGCAACGCTCTCGGTCTGGGGCGGCGAGTTCGACCGCAACTTTTGGGAACGCGCCACGCAGCTTCCCATCGTCCAGAGCGTCTCCTTCGGGTATCGTGATGTGGATCAGTGGGTGGCGGTCGCGTTGGGCCAACAGCCCGGCCATATCTATGGCCGGAACACCAACCCCACGGTGCACGCCTTCGAAGAAAAGATGCGACTCCTCGAAGGAGCCGAGGCCGCGACCAGTTTTGCCAGCGGCATGGCGGCCATCAGCAACACCTTTTTTGCTCTGCTCAAACCGGGTGATCGGATCGTCTCCGTCAAGGACAGCTATGGGGGCACCGCGAAGCTGTTCGCCGAGTTTCTGCCCCAGATTGGCATTTTCACCTCCTTGTGCGAAACCAGCAACCACGAGGCGATCGAGCAAGAAATCGCCCGGGGCTGCACTCTGCTGTATGTGGAATCACCCACCAACCCGACCTTGAAGGTGCATGACGTGAAACGGTTGGCCGCCGCGGCTCACGCAGCAGGTGCTCTGGTCGTCGTTGACAACACGTTCGCCACGCCGATCAACACCCGACCGATCTCATTGGGCGCCGATCTGGTCGTGCACAGTGCCACCAAGTATTTGGGCGGTCACGAAGACGCAATGGGTGGCGTAGCGTGCGGACGCGAAGACCTCGTGCGGCGCATCTATCACTACCGGGAGATCACCGGGGCGGCCTTAGCGCCGATGTCGGCCTATTTACTTCTGCGAGGACTGAAGACGCTGCACCTCCGGGTCGCCTGCCAGAACGAGAGCGCCCTGCGCATCGCGAAGTTCTTGGCGGCGCACCCCGCCGTCATGCGGGTTGAATACCCCGGACTGCCAAGTCACACGGGCCACGAAATCGCCAAACGACAGATGACCGGCTTCGGCGGGTTGCTGAGTTTCAGCCTCAAGGGCGGATGGGACGCGGTCAAGACTTTTCTCCCCCGGCTCACGTACGCGCATTGTGCCGCCAGTCTAGGCGGGGTGCAGACCTTGGTGGGACCCCCCGCTACGACCAGCCACGTCGAGTGTACCGCCGAGGAGCGGATGGCGCTCGGCATTCCAGAAGGATTGGTGCGTTACTCGGTGGGGATCGAGGATTCCAACGACCTCATCGCGGATCTCACGCAGGCGCTGCCGAAGTAACCGGCTCCTGGCCGCATAAATCGGGGGAGAAATGCAATTTGCGCACACCCTGACGATCGCTGCTCGCTCGCTGTGGAAGAGCCCCGGATTCGTGCTCACCGCGGTGCTCTCATTGAGCCTTGGGATTGGCGCCAGCGCTGCCGCGTTCAGCGTCATCGATTCGGTCCGCTTTCGAGCGCTTCCTTTCAAGGATGCGGATCGTCTCGTGGTCCTCAGTGAAGTGCCTGTGGGCGACCTCCCCGCGAGCCGAAAGGCGTCGACGGATTGTCGCGCAAACTGCACCGTGTACTATGAGACGTTCGCAAACCTGCTGCGGACGCATCCGTTTAACACGATGGACCTCGTCACCGGTTACACCTCAGGACTCAAGGCGTTGAATACCGGAGAAGAGCCCATTTTGGTTCAGGGCGAGGTCATCCCGGAGAATCTGTTCGACCTCCTCGGCGTCCATCCCCTCTTGGGCCGGGGTATCAGCGCGGAGGACAATCGCCTGGGCACCGCGCCGGTGGTCGTGTTGAGCCACGATCTCTGGACTAAGCATTTCGGCCGCTCGCCTTCGGTGCTGGGCCAAACGGTAAAGTTGAGCGACACGAGATACACCATCATCGGTGTCATGCCCCCCGGCTTCGACCACGAAACCGGAACGCAATTTTGGATTCCCACAGTGCCTACGCTCGATCCGAGCACTCGCCCCTCGATCCGGGCGTTGACGGTGCTGGGCCGGCTTCGCGTGGGACATACCGTCGACCAACTCAACGCGGAGCTGGCGACCCTGGACCCCCGGGCCATGGCAGCCGCATCGGCGGAAGGGACGAAGACGCAGCTGAGGCTCGAAGCCGCGCCGCTCCGGTCTCGCTACATCGCCTCGACCAACCAGCATGACCTGATTCTTGGCGCAATCGTGGCCTGCATCCTTCTGATCGCCTGCGCCAACCTCGCCAATCTCGTTTTGGTGCGGGCGCTCCACCAACAACGCGAGTTTGCGGTACGGGCCGCGCTCGGCGCCGGCTCCCGGAGACTCGTGAACGACCTCATGGCCCAGCATGCCCTTCTCGTGGGCGTCGCGACCCTGGTGGGGCTCGCCTTCGCGTCTCTCTTCCTCAACACGCTTCACTCGGTGGAGGTGATGCGGTCACTGCGGCCGACCGGCATGGAATATCGGCTCGACGCCCGGGTAATCACCTTCACGATTCTCCTCGCGAGCGCGGCGCTGGCCTTGCTGAGCCTGGCTCCGTCCCGCTTGGTGGCCCACAGCGGGGTGCAGCAACTCCTGCGCGACGGCGCTCAGGCGGTATCCGGTGGATACCAGGGCAGCCGCGCCCAGCGGGGCTTCGTGGTCGCCCAGATCGCGGTCGCGACCGTCCTCACGGTGGGGGCCGCGCTCCTCGCGAAAACCGTGCTGCGCCTGTCGAGACTCGACCTTGGCTTCGCCGCCGGCCAACTTGTGCAGGGGACGCCCAGCTATCCGCACCCTTGGCGAGTGCCGGAAAAGTACGTGCCGGTGACCCGACAACTGCGGACCGACTTCGCGCAGTTGGCCGGGGTCGCCGCCGTGGCGATCCGCGCCGATATTCCTCTTCCCCCCCTTGGCGGAGGCTCCGCGCTGACGCTCCAGGGTAGGGCCGAGCCGCTGCCGCGCAACATCGCTGCGCCAGCCGCATCGTCGGTGAGCCCGGGCTACTTCGCCACCCTCGGCATCGCCGTGGTCAAGGGGCGCGAGTTCACCGATCGGGACGCGGAACAGGGCCTGCCGGTGGCGATCGTCAATGAGTGGGCGGCGCGCCGGTGGTGGCCCGGGCAGGATGCCATCGGCCAGTTGATTCGGGTGGATAGCGCGGCGGGACAGGGGAAGACGTGGACCGTCATCGGCGTCGTCCATGACAATAAGGCGGCCCAACCCAACCTGATGTTGGCGCAGGACGGGCCGGAACTTTACCGACCCTACGAGCAAGCACCCTCGGCGTTCCCGATCTTCTACTTGCGGAGCGTGGCCCCGACGGCGTTGCTCCGGCCGGCCCGGGACCTCTTGGTCCGCTCCGTCCCGGATCGTCCGGTGTTCTCGCAGCTAGTGTCCGAGCAGGCCGATACCCAGCTGGGCGGCGTCAAGTCGAATGCATTACAGGTAATCGGGTTCGCCCTGGTGGGATTGGCGCTCGCCCTCATCGGCATCTACGGAGTCCTGACATATACGGTCGGCCGGCGCACCCAGGAGATCGGGATTCGCGGCGCGTTGGGCGCAAGTCAGGGCACTATCGCGCGGAGTGTGCTGTTCGACGCCATGCTCCTTCTTGGGATTGGACTCGCCATCGGTCTACCCCTCGGGGCCCTCGCCACCCACATCATTGAGGGCACGCTCTACGGCACGAGCCCGACGGATCCGATGGTGTATCTCCTCGTGTCCATCGGGATCGCGGTCGTCGGAACGTTCGCCAGCTATCTCCCGGCACGACGGGCCTCTCGGGTGGATCCCATCATCGCGCTTCGGTCGTCCTGAGCTCGTAACCCAATCGGCCGAACGGCCGGAGAAGACCGATCTATGTCTATTCTGACAGTCCTCCTCCTGAGTGTCATCCCCGCCACACCAAAGCTCGCGGATTCCACCTCCCCCGGGCTCCGTTTCGAGGTCGTCGTGCCCCGAAAGCTCCGAGCCGAGTCGGTGACGGGGCGCGTGTTCGTCTTTCTTGCTCGCGATTCTACCCCCGAGCCGAGGCTACAGGGCGGCGGTGGCGTGAGTATTCCGTTCTTCGGTGTTGACGTCGATCGCCTCCCAGCCGGAACCGCTACCCTGGTCGATCGCCGGGCGCTGGGGTTCCCCGTGAGTGCCGTCGGCCAAATTCCCCCGGGCGACTATTACGTGCAAGCGCTGGTTAGCGTCTATACCAAATTCGTCCGAGCCGACGGCCATACCATTTGGGCGCACATGGACGAGTGGGAAGGTCAGCGGTTCAATCGCGCCCCGGGAAGCCTGGTCAGCACCGTCCGTCGGGTGCATGTCGATCCCCGACTGGGCGGGCTCGTGCATCTCGAGGTCTCCCGGATCCTCCCGCCGGTCGTGGTCCCTCCGGACGACCCGTATGTCAAGCGGATTCGGATTCAGAGCGCGATTCTCACCCGGTGGTGGGGTCATCCGATGTACCTCGGCGCGGTGGTGCTGCTTCCCAAGGGATACGATTCGCATCCGGACGCCCAATATCCGACCATCTGGGAGCAGGGGCATTTCAGCTTGAATGCGCCGTTCGGGTTCTCGCTCGACGCGAGGCCCGAATCGGAGGCGGAGCGCCGCGATCGTGTCCTGAGATCGACCGGCCGGGAATCCGCATCCGAGTTTGCCCGCGCGTGGACGAGCGACTCGTTCCCCCGAATGGTGGCGTTCCGCATCCTCCACCCCTCGCCGTATTACGACGACTCCTACGCGGTGAACTCGGCCAACAACGGCCCCTATGGCGATGCGATCTTGCAAGAGCTCATTCCCTATCTCGAAGAACACTTCCGCGTGATCCGCAAACCGTACGCCCGCCTCCTCACCGGCGGATCGACCGGAGGATGGGAGGCGCTGGCGCTTCAGGTATATCACCCGGACTTCTTCGGCGGGACGTGGAGCTATTATCCCGACCCGGTGGATTTCAGGCGTTACGAGATGATGAATATCTACGCGGATACGAACGCCTTCACGCTCCACCGGAATCCTTGGATGCCCATCGAGCGCCCATCGGAGCGCGGGTCGGACGGCCAACCGGTGTTGACGGTGCGCCAGGAGAACCAGCTCAACAATGCGAGAGGCAGCCACCGGAGGGGCGGCGAGAACTTCGCGATCTGGGAAGCGACGTACGGTCCGACCGACCGCGACGGGTATCCTGCCCCGATCTGGAACGACGTCACCGGCGAGATCGATCGGCAGGTGGCGCGGTATTGGCGGGAGCACGACTACGATCTCCGCGACTACCTCGCGCGGAACTGGTCCCGCATCGGCTCCGATCTGGCCGGCAAGATCCACGTGCTCTGTGGTGACATGGATAACTATTACCTCAACCTCGCCGTGTATCTGCTCGAAGACTTCCTGGCCGAGACGAAGGATCCAGCCTACGGCGGGTATGTGCGTTATGGACGGCCGCTCAAGGGTCACGGCTGGCAACCGACGTCGACGGCCGACCTCGTACGTGAGATGGCTGAACATATCGGACACCACGCTCCGCCGGGCGAAGCCAACATCATTTGGCGGTAGCCGATCCAGCATGACCGACATGGTCCGATGTCGATACCGACGCTGGGAGGGGCGATTGAGCGGCGATGGGCCACTATATCTGGAACTCGAGTCCGAGAAGCAGAATCCAAGGCTTGCGGGAGATTCACCATGACCGTTTTGGAACGCTCGACCGGTGACTCGCTGGGCTTCGCGGCTCTTCTGTTTGCGTTGTTGGTGCTCCCGGCCGTGACGCCCGCCCAGTCGCGCGCGCCGGAGGACTCCTTCGACGTGGTGCTGTTGGGTGGCCGGATTGTCGATGGGACCGGTGCCGCGTGGTACCGCGGTGACCTAGGGATCCGGAATGGGCGGATTGCCCGCATCCTCCCGGCAGGTCTGCTGCGAACTGCCGCCGCCCGAACACGATTGGAAGTGCACGATCAGGTGGTAGCCCCCGGGTTCATC
>JANYKV010000022.1 GCA_025358055.1 Gemmatimonadota bacterium
CTCGGCGTTCGTGCTCTACATTCTGTTCATTTCCATGGCCTCGGCCCACCATTTGCTGGTGGATCCCGGCTTCTGCTCCGCCTGGAAGATCGTGAACACCTCCTACTTCATGTACATGGCGGTGCTCGCGTCGATGGTCCACGGCTTCACGGTTCCGGCCGGCATGGAGCTCGGCATGCGGTTGCGCGGGTTCACCGATGGAGTCTTCGGCTGGCTCCGCCACGCCCCCTGGGGCGATCCGGGCTTCTCCGCGCTGGTACTCTCCGTGGTAGTGTTCGGGTTCGTGGGCGGCATCACCGGGGTGACGCTTGGCACCGAACAGATCAACATCATCGCGCACAACACGCTGCGGATCCCGGGGCACTTCCACTCGACGGTGGTCAGCGGCACTGCGCTCGCCTTCATGGGCGCGACGTACTATCTGCTCCCCCTGGTTTTCCAACGGAAGGTCGCGTTCTGGAAGCTCGCCAAGCTCCAGCCTTACCTGTTTGCCGGTGGTCTGCTTCTGTTGGTAATGGGGATGACCTTCGCCGGCAGCTTCGGCGTGCCGCGCCGACATTGGGACATCTCGTTCTCGCAAGCGCCGTTCGACGTACAGTTCAACCCGGCGGTGGATCTTTTCCTCGCCCTGATGGGGATCGGCGGCATCATTGCCGTGATCGGGGCGCTCTCCTTCATTCTTATCGCGGTGAAGTCCGTGTTCTTCGGCGAGCTGGTGACCGAATTCCCGCGCGGCGCCGAAATAGCAGGGATACCGCAGGGGCTTACCAACCCGCCGGTGCACGCCGCCAATGTCGATGAGATCAACGAGGCGCTGCATGCGCCCGGGCGGGGCATTGGGGGCGCGACGCCCGGGACTTTGGTTCTGGTGGGTGTGTTCCTCTTGGCGTTCATGCTCTACTACTTCACCAATTGGAAGTTGCTCAGCTTCCTCTGGAAGATCGGATGATCCGTTCGCGGCACGGAGTTGCGTCGCTCGCGCTGCTCCTGATCCTCGTGATCACGGCGGCATGGTGGGCGCTCGCGCTCTGGCCGGCCGGTGCCGTGGAGCCGACCTGGTTGCTGCGAACTCGGGCCGCGTGCTTCGGCTCGGTGCCCGGCGGTTTGCCCGACACGGGCGGGTGGATCCTGCTGATCGGCGAGCCGATTGGTATGCTGGGTGTTCTGCTCGCAGTCTGGGGTGGGTCACTCCGCGATGATCTGCGACGAATGCGCTCCGATCGCCGATGGCGTCGAATCATGGTGACGGTCGTGGTGGCGGCACTCGTCGGTGTGGCCGCCCTGGGTCGGCGGGTAGCATTCGCTGCGGGTCTCCGGACGGCCGCACTGGGGACACTGCCCGGCACCCCGACCCACGTCGACATGGACGCGTCCGTCTTCGCCCTGATCGACCAACAGGGGCGGCGCACATCACTGGCGGATTTTCAGGGCCGGCCGGTACTCCTCACTTTTGCCTTCGGCCACTGCACCACGGTCTGCCCGACGATTGTGCACGATATACGAATCGCACGGGCGGCGGCCGGCCGTCCTGATGTGCCACTCGTCATCATCTCCGTGGATCCATGGCGAGATACGCCCGCGCGCCTGCCTTCGCTTGCATCGGAGTGGCGGTTAGGGCCGGAGGACCGGGTGCTCTCCGGGAGCGTCGAGGAGGTCGAACGAACGCTCGATGCTCTCGGGGTGGGACGGCGGCGTGACGGCACGAACGGAAATGTCGATCATGCGGGTACGGTAATGGTTCTAGACGACCGAGGTCATGTCGTGTGGAGACTCGATGGCGGGTGGGGCCGGGTGAAGGAGTTGTTGGCGGCCATGCCCCGGTCCGGCAGCGGAAATGGAGGCCAGGAACCATGACTGTCAGTTCTTCAGTTCCTCCGATCATCCAGGGCGGGATGGGAGTGGGCATCTCTGACTGGCGCTTGGCGCGGGCGGTGTCCCTGCAGGGACAACTGGGTGTCGTCTCCGGCACCGCGCTTGATACAGTGTTGGTGCGCCGACTCCAAGACGGAGATGCCGGTGGCCACATGCGACGGGCGCTGTCCGCGTTCCCGATGCCTGGTGTGGCGGCGGATGTGCTGCGCCTCTATTTTCGTCCCAAGGGTCGGCCGCCTGGTGTGCCCTACAAGATGCTCCCGGTCTACAAGCAGGTGATGAGCCGAGCTCGACAGTTGGTGACTGTGCTAGCGGCGTTCGTCGAAGTGTATCTGGCGAAGGAGGGGCACCAGGAAATGGTGGGGCTGAATCTGCTCACCAAGGTCCAGATTCCCACGCTACCATCGCTGTACGGCGCTATGTTGGCGGGGGTTGATGTCATCCTGATGGGCGCCGGCATCCCTCGGGAAATCCCGGTCGTGCTCGACCGCCTTGTCCAACATCAGGCGGTCTCGCTGCGGTTCGAAGTCGAGGGTCTTCCTTCCGGCCGAGAAGACCACCTCATCCTGGACCCGAAGGAATTCTGGACCACACCGCCGGACCTTCGACGCCCGCTCTTTTTCGCAATCATCGCGAGCAACTCACTCGCGACCATGCTGGCCCGCAAGGCCGACGGCCGCATCGACGGCTTCGTCATCGAGGGCCCGACCGCCGGGGGCCACAACGCTCCACCGCGAGGGGAGCCGCGCTTCAACGAACGCGGCGAGCCACTGTATGGGGAGCGCGACGTGGTTGACCTGACGAAAATGTCGGAACTCGGCCTTCCGTTCTGGCTGGCGGGCGGAGCCGGGCGGAGGGGCCGCTTGCATGAAGCGTTGGCGGCCGGCGCCTCCGGCATACAAGTGGGAACACTCTTCGCCTATTGTGACGAATCTGGGCTCGCCGAGAATCTGAAGCGTTCGGTGCTGGAGCATGCGGCCCGCGGCGAGGTCACGGTGATGACCGACCCGCGGGCGTCACCCACCGGATATCCCTTCAAGGTGGTGCGCTGGCCGGGCGCTCCGGGTGACGATGTTACTCGAGAGCGTCTCTGTGATCTCGGCGGTCTCCGAGCGGCGTACTACACGGCGGAGGGCAAAATCGGCTATCGCTGCCCCGCGGAACCCGTCACGGCGTACGTCAAGAAGGGTGGTAAGGTAGAGGACGCTGTGGGCCGCAGGTGTTTGTGCAACGCGCTGACCGCGGACATCGGCCTGGGGCAGGTACGCGCCAATGGGAAAGCGGAGCCTCCACTGGTCACCAGCGGCGACGATCTCGAATCGATCGGGGAGTTCCTGGCAGGGCGGACTCGCTATTCGGCTGCCGATGTGGTGGACTATTTGCTTTCGTAAGGCTATGGCTCGAATACCGGCGGGAGCCAAGCAGGAGTGAAGCGACACCTCACGTTTGGCATTGGACACCTTGATGGTGGACAATATCTTGGTGTACCGTATGGTAGTAGTCGAACGAAATTCACTGAAAATCGACCTAGCCAATTCGGGGCTCGATGACTCCACTCCGTTAGCAGGAGCGCCATGCGCCGCTGGTCGATTTTGATTTTCTCGTCGGCGATTGTGGCGGTCTCACCCGAGCGTACCATTGCGCAAGCGGCTCTGCCCCGAGAGCGGCTGGCCGCCTTGGATGCCAAGCTCCCAGCTCTGCTGACGAAGCACCACATCGCTGCCATCGGAGCTGCCATCATCCGGGGCGGAGAGATTGTGTGGACGGGGGTCTACGGCCAACAAGGTCCGGGGAAGCCCGCCTCCGCGCAGACGCTCTTCAATATCGCCTCGATGACGAAACCGATTACCGCCGAAACGATTCTGCGGCTCGTCGCGGCCGGTCGGCTGTCGCTCGACGAACCGATG
Organism: Gemmatimonadota bacterium; assembly: GCA_025358055.1. Classification (GTDB taxonomy): domain Bacteria; phylum Gemmatimonadota; class Gemmatimonadetes; order Gemmatimonadales; family GWC2-71-9; genus JANYKV01. The sequence goes on from JANYKV010000022.1 coordinate 3,780, forward strand.
GCTCCCTCCTGGGTCGACCCCGATGTCGCGGACGATCCTCGGCAGCTCAAGCTCACTCCCCGCATTGCCCTCAGTCACCAGACCGGGTTCCCGAATTGGCGACGAGAGAGCAAGGCGGGCCGGTTGGCCTTTTCGTCCGACCCTGGCACGCGCTTTGGCTATTCCGGAGAGGGCTACACGTACGTCGCACGGTTCGTGGAAAAAAAGCTTGGCGCCAGTTTCGAGGCCCTCGCCAACGAGTACGTCTTCCAGCCGATCGGCATGAACAGCACGTCATATTCTCGGCGAGACTGGATGGAGGGCCGGGTCTCCACCCCGATGGACACGACAGGAACATGGGGCAAGCCGGATCTCCATACGGAGGGAGCCTGGAATGCGGCTGACGACGTCTTCTCCACGGCTCGTGACTATGCCACGTTCATGATCAGCGTCATGAACGGTGAGAAGCTCAATGCGGAGCTCGTGCCCGATCGGATGCGCGCGCACGTCGCCATCGGGAACGAATGGCCCTGCGTCGCAAAGCCAGTCCAACGCTGTCCGGATCACGCTGGATACGCCCTGGGCTGGTTTCGATTCGATTACGGAAATGAGGCGGTGATCTGGCACGGGGGCGACGACTGGGGTGAGCACAGTCTAGCGTACTTTTATCCGCGGACCCGAGATGCGGTCGTTGTCTTGGCCAATGGAGGCAACGGCCGCTATGCCGTAATCGACGCCCTCGATCTGCTCGACGACCGTTCGCCGATCGCTACCTTCGCCGAGACCCATCGCTCCCCAGTCGCCGTTTGGCTTCGTGCCTTGCTTGATGCGGCGTACGCCGGGAAATTGCCAGGGCAGACAAAACGCTGATCCCCAGTTGCGATCCAACGGTGCGAGCCTAGCCCGCGTCGAACACAGCACTCTCGGGAGTCTCACCCATGATTGCTCTCCGCGTGATTTTTCTGGTCTGCCTTGTTCCGATCGCCATCTCGGCGCAAACGCGCATCCATGCTCGCGACCTCGGTGTTGCCCCCGGCGTATTCCGTCCCGGCCCTCTCAACGCCATTACGGATGTCAGCGGCGTCCGAGTCGGGCAACGCACGATCGTGGAAGGCGATTCGATCAGGACCGGCGTCACGGCCATCTTTCCCCACGAAGGCAATCCATTTCTCGAACGGGTCCCGGCGGCGGTCTACGTTGGCAACGCCTTTGGCAAGTTGCTCGGGTCGACCCAGGTGAACGAGCTGGGTGAACTCGAAACTCCAATCCTGCTCACTTGTACTCTTTGCGTGTGGAAGGCCGCTGACGTCGTCGTGGGTTGGATGCTCGACTTACCGGGAATGGCGGAAGTGCATTCGATCAATCCTCTCGTGGCCGAGACGAACGACGGTTCTCTGAACGCGATCCGTTCTCGGCCGGTTTCGGTCGAGGCCGTGCGCGCCGCGTTGACGAACGCCAAGGCCGGGCCGGTCGAAGAGGGCTCCGTTGGGGCCGGCACCGGCACGGGGGCGTTTAGCTGGAAGGGCGGCATCGGTACTTCGTCTCGAGTGCTTCCGAAGAGCCTGGGCGGTTACAGCCTCGGTGTGCTCGTTCAAACGAACTTTGGTGGGGTCCTCCAGATACTCGGCGCGCCGGTGGGAAAGGAGTTGGGGAAGTATGCCTACAAAGAGCAGGTAGATCGCGATCGGGGCGATGGTTCGATCATCATGGTAGTGGCGACGGATGCGCCACTCTCCGACCGAAATCTCCGGCGTCTCGCCGCCCGCGCAATCATGGGCCTCGCTCGCACCGGATCCTCGGCCTCTGATGGTTCGGGAGACTACGTGATCGCGTTTTCGACCGCAGGGTCCGTCCGCCGGCATGTGAGTGTCTCGGGTACGCGTTTGGAGGGTGGTTCGGAGACCGCCAATCCGGCGATGTCGCCGCTCTTTGAGGCGGTCATCGAGGCGACCGAGGAGGCGATCTACAATTCGATGTTCATGGCTACCACCGTCACGAGCCGCTTTGGCACCACAGAAGCGCTGCCAATGGATCGAGTGAAAGAAATCCTCCGAAAATATCACATTGGGGTGGCGCCCTAGTTCCCGTGCCTGTCTGCGGCGATGGAATCGGTCTTAGTAGAGCGCGTAGAAATTGCCATCAGTACTTCCGACGTAAAGAACGGACCCGGCAATCGTCGCGGACGCGTAGATCGAACCCAGGTTCATCATCCGAGCTGCACCGATCACCATTCCATCGTAAAAGTTCTCGCTGCCGTACGCGGCGGGGCCGTTCGGGGTCCCATCGGGTTTGACCAGGGTGGCGGCCATCGATTTGGCCGCTGCCGTTTCAAACGACCAGGCCACGGCCTTCGTCGTGAGGCTGATCGCGAAGAGCTTCCCGGAATGGGACCCGAGGTA
>JANYKV010000037.1 GCA_025358055.1 Gemmatimonadota bacterium
CATCTATTAATTGATCGATTAATTATTTCGAGTGCACCACCAACACAAGGACCCACGTGCCGCCATTCTCGACGCCGCCGAGTCCCTCTTTGCCTCCCAAGGATTCGAGGCCACAACGATCAAACAAGTAGGAGGCGCCGGTCGCGTGAACTCGGCCCTCCTCTACTATTACTTCAAAAGCAAAGAGGGGTTGTATCACGCGGTCCTCACCCGGATGGTGGAGACTTTGCTGACCACCGGACAGGAACACTTTGAGGTTGCCGCGTCGCCCGAAGATGCGGTCCGCCAGGCGGTGGCCGCCTTCGCCACGTTCCTCCTTCATCACCCCAGGGCGCCCAACCTTTTCGCGCGTGAGATGCTCGATCATGAGGCGAAACATGCAGCCGACCTGCTGCCGCGCGTCGCGAGCGGCATTTTCGAGCGACTCTCCGAAGCCATCCGACAAGGGCAGATGGAGAAGGCATTTCGATCGGACCTCGACCCGCGGTTTGCAGCCATCTCCACCATTGCCCAGGTGGTGTACTTCGCCATCGCCCGACCCGCCGTCGGTGTGCTTCTCGGACACGGCACCACAGGCCCGCCACCTGAAGTCACTCGAGAATTCGGCCGCCACGCAGCCGATTTCGCGCTTGCCGCACTGGCTCGTCCGCGTGAGCGCGCGCCCATGCTTCCCCTGGAGAGCGTCCCATGAGATCGCCACCGTGGTTCAGACTAACCGCCATCGCCACCGTTGCCGCCTGCGCCAAGTCGCCGACCCCCGATATCGTCGCGCAGGGCACCGTCGAAGTGCCCCAGATCGATATCTCCGCGATGGTGCCCGCGCGGGTGGTGACTATTCGGGTCGAAGAGGGGGGACGGGTGACGGCCGGAGACACCCTGGCGCTGCTGTCACAAAGCGACACGAAACCGAACCTCGAGGCCGCCCGGGCCCGGGTGCGGACGGCCGAGGCAAATCAGCGCGATCTGGTGGCGGGGTCACGGGTCGAAGAAATCCGCACCCTGGAAGCCGAGCTTCACGCCGCCGAGGCTGAAGCCGCGCGGGCAAGCAAGGATTGGGGGCGGATCCGAGCCTTGGCTGATGGCGACGTGGTGAGCAAACAACAACTCGATGCGGTCGTCACCGCCGACCGAGTGGCATCTGATCGCCGCGACATGGCAACGCAAGCGTTGAAGATGGCGCGGTCCGGCCCGCGTCCCGAACGCATCCGAGGGGCGGAGGCCGAAGTGGCCAACGCGAAAGCCGCGCTCGGCGCGGTGGAGGCGCGGGCGAGCGATCTGGTCCTCACCGCGCCGGTCGCTGGAATCGTCCTCGGGCGTCATGCGGAGCCCGGCGAATTCTTGGCCGCGGGAACACCGGTTCTCACCGTGGGCGAAACCGGGCGTCCGTGGGTGCGCATCTTCGTGGCTCAGCGGGATCTGGGTCGGGTCACCCTCGGCCAGTCGGTTTCCATCATCATCACGGGAGACCCGGCCCGCCAGGTGCATGGGACCGTCTCCGCCATCACTCCGCGTGCTGAGTTCACGCCCCGGGTCGCACTGACGGAGGAAGAACGGGCGGACCTGATGTTCGGCGTAAAGGTGGCGCTCGACGACCCCGATCACCGTCTCTCGCCCGGGCTCTGGGCGAAGGTGACGGTGTCCGGCAAGGCGGCGCCATGAGCGCGCCAATCCAAGCCGCTCCGCCCGCGATCCTCACCCATGGTCTCCGAAAGACCTTTGGTGCGTCAGTCGCCGTGGAAGGACTCGATCTCGAGGTCGGGCGGGGCGAGGTGTTCGGGCTTCTGGGCCCGAACGGCTCCGGCAAAACCACCACGATTCGCATGCTGTGTGGCCTGATCGAACCATCGGCCGGCCAGGCGACGGTAGTGGGCATCGACGTCATCCGTGAACCCGAGGCAGTCCGTTGGCGGATCGGCTACATGTCCCAGCGCTTCGGTCTCTATGACGATCTCACGGTCGCCGAAAACATTCGCTTCTACGCCGGCGTCTACGGACTCGCCGGCGCCGAGCGAACCGAGCGGATTGCCCGGCAACTCGAGTGGTTTTCCCTGGCCGGCCGGGCGAACCAACGGGCTGGAGAGCTGAGCGGAGGCTGGAAGCAGCGCTTGGCGCTGGCGTGCGCCACTTCGCACGACCCGGCCCTCGTCTTCCTGGATGAGCCGACCGCCGGCGTCGATCCGGCCTCACGGCGACTGTTTTGGTCGCTGATCCGGCGCCAAGCCGAGGCGGGCATGACGGTGCTCGTGACCACCCACTACATGGACGAAGCCGCTCGCTGTGACCGCCTGGCACTGCTCTCCCGTGGGCATTTGTTCGCGATCGGTACGCCGGAATCGATCACCCAGCAATTCGGGCTGCCCACCATCGAGGACGTGTTCATCGAACTTCAGCGCCGGGACGAGGGGGTTGTCGTATGACGAGGAGGCAACGAGTCACCCAATGGCCGTTCTGGTCCATGCTCTGGAAGGAATTCGTCCAGATGCGGCGGGATCGGCCCACCCTGGCGATGATGATCGGCGTGCCGGCAATCCAACTGGTGCTCTTCGGATATGCCATCCAAACCGAAGTGCGCCATTTACCTACGGTGGTGCTCGACGAATCGCACAGCTCAGAATCCCGAGCGCTCGTCTCCAGCTTGGAGAATACGGGAAACTTCACCATCGTCGGCGAAGTCAGGGATCGAGTGGAGCTGCAGGAGCGATTGGAATCGGGAGCGGCCGAAGCCGCCGTCGTTTTCGATCCCCAGTTCGAGCACGATCTCAAGCGGGGGCGGGCAGCGCACGCGCAGGTCATCGTCGATGCGGCAGATCCGTTGGCCTCCAATGGCGCGATCGCCGGAGCGTCGCAGGCCGGCGCGGCGCGATCGCTCGACCTCCTCCGCACCGTGGGGCGCGGCGGACCGTCCATCGACGTCCGGGTCCGTCCCTGGTATAACCCCGGCCTCAAGAGCTCAGTCTATATCGTGCCCGGCATCATCGGCGTTCTGCTCTCCATGACGCTGGTGGTGATCAACAGCATGGCGATCGTGCGGGAACGTGAGCGCGGGACACTCGAACAGTTGGTGGTGACGCCGATTGGGAAAACGAGCTTGATGCTGGGGAAAATCGTGCCGTTCCTTTTGGTCGGGTACGTGCAGATCACGATCATCCTCGTCCTGGGCCGCCTGCTCTTCAATGTCCCGATCTTGGGCAGCCTCACAACATTGTACTTGATGGCGTTTCCGTTTATCGTGGCCAACCTCGCATTGGGGCTCCTCGTCTCGACCATCGCGGAAACCCAGGCTCAAGCGATGCAGATGGGGCTTCTCGTGCTCATGCCGAACATCCTGCTTTCCGGGTTCATGTTCCCGCGGCAGGCCATGCCGGTCCTGGCCCAATGGATCGGCGCGATGCTGCCGCTGACGTACTTTCTGAAAATCTTGCGCGGCATTCTGCTCAAGGGCATCGGCATGGAAGTCTTGTGGCGGGAAGCGCTGATTCTTTGCGGGTTCGCGGTTGGGTTGATCGCTTTGAGCGTGCGCCGATTCCGGAAGACGATTGAGTAAGACGGTTCGCAGACGAGGCCTTCTTTACCGCACCTCAACGATTGGCAAGCGATCCCATCGATCCCACTGGGTCGGAGCTAACACGATCCGAACACCCTCCTTGTTGCCGACCATCAAGGAATCGACGGCCAGCCGGTAGCCGGCCCGGACCCGCTGCTCAAGCCGGCTTTCAGTGAGTTTGCGAAATCTCTGTGCCGCAATGGGCACATCCCACGCCGTATACCACACCAGCGCGGCGCCACTCGGCGAGTCATAGACTCGGAACCGGTCTCCGGCCCAATCGGCGGGGATCGAGGTGAGCACCTCGCCGCCGCCTCGGAGCGTCGCGTTGAATACCTGAATCTCCAACTCGCCCAAGGTGTCCTCGTACAGGACAGTGCCAAGAGAGTCGGCGAACCCCATCCGAAGCGGTTCGTCGCCTGAGGCATAGCGATCGGGGTGCAGGATCTGCTCGGTCGACCGCGGCACCTGCGCTCCCAGGGGCATCGGGGTCTCGCCGTGCGCCGTTTTCCACCACCGCATGAACTCGGCCCCGGAAAGATAGGGAAACACCAGGCTTTCGCGCAGGATTGCGGGCGCGCTCGCGAAGACCTTCATGGAGCGGGGCGCGTTCTTGATCTGATCGCGAAAGGCGTTCCAGAACTCGGGCTGGTCGAGCGCCTCGCCCTGGCTTTGGGGCAACATGACTCGTAACGAAACGAGAGTCGCTTGACCTTCGAAGATCGCCTGCGCCGCCGCGAGGCGGTCGCCATCAGCGCTTTGGTGCAATATGGAGTCGAGCCGGATGTACTGGTGCTGGAGTGCGTGCACCATTTCGTGGGCCAACACCAGGCGAAGCTGCGCGGGGTCGCCACCTTCCACCCCGAAGAATTTGCTCGAATCCGGCTCGTAGAAGCCGGCAACCTGTTCGGCATACAACGCCAGCAAGAGGGGCTTCAGGGCGACCGAG
>JANYKV010000042.1 GCA_025358055.1 Gemmatimonadota bacterium
TGAGGTACCTTCAGAATTATTCCCTCAGAAAAGAATTTTACAATCTTACGACTTTCATCATTCACGCGGTATCGCTTCGTCAGGGTTTCCCCCATTGCGAAAGATTCTTTACTGCTGCCTCCCGTAGGAGTATGGGCCATATCTCAGTCCCATTGTGGCTGGTCGTCCTCTCAGACCAGCTACCCGTCATTGCCTTGGTGAGCCATTACCTCACCAACTAGCTGATAGGCCGCGAGGCACTCCATCGACGCATTGCTGCTTTCACCCCCAAGGCATGCGCCTCAAGGGTCGTACGCGGTATTACCCGGCCGTTGGGCCGGCTATCCCCCATCGATGGACATGTTCCTCACGTGTTACGCACCCGTCCGCCACTGAACCCTTGCGGGTCCCGTTCGACTTGCATGTGTTAGGCACGCCGCCAGCGTTCGTCCTGAGCCAGGATCAAACTCTCCAATGAGTTGATGCAAGCTCTCAGTCGAACAACTGGTTACTACCAATTGTCCGAATCACGATTCAGAGTTGTTCCCTACTCGGTGCTCCTCTGTGAAGCCACGAGTCATAGGGTCCGCACTCCATCTTGATTCCCATTCACATCACTTGTCAAAGAGCAGTTGCAATTCCGAATTTCTTCGGAAGCCCCCAAACCTAGCCGGGTGGTCTTGCGTCGTCAAGGGGAAGATTTGATCTCAAATCCCTACCCCACAATCAGATCCGCCACCCAGAGACCTCCCGCAGGGACGGCGATTGTAACCACCCTCATTTCGATTGGCAAGGCCCGCCAAACCCCTGAGCGACCCTCACCCCCACACCCCGGTGAGATCGCTTCTCCCCACCACCGCCCCATATTTCCCTGTCCCCCGCCCCCCTATCCACTTACAATCCCTCACCCTATCGTCCCGAGGAATCCCGTGCCGCTACCACCCCTCTCTCGTCGAGACCTCCTCTCCCGGGGAAGCGCCGCCGCCCTCGGCGCCCTGGGCCCGCAGTTCCCCACTCCCCCGGGCCACCACCACGAGCCACCGACCCCCCGATTTGTCGGTAAGGTCGTGCTCATCACCGGGGCCACGTCCGGCATCGGCCGAGCCACCGCGGAAGAATTTGCCCAAGCCGGCGCGCGCGTGGTGTTTTGCGGACGGCGAACCCAACTGGGTGAGGAGGTCGCTCGCGGGATTGTCGCCAAGGGGGGAGTCGCCCGGTACCTCCGGGCCGACGTCACAATTCCAGCGGACATCGAGGCGCTGATCGCCACCACCGTGGCGGAGTTTGGCCGGATCGACATCGCCTTCAACAATGCCGGTATCGAAGGAAGCGGCCAACCCGTGGAAGCGCTTTCGCTGGATAACTGGGACCGCGTGATCAATACCAACCTCCGTGGGGTTCTCCTGGCCATGAAAGCGGAGATCGCCCAGATGCGGAGACAAGGCGGCGGCGTCATCATCAACACCGCTTCGGTCAACGGCTTCGTCGCGAGTCCCGGCTACGGCCCCTATGTCGCGAGCAAGCATGGCGTCCTCGGGCTGACCAAAACGGCCGCCTTGGAAACGGCGACCGCCAATATCCGCATCAACGCGGTCTGCCCCGGCCCCATCGACACCCCGATGATGCAACGACTCCTCGGCGGAAGCGCTCCGGCCAGACAAGGGATGGCCAACCGGGTCCCGGAGAAGCGGCTCGGACGCCCCGAAGAAATCGCCCGCACGGTGATGTGGCTTGCCGCGGAAGATGCCTCCTACGTCACGGGCGCCTCGGTGACCGTCGATGGCGGGATGATGGCGGGCGGATAAGGGGGTAAAGGGGAAACGGGAAAGGGAAAACGGACGTGAGAACGGCGCGACGCGGAACGGGCGGCGCTGTCGCCCTTTCCCTTTTCCCGGCTCCCCGTTCCCTGTTTCTTCCCGCCCTAACGTTCTACCGATTTTCGCGCGTCGAGCAAGAATCGAGGGATCTGCGCATCGAAGGTTGAGCCGTCGGGCCGAACAAAGGAGTAGTGCCCCTCCATGTGGCCGTCGGGCGATTTCAGAACGCAGTAGCTTTGATACTCGTGTACTCCGCGCGGCGCGATCACGGGTTGTTCACCCACCACCCCTTCGCCTTGGACTTCCGTATCCTCGCCGATTGAATCGTGAATCTGCCAGAGCCGGCTGACCAATTGCACGGCGGCGGATCCTACGTTTTCGATCCGCACGAAGTACGCGAAGACATAATGGCCTAAAGCCGGCCGAGACTGCGCCGGCAAATAGGTCGGGCGAGCAGTGATGCGAACGCCCTCCGTGATCCGATAGTAGAGTGGTGTCACGACCCCCAGGCCTCCTACGGAGTAAGATCTCGGCGACGCGGCTCGATCCGGATGATCCAGAGCCCGTTGTACATGTCGTTCACGTACGCGAGCCCGTCCCGGACGACAACACCCCATGTCATCGCGGTATTTTTCACGCGGCCGTCGAGGTCCGCGGTGTTGACGTGGACCATCTCCCGTCCGGACGCCCGAAGGTCCCCTTTCAATTCTCCGGAAATATCGAACGCCCGGAAGCCCGCGTTATAGGCACCCATGTACAGGGTGTCTCCAGCCACCCAAAGGTTGTGGACGCCGCCGAACTCCGGCTCGTACCACGCCACCGGCTTCGGTCTGGAGATATCGCTCACATCGAGGACCTGAAGCCGACCGTAGGCCCGCCCGGCCGAGGCGTCTTTCCCACCTTTGGTACCGCTGGCCGGAAAGACCTCATCCGCGATGAAGACGTAGTTCTTGTGCCGCCAGGCGGTGTGAGTCCCTCGAATAAAGCCAGGCCCGCCGCTCGCCTCGACATCCCGGTAGAGCTCATTGAGATCGTACTTGTATTGACTCACGAGTTGCGGGTTCGATGGGCTCCCACCCTTCATGCCGTTGCCGATATCCAGGATCACCAAACCGTCATTCCAGTAACTCAAGTAGGCTAGGCCGTCCTGAACGTCGATATCGTGGAGGCTCCGGCCGGCGTCGGGCCGGTCGGTTCGCCACTGAGCGACTTCCTTGGGGTGGTACGGGTCGCTGATGTCGATGACGTGCATCGCACCGGTACCGTCGTTGGTGAGATAGACGTGCGTACCGTACTTCTCCTGTTGGTATACAAACGCAGAGTGAACACCGGCGGTGACCGTCTCGGTGAACTCCGAGATGACTTTCGGATGCGCCGGATCTTCCGTCGAGGCAATCACGATACCGTTCTTGCGGTCCGACGCACCCTCTCGGGTGAAGACGATGAACTTCCCATCCGGAGTCGACATGACATCGTTGACCCGGCGGGTGTTGGTGATGACCGAGTCGGTGACAATGGGATTGGCCGGGTTGGAAATGTCGATCGCGAACAGGACATCACCACCTCCCCCACTACCCAGATACGCATGTTTGCCATCCGGGTGAATCCACACTTCTTCGGTGCTGAAGCGGGTGCGAGGAACCCGGCCCACGATGGTGGCAGGGCGCCGAACGTCTCTCGGCGCGAGCGTCACGGTCGCCTCGGCGCTGCGCGAGCCGAAGTTCGCCGTGATGAGATAGGTTCCGGCCTCATACCCCACGAACGCTCCCGAAGGGTCGATCAGGCCCTGCCCCGGCGAAAAGCTCCATTGCGGAGTGAGGCCCGTGATTGGCGCGCCCTGGGCATTCTTCGCGGTGAACTTAAAGCGCACCACGTCGCCCTGTTTCGCATCGATCGAAGCCGGTGAGATCTCGAGCGACTGAATGGTGTTGGGCAACACCTTCACCTCCACCCTCTGTTCCGCGGCACCGGAGCGGGCGGACAAGGTGGCCGTTCCCGCAGCGACCGCGGTAACCAGGCCATCGTTTCTCACGGCCAAGGTGCGCGGGGCCGAGCTCGCCCAAGTCACTTTGTCAGTGCGACGGTCGCCCACTTTCGAAAATGCGACCGCATCTAACCGAAGATGCTGACCCGCGATCAGCGCCGTGGGCCTAGGAGAGACCTCCACTCGTGCGGCGGGCCCCGCCACCATCCGAACTTCGATCCGCTCGGTGACGGGGCGAGAGCCGACGACCCGAGCCACAGCGGTAAGGGTGAAGGCGCCGGTGGAGCCGGAGTGAATGAGGCCAAGGCTATCAACCGAGGCCTCGAAATAGCCGCTGCCCGCGGAGAAGTACCGGACGGTGGCATTGGGGACCGGCTTCCCTACGGAGTCAACCGGCGTGGCCACGATCCGGAGAGTATCCTGGGCCTGCATCGTGACCTTGAGCCCGGGCGTGATGATGAGTTTTGCGATCGGGTTTGCGGTCGGCGCCAGGGTCGGTACCGGAGGCGGCGTAGGTTGCTGCACGAGCGCGAGAACGGCCACGGAGAGAAGCATCATAGGGATCTTTGGTCAGAAGGTTTGGCGCGCCAGGAAGGGCACGCCGGATGACACTGAGCGGCGCGGCCATCCGCCCCACGGTTGCGAACGGTCACGACGTTGGTGGATTGAATCCAGGCCCTTGCGGGTCGACCCAGGAGCGGAAGTACCCCGGATCCTCGAACGCGATTGCAAGTTGGGCCACACGCAACGGGCGGAATGAGTCCATCATCACCGCCAACTCGTTGGTCGCCTTGGCGCCGATGCTCGCCTCAGCCCGGCCCGGATGGGGGCCGTGCGGAATGCCATCCGGGTGGTGTGTGATGCTGCCGTACTCGATCCCCTTCCGGCTCATGAATTCGCTGCTCGCGTAGTACAACACCTCGTCGGAATCGACATTGCTGTGGTTGTACGGCGCCGGTACTGCCTCGGGATCGAAATCGTAAGGTCGGGGGCAGAACGAACAGATGACGAACCCATCGCCTTGGAACGTCTGGTGGACCGGGGGTGGTTGGTGCACCCGGCCCACGATGGGCTCGAAGTCGTGGATATTGAATGCCCAGGGATAGAAATGGCCGTCCCAACCGACTACGTCGCACGGATGGTGGTCCAGTACGTACTCGTTCAGTCCATCGTACTGCTTTACGAGGACCGGGAACTCGCCCTTTTCATCGTGGGTTTTGAGTTCCCTCGGGCGGCGGAAATCGCGTTCACTGTAGGGCGCGCCCTCCACCAGCTGTCCGTATTCATTGCGGTAGCGTCGCGGAGTCCGGACGTAACCGCGGCTCTCGAACACGAGGAGCTTGTGCGCCGTCGGGCTCATGTGATAGCGGTGTAGGATGCCGCGATGGATTACGAGATAGTCGCCGGCCCGGTACGGGAGATCGCCAAACTGGGTTTCGAGCACGCCGCTGCCTTCGCTCACATACACGACTTCGTCGCCTTGGGCATTCCGATAGAAATGCGAGTCGGACTGGTCCGGCTCCACGAAAGACATTGCGATGTCGGCATTGTACAGGATCGGCGTCCGGCCGACAGTCGGACTCCCGCCTTTGGGGGCCTTGGCGGTCCGGAAATGGCGATGGCGCAGGGTGCGATCCGGGTCGGGGGCATATCCCGTGTCGGCGACACGCCGGACCGAAAGAACGGTGGTCGGCGGATAGACATGATACAGCAGCGAGGCCGGACCGGTGAATCCCTCGTTTCCCATCAGTTGTTCCGCGTACAGCCCACCGTTTGGCTTGCGAAAAGCGATGTGTCGTTTCCGCGGAATCGTGCCGAGCGTATGATAAATGGGCATTACAAATTCCCGCGCAGGGCCTGTTCGCGCTCCAACGCCTCGAAGAGCGCCTTGAAATTCCCCGCCCCAAAACTTTTCGCGCCTTTGCGCTGGATGATTTCGTAGAAGAGGGTTGGGCGGTCTTCGACCGGTTTGGTGAACACCTGCAGCAGATAGCCTTCATCATCTCGATCGATCAGAATGCCCAGATCGCGCAGCGGCCCGAGGTCCTCATCGATCTTGCCGACCCGGTCCAAGACCGTGTCATAGTAGGACCCGGGGACCCGGAGAAAATCGATCCCGCGGTCGCGCAGGGCGGCGACAGTGCCCACAATGTCATCGGTGGCCATCGCGATGTGTTGCACGCCGGGGCCGCGATAGAAGTCGAGGTACTCCTCGATCTGACTTTTCTTCCGGCCGGCCGCCGGCTCGTTGATCGGAAATTTAATTCGGCCATTCCCATTGGACATGACCTTGGACATCAGTGCCGAATACTCGGTGGAGATGGTCTTGTCGTCGAAAGAAAGCAGGTTGTAGAACCCGAGCACCGTCTCATAGAACTTCACCCACTCGTTCATCTTTCCCAGTTCGACATTCCCGACGCAGTGATCGACGTATTGGAGACCTACAGGTACCGGGTTGTATCGTGGCTCGACGGCAACGAAGCCCGGCATGAATAGGCCCCGATAGTTCCGCCGCTCGACCAAGGAGTGGATCGTCTCGCCATAGGTATGAATTGCCGCCGTGACGATCTCACCATGCTCATCGGTGCGTATGTGTGGTTCGGCCGCCGATTTCGCGCCGCGATCAACCGCCTTACGCCAGGCCTCGCGGACGTCATCCACCCAGAACGCCAGATCTTTGACCCCATCGCCATGACGGTGGATGTGTTCGGCGATCGGGCCTTCGGGCCCGAGGGGCGAGGTGAGAACGAACCGAACCTTGCCTTGTTCGAGGAGGTAGCTGGCGCGGTCACGAACGCCCGTCTCGGGACCGCGGTACGCCGCCCAACGAAACCCAAACGCGGTGCGATAGAAGTGCGCCGCCTGCTTGGCGTTCCCGCAGTAGAATTCGATGTAGTCGGTCCCGTTGATCGGGAACGTGTCTTTCGGTTGCGCCTGTGGTAAAGTGGCTGTGGCCATGGGGTCCTCTTGATCGAAAGCGATTTGGTTGGGTGCGCAGGCGACGGAGGAAATTTAACCCAATCGGGCGGCGACCGTCAGACCGGCTAGCGTTGGCGTAGCGCAACGTCGTCGCTCCGTACCTTGGGGCCAATCGCGAGCAGTAGAAGTTCGGCCTTGAAGCCGGCGTGGGTGACGCGGACGTATTGCGTGCGGCATCGCGCCAACAATTTCGGATCGAAACGCAGCACATACTCGCCATCGTCGTCGCTGAACGTGGTGAAGGTGGTACCGACGATCTGCAGGTGCGCCCCGGCCAAAGGCCGAGGAGAGCCGTGTTGGAGCACCCGGCCAATGACCGTTGCCAAAACCGGCGTCCCGTCGGAATTCTTCCCGAGGTCGGGGATATCCACGCAATGACCCGCGGCCTCCGGAAACGAGGGGCGCCACTCGCGCCCATCCGATGCGCTCGGACCTAACCGCTCTCCCATGACAGCGGTACTGGTTGAAGGCACTGGCGGAGCATTCGACGCATTGACTGCGTTGTCCTTCGAGTCTTCCGCCGGGTCGTGATAGGCCGGCATGAGGTAATTGAAGGAGTTCGCCCGGCGCAGCGCTTCGGCGGCCGACTCGATCATGCGGGCTTTGGGTTTCACGGCTTCTGGAGGCTTCGTCTCCGTGCGTTCTTGCTCGCCCTCCTCACCCCCCGGTTTCTCCGGGCTCGCCTCGTGCGGCGTTTCATCCGGGCGTTTGGAATTGGGGCCGAGGATCTCTTCTTTTTCTGGCGGAGCCGGGGGTGGCGGAGGAGCCGGTGGCTCCCTCGACGGGTCTGGGGGCGGAGGAGGACGTTTGCTCGCGGGCGTCGGTGGCGGCATGAAAATCATTTGGAGCGCGCGCTGGGGCTCGGTCAGGCCTTCCACCTCAGGGCGGGGTGCCGGTGAGAGGAGGCCGGTGGCGATGGCGAACAGGAGAAATCCGTGCAGCGCGGCACTCAACGCGAAGCCGAACCACCGAATCCGCCGCCAGCGACGATTCTCGCGCTCCGCCTGGGGTGACCGCTTTGTGGTGAGAATGGGGAGCACGTGGAATTTACGCGCCGCGCGGGTTAACTGTTGACCGGGAATTCGGCAGCGGCAGGCTCGATCGGATCGTGGTCGATCACCACGCGCCGAAGCTGCTTCCGAAGTCGCCGACGAACCCGAATCAGGAGGGCCACGGCCACCAGCACGAGCCCTACGACCAAGCCCCACCACAACCCGACGGCTTGCCAATGGAGGTAAAACCCAAAGAACAAGCCCAGCGGGATTCCGATGACCCAATACCCGAGCAGGTTGATGACCATCGGCACTTTGGTGTCGCCCAACCCGCGCAACACCCCAGATGAGACCACCTGAAGTCCATCGAATACTTGGAACAAACCGGCCAGCGGCATAAGTCGGACTCCCACCGCGTACACGTCCGGATTCCTTGTGTAGAGACGCACGAGGAAGCCCGGAAAGGCGAGGAACACGATGCCGGCCAGGAGCATGAATCCACCGCCGATCAACAGTGCTGCCCCCGAGGACCGCCGGGCACCGACCTCGTCCCGCCGACCCACTGACTGGCCAACAACGACGGCTGCCGCGCTGCTCACGCCAAGCGGCACCATATAGGTGAGGGATGAAAGGTTGAGGGCGATTTGGTGGCCGGCCACCGATGGGGTCCCGATCCGCCCCATCAGGATTGCCGTTCCTCCGAACGCCAAGTACTCCAGCTGCAACTGCCACCCGATCGGAATGCCGAGGCTGAGCATTCGAAGCAGGGGACCGCGTTCGAACACTTCAGGTAACCAGGGACGAATGAGGTGACGGAGCCGGGGCCACACAACGATCCCAAGCCCGATGGTCATGACCCAACGGCTGAGTGTCGTGGCCCACGCCGAGCCGACCACGCCAAGGGCCGGCGCACCTAGGTGTCCGTAGATGAGGACCCAATCGATGAAAAAGTTCAGGACGTTTGCGCCGATGATGACGATCACGATCGCACGGGTGAGACCCAGCGATTGGAGGGTTTGCCGCAACACGACAAACCCGAAGAATGCTGGGAGGCCAGGGGCCATCAACCGGGCGAACGCCGCCGCCGGGCCGATTAGTTCCTCCGGTTGGCCTAAGGCACGCAGGACCGGCTCCGCGACGAGCATCAGGATCCCCACTGGCACCGTTACCACGAGCGCGATGAGGAGACTCCGCTGAACCCCTCGTCGAATCGCCCGCTCGTCCCCAGCGCCGACCGCCTGCGAGATGATTGGATCGAGCGCGAGGAGCGCTCCCTGCCCCGGAATCGAGAATGCCCAGAAGTACATGTTCCCCAACGCCACCGCTCCGAGGGCGACCGCCGAGACGCGTCCGACCATGAGGGTGTCGACCACACCCATGAGCATGAGCCCCACCTGCACCGTGATCATCGGCGCAGCGATGCGGAAGAGGCTGGCGACCTCCGGCGTGGTGGGCCAGATGCTCCTCGAGCTCCGCGTGGCGGGGGCGGTGTCAGAGTCGGTCACGGTACCTCAATTGGGATGAACCAGCGCACTCTCGAACGTCGTGAAACGTAATCGAAGGAATCTCGACCGCCTCCGCTCGGTCCTCGGCGGGGCGCTGCAGTTCGCCGTCGTGATCCGTAACACGTGTGCGAGAATGAATCAGCGCCAGAAGGCTGGAGCAGTTTTCTGCATGATTTTGCAGCGTGGAATAAAGTGCGATGAACGATCGTAATACAATATAAATCAACACATTACAATGCTTGTCGACATTAGCAGATTCGAACCATTCCGTTCCGGTCCCAGCGGCCCTCGACTTGCAATCGATTCGACCAATTGAATGGTCATGTGAGGCAGAGCCAGAGCTGCTCGTCTCCAGACTGATCGATTCCGAACGCCCCAAGCACAAAACTGCACCAGTGTCATCGCACGATTCATCGATGGGGGAGGCCCCTTGGCTGATTCCGGTTTCAACCCGCTCGAACTCGCAATGGTGCGCGCCGGTGCCGAACGCCGTCTGGCCGAGGATCGAGGCGACACCCGAACGGCGTCAAAGTGGAGGGAAGAGGAATCTCGGCTGCGCCT
The DNA here is from genome assembly GCA_025358055.1 of Gemmatimonadota bacterium. Classification (GTDB taxonomy): domain Bacteria; phylum Gemmatimonadota; class Gemmatimonadetes; order Gemmatimonadales; family GWC2-71-9; genus JANYKV01. The sequence goes on from JANYKV010000042.1 coordinate 9,818, forward strand.
GGCGTGGGACGCCATCCGCACAACAGACCCATATAATGACGCCGGGGGGTCGTTTACCGGGCCTGCCCTGATCCCGGCTACGGTGGAGGGCAAGCCCCGGCTCCCCTCGGCCTATGACGTGACCGCACTCACCGTTTCGTGGGGCAACGCTCGACCTTCGCGCTAGAGACTTCGCTTCCAAGCCCCTTGTACCCCATCCAGGGGCTCGTCGTGTTGCCGCTATTCTCGGGCCCATCCCGACGGGATGGAGACTCGGTGTCACACCGCCGGACGATGCTCTCCTGTTCCGGTCAGCGGAGGCACGAGCGCGCCCGGCAGGAATCGAACCTGCGACCCACAGCTTAGAAGGCTGTTGCTCTATCCAACTGAGCTACGGGCGCGAGTGTTGCAACATAACGACTTGCGGGCCATTGCGCCCCGTGCACCAGGGCACGTCGAGTATGTCCTGACCGATCTGGATGACGCCCATGCTCACCGTGTGACTTGAACCCCGAGCGGGCGAGGACCGGCATCACAACTCGGTCCGTCGCCGCTCCCGGGAGCGCCCGATCCGCCACGGCGAGCAACCGGTCTAGGTCGGCCACAGCCGGAAGCGGGACGAGCTGCTGACCGGGGACAAACAGCTTGGAAATGAAGTGGGCGGCGGCAACGAAATTATCTGCATGAACCCAGCCCGCACGGATAGTCCCGCCGTTCAAGCCATCAATACACGACGCGGGGTTTACCCGGAGGGTTACGGAGCGTTGGCGCGATCCTCACACAAAGCGGAGGGAGCACCCTGGCTTTAGATTCTGCGTTGACCTGGCTTCCCCGCAAGTCGGCCGACCTGTCTCGTTCCTTGGATGTGCGATGAATCTGGTTCAGCCCAGTCGGTGGAGGGCAGCAATCACCGGCTTCCTGCTCGGTGCGATGACCTGGCACCTCGTGACCGAGTTGGGGATGGGCCAACTCATCGGTGTCACCGACCTTGGGGCGCTCGGGATTGCGGGCGTTGTCGGGGCCGTCCTGGGGTTCTTCCGTCGTTCGGCCATCCTATGGTGGATTTCAGCCGTGGCTCTCCTGCTCGTCTTCGCCATTGGCTGGACGCAATGGATCGCGCCCCAGGTGGAGAGCACCGTGCGCGCAGACTCACTCCCCGCGGCAGGTGTCGACGCGATCGTGGTCCTGTCGTCGGATCTCAGCCCGTCCGGCACCATCAGTACGACCGGCGCCGACCGGCTCGAATCCGGCGTAGAGCTGCTGAATCGGAACGTCGCCCACCGCATCATCACAACCCGGATAACCCGACGATTCGGCATCCGCACCGTGGTCAGCGATGACGATCAGCGTCGCATCCTGCGGCTCGCAACCCATCCTCCCGAGCACACCGTCATCGACTCGGTCCATTCTACGCACGACGAGGCCCTCCGAATTGCCGCGTTTGCGTTGCCTATGGGCTGGAAGTATATCGCGCTCGTGACCTCGCCCCTGCACACCAAACGGGCTTGCGCGACGTTCGAACGGGTCGGGTTCCTCGTGACCTGTGTGCCCAGCATTTCGCGCGACCTCTCGTGGCACCAACTCCGCGGACCGACCGAGCGCGTTCGAGCCTTCGAACAATGGCTCTATGAGCGCCTAGGATGGTGGAAGTACCAGCTCAAAGGTTGGGTCTAGGCCGGTCTATCGCTTTGAGCTTCCTTCCGCAGTCCGAGCTTTGGGAGCCACACCCCCATCCTGGTCGAGGGCATTCCAGTTCGCGATTGCGTTGAGGGCAAGCGCAAAAGATCCCTGCGTTTCCCAACGCCAGAATGGACGAATGCCAAAGTAAACGACATGTCCAGCGCCCAGCGGGGCGTCGACCACTGCCGCCTTGCCATTCAACTCGTCCCCACCAACGAGCAGCCCTGACACCAGCAGCGAATCGACCTTCTCGTGGAACCGGACGATGACTCGAGCCCGCTGCCGCTCAGTCTCGTTGAGCACCGCAAGATCGACTCCTTCCCGCACGTTCATCGTGTCGCGGGGCTGCACCGCAAGCACGGGAGATTGATTGAAATAGATCGGGAACGTCGGCTCGTCATAGCCGTAGAGCAGCGGGCTTCCTTTGGTGACCGCCTGGCCCCGCACCACCGTGCCGCGGACCCGAAGGTTGCGGGCCGCCACGGTGCTCACGGTCGGAGAGAATCCAAGGTCTATGGGCAGCTGCGTCGAAGCCCCTTCCGCCAACAACAATCCACCACGCTCCACGAACCGGCGCAGCGCAGATGCACCGTCCAGGCCCATTCCCGGTCGCATGTCGTCAGTCTCGTCCCAGAGCCCCAAATTCGGTGTCAATGCGGACTTCTTCCACGGAATCGGCGGGCCTACCATCGGCGCCCCGTTGAGAAGCGAACCGGCCCCGAACGTACTCGCGTGCGGAAAGACCACGACGTCGAACCGATCGAGGGCGGCCGGCTTGTGGAGCGATTGATCAGAAATGGATGTATAGGGGACGCCCATGGCGTCAAACGCATAGCGAACCCAACCCTCGTTCTGGGTTTCACGCCAGGTGTGCATGATGGCGATTCGGGGCACGGCGATGGTGTGTTGTCGAACGGTGGGACCGACCTCGGTTGCGCGCGCCGAGACCCCGAGCCGAGTCAGAGCCTCCCGTACCTTGGCGGTCTCGCCTCCGGTCACGAGAAAGGTGCCCGCCGGATATGTGGTTCCCTCTAGAGTAAACGCGGAGTCGGCTACCGAAACCTTTGCGCCGGCCAGTTTCCACGGGATCGTCGCCGACCGCCAGTCCCCCAGATGGGGAATGATCCATTGACCGCCCGCACCGGCCATGGTGCCGGCCACCATTGCATCGCCGGTCAGGAGCGTCATCGGCTTGGTGAGGACCGTGGAGTCCGCCACCTTGATTGTTTGCACGTGACGGAGCGCATCCAGCGTCCACCCAGTGTCATCGTACGGCTGCGGGTCGTCCGCCTTGTACTTCTGAATCGCGAGTAGCGTCCGCGTTGTTGCGGTGTACGGCTGGTCCAGCCGCACGATCCAGTCTCCCGCTTTCACCGCGACCATTGAAGTGTCGGAGGGGGTGCCCGGATTCTTCCGCAGAGTGAGATCTCCGGTCGCCACGTGCACTTCCGTGCCATGAGCCCGGAAGAGATTCACGAGGTCCGCCGCTTCGGCGGCATGGCGCTGCCCCCGAGGAATCACGAATGCGTAGGGCGCGGAGGAGGTGCCCCGCCGAATCATTCGCTCCGCTTTGGCAACGTAGTTCTCGAGAAACGCCGCACGATGCTCGCCCACATAGTGTAGGGCCAGGAGCACTCCCGATTGCTGGTAGTTGATATTGGTTCGGATACACCATCGCACCCCGTTCACCGGTGGATTGGTCCGGTACCAGATGCGATCGGTCGCGCTGGAGGGCAGCTTCACGGTGTGGCACTCGGCGCCCATGGAGGTGTACGTCTCGTAAAAGCGACCAATGGAGTTATGCAGGTTAGCGATCGCCAACACATAATTGGGGGCCCATCCATCGTAAAACCCGTGCGTCCACACCCCCGGCAGGCCTCGGCGGGTCAGCTCGGTGATCTCCTCGTAGGCCAATTCATTCCATTCATTCACGACAATCGGATCGAATTCATCATTGTAGGGTCCGGTGCCCGTGCTGGTGTACAGAAACGGCACGGACTCGTGTAGGTCGTGACCGACCACAGGGTGCCAAGTAAAGAATCCCTTGATGTAGTTCTGGGTCAGTTTTTGAGAGAGGACCATACCGTCGCGGTTGTTGTCGTGCGCGGTGTACTTGCCCCAATAGACCAGGTTCACCCCGAACGGTCCGAGCTTGAGTTGCTTCGAAAGATTGTAGACGTCGATGACGCGGTCGCGGCCGTCCACTTCGAGCACCGGCGTAATAAGGGTGATGACATTAGCGCGAATAGACCGGACGAAGTCGGATTCGTCGACCGCAAGCCGGTAGGCCAACTCCATCAGCATTTCGGGGCTCCCGGTCTCGGGAGAATGGATGGAGCCGGTGAGCCAGTAGACCGGCTTGGCGGTGCTGATGAGCCGGGCCCGGTCGGCGGCCTCCAGCTTTCGCGGGTCGGCCAACCGCCCCAGCATCCCGCGGTACTCGTCGACATTCTTGAGGACCGCCTCGTCGGCGATAGCCAGCGCCACCATTTCGCGCCCTTCGTCGCTGAGGCCCAGCGAATAGAACCGAACGCGGGGTGAGGCGGCCGCGAGAGCGCGATAGTAGCGATTGATATCGGCGACGTAGGAGAGCTTTCCGATAGTTCCCGGGACATACCCCAGAATTTTCAGCGGGCTCGGCACCGTGGCAGAGGCCGGCAGATAGTTCACCAGCTCCGTGGTGAAATTCCATTTCGGGTCGGTCGGCGTCAGATCGCGGATTTTCGCCGTATAGGCCGAGTCGATGGCCTGTTGGGCGTTCAAGGCCGGGCCCAGGGCGAGCGCCAACAATGCCAGACGAGCGGACCGAAGCATGGACATGGGACCTTCTCGGGGTTAGTGGAGGTGGCGTGAGACGGCGCTTGACCGTCGGAGGCAAGTATAGGGCTGGAGACGAGCGACGCAAGGTGGCGAAAAGAGGATCTCACGAATCGGGGCGGCCTCGGTAAATGACTCTCGCTCGGAGCAGGTATCGAGAACTGCATGCCCCATTTACCAGACCGTTGCGAGACCCTCTCTGGAAAGTCACCGGGTTGTTTGAGCTTCCAGAGCGATCAGAAATCCCCCACCCGTTCCCCTGGAGGCACAATGCACATGCCCTCGTTGCCGGCACGACGACTCGCGGTCACTACCCTGTTCTTGCTCGGTGCCTGCGGCTCCCCACAGGTTACCGACCCAACCTCAGCTCCACGCGCTCTTGGTGCCGATCGCGTCGGCCCCGCCGGCGCGCCAGGGCTCAACCGCGTGAATCACGTCGTCGTCATCTACTTGGAGAACCACAGTTTCGACAATCTCTACGGAAGCTTTTCCGGTGCGGATGGACTGGCGAACGCGGGCTCGGCCGCGATCCAGAGGGACGGCGCTGGGAACCCCTACACGGTCCTTCCGATGGCCCCCGGTTCACCGTTCCCGACCACTTTGGTCAATGGACCTTTCGACATCGGCCAATACATTCCCTCCAATCAGCTCATTCCCGATTTGGTTCATCGATTCTATCAGGAGCAGGCGCAAATCCACGGTGGCGCCATGGATCGCTTCGTGGCGATCAGCGACGTCAAGGGTCAGTCCATGGGATATTATCAAACCGCGGGGCTCCCGCTCGCGGCCGAGGCCGCCAAGTACACCGTGCTCGACCGGTTCTTTCACGGGGCGTTCGGGGGATCCTTCCTCAACCACATGTGGCTCATTGCGGCCCGAACCCCGTCCTATAACGGCGGCTCGGCTAACATTGGCGGTGGAGGAACCCAGCTCGCCCCGACGAGCATCGATGCCAGTGGCAAAGTCGTGGACGGACAGGTTGCCCTCATTGGTGGCCGGGCCTATCTCGTCAATACAGTGTTCAGCGTGAACAAACCGGCGCTCAATTTCCCTTATGGCCGGCCCCGCGTTCCCAACCTCGTTTTTCCCACGATCGGCGATCGCCTCACCAACAGCGGCATCAGTTGGAAGTGGTTTGCCGGTGGCTGGGACAATGCCATGGCCGGAAGCGCAGACCCCTTGTTCCAGTTCCACCATCAGCCTTTCGTGTATTTCGAGAAATACTCCGACGGCACCCAAGCCAAAGCGGACCACCTGCGGGATGAAAAGGAATTCCTTGCGGCAGCCCAATCTGGTACCCTCCCGGCCGTCAGCTTTGTCAAGCCGCTCGGCGGCCAGAACGAGCACCCGGGATACACCGACATCATTTCAGGTGAGAACCACGTCATCGACTTGATCAACGCGGTGCGGAATGGGCCGAACTGGAGGGACGCCGCCATCATCATTACCTATGACGAGAACGGCGGGTTCTGGGATCATGTCGCACCGCCCGCCACCGACATCTGGGGACCGGGGGCAAGAGTTCCCACGATCATCATTTCGCCGTTCGCTCGAAAGGGTGCTATCGACCACACCGATTACGACACGACCTCAATTCTGGCCTTCATCGAGCACCGCTGGCACCTCACCCCGCTGACGTCGCGCGACGCTGCCGCCAATGACCTTACGGCAGCCTTCGACTTCTCCCAGGGCGGCAAGTGAGACGACCCTGAGAACTATCTCACTGTGAAGGTCACGGGCGCCCAAGTGGCGCCCGTGACTTTAAATGAGGCATCGAGCGCGAATGCCTGCCCTCCCACCTCCATGCATGCCACCTGCACGTGGCGGCAGCATCCCAGCGGCGACACCCGGGGATCCGCCGATCTTGGCCTCACTTACTGCAAGGTTGCTGACTGGGCCGGCCATTCACCGCCGCGTGCAGGGGCGGCTTATCGAGGCGCGTCGAGTGTGACGAGCGCTCGTCCCAACCCGATGAGGCCGGTACCGAAGACAGCGTTCCCCGCGATCGCCCCAGCGGCGCCCAGCGGCGTCGCGCCCAAGACGGGAATCAGAAGCAAGCCAAGGCCGGTCGTCAGCGCCGCCCAGCGCGGCAGCACGCGGGCGCGCCACAGACTCACGGACAGCAGCAGCCAGCCCAGTGAAAAGAGCCCGACGGCAGACCCGAAGCCCGCTGTCAGGAGCGCCGAGTGATCGAGGCCACGAAGCGCGTCCGGGCTGATCTGTGCGACCGGCCGTAACACGAATACGTTCGCCCATTCAACCGCGACGACAAGGACGCAGCCGGTGAAGGTGGCCAGGAACGCACCGGTCCCGAACGCCCCCGAGACCCTGCGCTGTGCGAGATGAAGGCCGAGGCACCCGAAGAGTAGGAGGAGGGCCGACACGAGCGAGGCGGAGAGGCGTACCAGGTAGACCTGCGAGGACCGGACCACCACGTCGCCCGCTTGCACCGGAAGCATTGGCGTAAGGATCAGGTTTATCAGGATGACTGCCGCACCCCCAACGAGGAGTGCGTACCCACAGCCGCGAGTAAACGTGTCCATGCTTTGACGTCCTCCTGTGGCGACTCGGCAACCATCCAATTGGTCACGCTCGGTTGCGCATCGCCTCGATTAGTACTGCGCGTCGGTCGCGACTCACCCGGACTCGCCTACCGTCCTGCATGACCACCAAACTACCACCCAGACCGGTGCCCCGGATCTCCCGCGCCCGCGCGAGATTCACGATCGTCCCGCGGTGCGCCCGGAGAAACCCGAACGGTTTCAGTTCCCGCTCCAGGTGGCTGAGCGACTCACGCACCAGATGGGAGCGCCCCTTGCTCCAGACCCTAGCGTAGTTGTCGGCCGATTCGATCCATTCGATATCGACCGCATCCAAGAAGAACGTACTGGCTCCCAGGCGAATCTGGAGGCGGAGTGCGGGTTTGGGCGGGGATCGCAACGAGTCCGTCTGGAGGAGCGCCAGCAACTGCTGCTGCACTGCCCCGAGGCGCCGTTGTCTGATGGTCGCCTTGGCCCGACTTACCGCTTGCCGCAGCCGTTCGTCACTAATGGGCTTGAGGAGGTAATCCAGCGCGCACGCCTCGAACGCCTGGATGGCGTGCGCCCCGTACGCCGTGGTGAATACCACCACCGGCATCCGCTCGGCCCCGACGGCCTCGATCACCTGAAAGCCGTCCATCCCGCGCATTCGGATATCGAGGAAGACGAGTTGGATATTCCCCTTCCGGATTGCCTCAACCGCTTCGGCACCTGAAGCGCAACACGCCACGTCGAGCTCGGCATCCGGGGAGAGCATGGCACGCAATCCCTCGCGCGCCAGCTTCTCGTCCTCGACGATCAGGCAGCAAATGTTAGGTGACAGAGGCCACCCGCCAGGGCAGGCTCACGTGTACGAGAGTTCCTCCCTCGACCCTGCCCTCAAACTCCAGCGCCTGATCCTCTCCGTAACAGGCGACGAGACGGCGTCGCGTGTTGACCACGCCCAGGCCGGACGTGTTGGATACGGACCAGCCCGTCGGCATGCCCTGGCCATTGTCTGAAACGGTCACTCGGAGTTTTCCGTTGCGCGCGCTCGCCTCGATCCCGAAATGCGCCGACGCCTCAGCGCCGGTGAAACCATGATGAAGGGCGTTCTCGACCAGCGGCAGCAACAGCATCCTCGGTACCAGGGCGTCCGCCGTCTCCGGCCCTAACTCGATCGAGGTCGTGAAAGAATCGGGGAACCGAAGTAGTTCCAGCTCCAGGTAACCACGAATGAAGGCGACCTCCTCGTGTAAGGGCAGTTCCGCTCCGTCCGCGTCAAGGACCGCCCGCATGAGCGTACCATACCCGACCACCGCGTCGAGCGCCTTCGGGTACGCTTTCGCGCGAATGAGCATCGCCACACTGTTGAGGGCGTTGTAGAGAAAGTGCGGCTGCATCTGCACTGACAGCGCCTCGAGTCGAGAGACGGCGAGCGCGCTCTCGAGGCGGGCCGCGTGGAGCTCGCTTTCCCGCGAGCTGTCCCAGAGGCGGATTCCGGTGGCGACGCCGATAACGGCGATGTAGGTAATGACGTCGAAGCCATAGCGAAGCCCCAGGAGATTGCGCCCCGCGCCCGGCATGAGGCCGGGCTCGAGCAGGCGCATGAACCCGGTACTGGCGGCGCTAGGGATCAGTGCCAGTGCGAGCGCGGCGGCGACATGCACCGCAACGGCAGTCGCTCGCACGCCGGATTCCAGGCGAAATCGATTCGACAGGTGAAACAAGAGGGGCGTCACGAGCCACCAGAAGGCATAGGTGGGGACATTCAGCGAGAGAATCACGTGAACTGGCGGCCCGCTGATCCATCGCTGCTGGGAGATCAGCATCTGGCCGGTGCTGATGAGGGCGAGCAGCAGCCAGATCACGCCGCTCACGGCCATCCACCGAATCGACTTCAACACTTCGCGCGCCTCCCGGTGAGCCGTCGGTAGGTCGTGAGAGAATACCCACGCCTCAACCGCCTGACGTCTTGGTCAATAGATACGTTTCACGTGTCCGCCATTGGCATCCAGGACGAAGATCCGGTTGCCGCCCAGACATCCGCCAGCATTTCGGTCGCTCTGGAACAGGATGTGTCGGCCATCTCGAGACCATGATCGGAACTCGTCCAGGCCATTCTCACGCGTCAATCGTACCTCGTCGGTACCGTCCGTAGCAACGCCATAGATATCAGTGTTCCCACCACGCGTATCCTCGAACAACAGTCCATAACAAGACTGATGCACGGTGACTCCAGGCGAGATAGAGATTGTCACTATTTCTGGTCGGCCAGCTTCCCTTCCTTGGCCTCCCGATAGGCTCGCTCGAACCCGGCCGCCATCGACGCATCGAAGCCGTAACGGCAGTAGGGGTCACCGTCGGCACACATTTGTCTTCGAAAAGTCGTGAGATCGACCACCTTGGCCGCCGCTTCCAACGACATACCTTGACCGAACGCCGACCGCGCCTGCCGCTGGAGCGACTCGAGCAGGACCGACACTTCGGTTAGGTACTGGTTATCGTGCTCTACGGCGCCGTGCCCGGGTATGATCGAGGTAGCATTGAAAGCCGCTAGCTGCTTGATCCGATCGATCCATTCGCTGATGAATGAACCAAAGCCGTATGGGTACGGATGGACCACCAGATCCCCTGTCACCAGGGTCTTACTGTCGGGGACGTAAACGACGAGGTCGCCTTCGGTATTTCCGCGCCCCAGGAACGTGACCCGCACCGGCCGCCGCCCTAGGTCGAACGTGGCGTCGTCGCGAACCAGCTCGGTCGGATAGGTGATCGCCACCTCCTCGAGTTGGGGGGCCAGCGCCTCGAGCTGGCCCAGTCCGTACCGATACCAGAGCATCGTTCCTTCCGGGATCGGGGTGCCATCCGCCTGTTTACCGGCGCTCAACATCCCCTTCACCGCCTTCTGCGTAGCCGCGGCGATCTTCGGGTCGATGAGCGGTCGGGCCTGGGTCTCCATCAGGTTCCGAGTGATGGGCGTGCTCACGATCACGACGCCGGGAAAGGCCGCCCGAAACTCGCCGTTGCCGAGCCAATGGTCCGGATGCCAGTGGGTGTTGACGAGATAGCGAACGGGCAGGTTCGTGAGCGATCTGATCTTCGCGATCTCCCACCGCGCCACCGACGGGAATTGACCGCTGTCGACCACCAGCACGCCATCATCGCCGATCACCACGGTCGAGTTGCCGGAAACCATCGGGGTGATTCCGTCCGGGGCGACAAAGACGTAGATGCCGGTGGCGACCAACACCACGCGGTAGCTTGAGGTGTCCGCGGGGGACAGGGGCTCACTCCTTACTTGGGCTTGGAGGCCACCCGGCACTTGAAGAAGTAGGACAAGGTAGATGAGTGATGCATACGTTCGATGAGAGAACTGACGCACGGTGACTCCAGGCAATGTGGGGCCGGTACTTGACGTCGTTGCCCAGAAATCTGAGTGGGAGGATTGGCTGGTTCAACCCGTCTGACGCGGGCAGCCGCAGCATGTGGGCCAGAGGCAGGTCCGAGGGGTGATTGACGTGCAGCTGGTCCAGGCTTGGAGTTCACAGAGGTTCACGCGAACCGATCGGTCTATGCTAGGCAATGACGCAAGCGGCTCAGGCCTCTCCGAGCCCCTCGCCGGGCTCGGGTTCGGCGCGCAGGATCACCTCCCCATGCGGTGCGCCCCACTCATCCACGCACGCGCCATAATTATCCGGTGGACGCGAACCCAAGAATTCACCGGGCGGGAGGCACCAAGATGCGGAGCACCGGACGCCCGCCGACGTCTTGCAGCGGCAGATAGACCCGGTGCGTTGACGGGTCCACCGCAACCGTGTGCGAGTGCGACGCACGATATTCTCCAAGGGAGACGAGACCACTGTTCCCCTCCTCAAAAACCGTGAGGGCGCCGGACTCCGATGCGACGTAGAGCCGCCGGAGCCCTGGATCGAAGGCGAGCACATCTGGTCCCTCTGCTACTCGGAGTGTCGCCGTCGTCCGCATGGCCCGCAGATCGACGACGAGCAATTTGGAATCCCCCTCACACGATACGAATGCGAGCCGTTCCGGCTCATCGATCAGGAAACCATGCGGGTGGTCACAGGGCATCGGCCAGCGGGCGACCACTTTTTCACTGGCCGGGTCGATCGCGACGAGCTCATTCTTGGTTTGTACCGCAACTACAATGCAATGTGAGGGTGCATCGTAGTGCGTATTGCCCGCCTCTCCTCCGAGCACAATCAGGCCAATCCGAACGGCCCGAGAAGCGTCGATCACGAGATCGGCGCCGCCGCGCTCGTCCGAGACGAACACCTTGTCCTCGGCCGGCGCGTAGGCGATCCCGTCTGGAAAACTTGCGCCACCGACGTTCGCTACGACCTCCAGCGTTCGGTCATCGAGCACCGCAACCTCGTGGCGACCGGTGACCGAGACAAAGACACGGTGTCGTTCGGGCACTACCCACACACCGGTGGCGCCGGGAAAGCCCTCATGGCTCGCCACGAGCTTCTGGGTCCGCGTATCGAACACGTCAAGGCGGTTGCCGTACATGTGCGAGATGTAGAGGTGGCCGGTGGTCGGATCAAAGCTCTGGTAGTCAAAGCGCTTCGCCGGCCCCGGTAGCGGGACGTCGGCCACCAGCACGAGGGGTGCCGTCGCGGGGCGCGAGGAGCGCTCGGCTGGTGGAGAGCTGCTCGGAGGCGCGCTCCATCCGGCTGGCGTCATCGAAGCGCTGCTGGCGATGCAAGAGGCAGCGTTTGAAGCCGATTGAGCCTGCAATACCTCGCTGGTCGTAGGCACCGATGCCAGTGCGGCACAAACGACAATCCCGACACTCGTCGATGAGTACCGAGGCAGGGCCCACCGGCTCTTGGTATCGATACGCATAATCACCTTTCGGAAAGCGTTGGGGAAACGCGCCCGCCACGAGACCTCGGCCCACAAGGTCTGCTCACGAACCGAGATTGGTTGGGTTGAGGTCGTCGAACAAGATGCGGGAATCGGCCTTGGTCCACACACCGACTTTGCCCGCAGCAGTGAATCGGGAATCAGCCACCGCCGCGGCGGGACGGTCGTCATCGTCATCGGCCTGATTTGAATTGTCTCGGCCGCGTTCCGTCGGCGCCGTCGCCATCGCGATGGTAACCGCCGCCGCCAATTGTCGGTAGATCATGGTACCTCGTCGTACTGGAAGAGCGAGTACTGGCCTATGTCGGACGGGAGCTGATTCCCCATCGCCGGCGTGATAGCCGGGTGGAGTCAATCACCGCTGCCTCGAATCACCAATGAAACGTCATACCGATGAGTGCGGCCGCAGCCACGATCAGCGGTTCGGGAATCTTCCACCGTAACAACGTCAGCCCGAAGGCTCCGGCCGCGAGGGCGACCGTCGGCATGTCGTGGAGGGACTGACGAGCCAGAACGACCACTGCTCCCGCAATTGCCCCAGTGGCTGCCGCGGTGATTCCCGCGATCAGCGCGGCCAGCCCGGGCCTCTTGCCGTAACGGTGAAAATACGGTGCCGGAACCACAGTGAAGAGGAAACACGGGAGGAACGTGGCTCCGGCCGCGACGCACGCGCCCGGCAGTCCCGCCACCAGGTATCCGATGAAGCCGGTTGTAATAACGACCGGACCTGGTGTGATGAGGGCCACGGCCACCGCGTCGAGGAATTGTTGCTCCGTGAGCCAATGACGCTCCAAAACGACGCCACCGTGGAGGAATGGAACAATGGCGAGCCCGCTGCCGAAGACAAACGAGCCAGCATACGTGAAGAATCCTAACAGCTGGAGAAGGAGAACCACTCTCCCCACTTCGGCGGCCGTGCCGGACCGACGGAGCCACGCGGGAGGCGCGCGGACGAGCCAAACAACTAGCCCCGCGAGGACAATGAGGGCGATGTTTTCGCGCGCAGTCAGAGCGGTGATGGCTCCGAGCACCAAGAAAATCCCCCACAGCAAGGCATCGCGTCCAAGCGCTTTGCTGGTGAGCCGGTAGGCACTCTTAGAGATGAGTCCGATCACAGCGGCCCCGACGCCGTAGAACACCGCCTGCATCCAGGGCAGCCCACCGTACCGAGAGTACGCCCAACCGAGACCTACGACCATCAGGAAGCTGGGGAGGACGAAGGCGAGTCCCGAGAGGGCCGCGCCAGGAACGCCGCCTCGGAGAAAGCCCAGATAGAAACAGAGTTGCGCCGCGAGTGGGCCCGGAGAGAGTTGGGCGAGGGCGACCCCCTCGCGATACTCCTCCTCCGAGACCCACCCCCTCTCTTCCACCAGGTTACGGTGCATGCTCCCGATGAGAGCCACCGGGCCACCAAACCCGGTGGCGCCAAGCCGGAGGAAGTAGGCGGACAACTCGCTACGAGTGGGTACGATCATGTCGCTCCCAACAAGACGGCCATCGCGGGCCCAGGTAGGCTGACTGGACATCCAATGTAACCGCGGTTACACTACCCACAAGATGCCGACCCATTGGTTGCTCTGCTCCTACCGGCTTCCCCGCGAGCCATCCCGGCTCCGCCTTGCCGTATGGCGGCGGCTTCGCAGGCTCGGGGCCGTGATGCTCCACGACGGGCTCTGGACCCTCCCCGCCGACGCGAAGACCCGCGAGGATTTCGAATGGCTCGCGGAGGAGATCGAGGAGCGAGAGGGAAGCGTCTTGTTGTGGGAGTCACGCAGTCTCGACTTGGCTCAGGACGCAGTGGTTGCCGAGAAATTCCGGGCCGAGGCGGACGAGCGGTATGGAAATCTGGCCGAGGCCGCGGAACAGCTCTCTCGCGTCGGAGGACGGCGCAGCGTGACAACACGTTCGGTTGAGCAGGCCCTCCAGCGATTGCGGGTGCTGGAGCGGACCCTTCGTCTCGAACGACGACGAGACTACTTCCGCTCCTCGGGCCGTGAGGCAGCTGAGGCGGCGATCGGCGCGGCCATCGACATCGTCCGGGCCAGAACTGAGGTCGAGGCCAGGAGGCGGAGGCAACATGCTGTGGGTCACTAGACCACGTTGCCATGTAGATCGGACCGCCTGTGCCTGGGCCATCCGCAGGTTCATCGACCCGACGGCCACTTTTGCGTTCGCATCCGATCTGGCCGGTGCTCATGCACTCGGCGGCACGCCGTTCGACATGCGCGGGGCTCAACTCGGCCATCATCAGGGGCGATGCTCATTCGAGAGCCTGCTGCTGCAACATCGGCTCGACGATCCTTCTCTTCGCGAACTGGCCGAAGTGATTCATGAGGCGGATGTCGATGACGACCGGTTCCACACACCGGAGGCGGCCGGCCTAGATGCGGCCATCCGGGGACTTGGGTTGGTCATCGCCGACGACCTCTTGTTGTTCGCGATTACCGATCGCATCTACGATGGGTTGTATGCGTGGTTCGGTCGGACCGCGACCTGACGAAGCGACGCCCCCCCGCGTCGTGCTTCTCGTCGCAAGAACGAGAGAGTACCAGCGCGCAATTGAGGCGGGCCAAGGCACGATACTCAACCTCGCCGGGTTGAGAATTCACACTAGGGCGGGAATGCCACCGGGCAGATCTCACGGAACTGTATCAACGCGCTTCGGAGGCCATGGTGAAATGGATTACGCGAGAACGCCCGAAGATCGACCGCATCGCCTGCCCGTGGTTGATTCTCCGCTTCATCGACCGGGACGCGGAATTCATCTTCGCTCCCCGGGACCAGGTGCACCGACTAGCGGCGGAGCTAGCGGCAATTCCCTTCGATGTTGAGGGCGTGGAGTTGACTCATGTCGGCCCACTCTGTACGTTCGACGCCCTGCTCAGCTCATACCAGCTGACGGACCCGGCATTGCATGAACTGGCGCGGATCGTACGCGGTGCGGACACCGCCGATCTCGCTGTGGCACCGCAGTGCGCCGGATTACTGGCGATCTCACTCGGACTCTCGCACAATTTCTCGGACGATCACGCGCAGCTGCGTCACGGGTTGGTGCTGTATGATGCCCTCTATTCGTGGTGCCGTGACGTGCGTCATGAAAGCCACAGCTGGAACCCCCAGAGGGGAATGCGTGCGGGCGTGTAGTCCGGAGGGGCCCGGGAAGGCTCGCTTCAGAGTCCCCTTCGGCGGCAAGGCGGTTTCGTTGTTTCTTTCGCTGAGCGCGTCGCTCCACGCCCAGAGCACCGGACGGCCCGCCCTCATTGTGGTCGCCGGCGCGGAAGAGGTCAGGCTCGACGGACGATTGGACGAAGCCGCGTGGCTCCGAGCCGACTCGATCGCTTCGCTTACGCAGACCGAACCGGTGGAAGGCGCAACACCGGCCGGGCGAACCGTAATCAAGGTGCTGGTCGATAGCCGGAGCCTGATATTCGGCATTCGGTGCGATAGTCCTCCCGGGGTATCCATCGTGAGCTTCTCGAAGGCGCGCGATGCGGAGCTCAAGAGTGAGGACCACGTACGGCTCGTGCTCGATACGTTCGAGGATGGCCGCACCGGGTATATCTTCGCCGTCAATCCAACCGGGGCTCGGTATGACGCCCTCACCTCCCGCCAAGGTGAGGACGAAAAAAGCGATTGGGATGGAATCTGGGAGGCCGCGACAGCGATTACCCCGGCCGGTTGGTCCGTCGAGATTCGAATCCCAATCAAAACATTGGCCTTTCGCGCCGGGAGCACCCGGTGGCGATTCAATGTCCAGCGCCGGATCCAAGCCACGCAGGAAACCGATCGATGGGCGGGTGCACGCCGCGACTGGAGGTTGGGACAGACTGCACACGCTGGGGAGCTGCTCGGGCTCCCCGTGTTCGACCTTGGCCATGGGGTCAGCATTCGGCCTTCCCTTCATACGAGCGCCGGCCTCCCGACCCCGCAATCACATTTGGAAGGCAAGGTCGATGGTAGTCTCGATGTCACCAAGCGGCTCGGCAGCGACCTCCTCGGCTCGGCGACCCTCAACACCGACTTCGCCGAGACCGAGGTGGACGCGCGCCGAATCAACCTGACGCGGTTTCCACTTTTCTTCCCGGAGAAGCGCACGTTTTTCCTCGAGGGAGCGGATCTCTTTGATTTCGGGGCCGGCCTCGGGTCCGATCTGATCCCCTTCTTCACCCGGCGCGTGGGTCTCCTGGGCGTCGACCCCGATCAGGCGGTGGTGGTGCCGCTCCGGATCGGTGGCAAGGTCACTGGTCGTATCGACGGCACTAGGGTCGGCGCGCTGGTCACCCATATGGGCGGCCTCAGCGACTCAGCCGCCGCAACGACCTTCGGTGCGATCCGCGTCTCGCAAAACTTGTTGCGCGAGTCAGCGGTCGGGATGATCGCCACTTTTGGTGACCCGCAGGGACGGAGCGGGAGCTATACGCTCGGGGCCGACGCGGTGTACCGAACATCACAGTTTCGGGGCGACAAGAATCTCGTGGTGGCTGCGTGGGGCCTCGGCATGAACCGGGCGGATGCTCGGGGAGACCGGACTGCGGTTGGAATGTTCCTCGACTACCCGAATGACCTCCTCGACATGAATGCGAGCTACAAGCGCATTGGTGACGGGTTCGACCCTTCGCTCGGCTTCGTTCCACGACCAGGCGCCCAGTTCTACAACCTCGGTGTCGCCGTCCAGCCCCGGCCGGGCCGGTTCGGAATTCGCCAGATGTTCATCGAGAACTACCTGACGTTTGTAACGGACCTTCGCGGCCAGTGGCAAAGCTTTCAGTTCTTTTTCGCGCCAGTAAACTGGCGCTTCGAAAGCGGCGACCGCTTTGAGGCGAACTACATCCCACAAGCTGAACGCCTCACAACACCGTTTGAAATCGCTAGCGGTGTCGTGATCCCGCCCGGGACGTATCACTTCACGCGTTATCGGTTGGAAGCGGAGTTTGCCAACCGGCGGCGCGTGAGTGGCCAGCTCACTTGGCGGACCGGTGGCTTTTACGACGGCAAGCTCGATCAGTTCGAGATCCTCGGCGCATGGAGGCCGTCCGCCACCTTCGCGATCGAGTTGAATGGCGAGCGAGATATCGCCCGGATGCCCGAGGGCAACTTCACCACCACACTCATCGGTACGAGGTTCCGGGTG
>JANYKV010000054.1 GCA_025358055.1 Gemmatimonadota bacterium
CATCTGTTGTCACACCGGTGGGTCGATCGCCTTTGGTCCGGACTCCAACCTGTATGTCTCCACCGGCGACAACTCGACGCCCTTCGACGAGCCGAAGCAGCGGTACGTGAACCACGGCTTTGCGCCGCTCGACGATCGCCCGGGCCACGAGCAGTACGATGCTCGGCGGTCGTCCGGCAACACGAATGATTTGCGAGGCAAGATTCTTCGGATCCGCGTTCATGAGGACGGCAGCTACACGATTCCACCCGGTAATCTCTTTCCACCGGGCACCGCGAACACCCGGCCGGAGATCTACGTGATGGGTTGCCGTAACCCGTATCGGATCACAATCGACCCGAAGACGGGCTTCCTCTATTGGGGCGACGTCGGGCCCGATGCCGACAAGGACAGCTTGGGGACACGGGGGCCGCGCGGCTACGACGAAATCAATCAGGCTCGGGAGCCGGGGTTTTTCGGATGGCCACTGTTCGTGGGTGACAACTACGCCTACTACGCTTACGACTACGAACACGGCGTGAGCGGTGCCGCCTTCGATCCCGCCAAACCGACCAACGATTCTCGCAACAACACCGGCCTCCGTCAGCTGCCTCCGGCGCAAGGAGCCTTCATCTGGTACCCGTATGCCGATTCGCCCGACTTTCCGCAAGCCGATAAAGGCGGCCGCACTGCGCTTGCCGGCCCGGTCTACTACGCCGATCGGTATCCCGCCGGGACGCGTTTGCCAGCCTACTATGACGGCAAGTTGTTCATCTACGACTGGATTCGGCATTGGATCAAAGCGGTGACGTTGCAGCCGAACGGCGACTTCGATACGATGGAGCCGGTCCTACCGGCCGCCAAATTCGCCGCCCCGATCGACATGGAACTTGGCCCCGACGGGCGGATCTACGTGATGGAGTACGGCCTCACCTGGTTCGCTAAGAACCCGGACGCGGCGTTGTCGAGAATCGAGGCGCGCCCGTAACCGACATCCGCTATTGGCCGAGGGCGTACGCGACGAAATCCTTCAGCCGATAGTCGGGGCCCGCTGCGGGCTGCCAAAACGGGTCGATACTCAGGAACGAATTCCGGTCTCCAAACAGGAGACCGAGGAAGACCTCGGCCACGATCCTGCCACCGACCGGTCCTAATTTCGGCGTGTTGATCGTTACGCTCTCCGTGACTGGTATCTTGACCGGATCCTTGTGTTGCATCGCTTCCGCGAGAATGTAGGTCCAGAGCGGACAATTCTTCTCAAAGACTTTGCTCACCGCAGTGATGTTGCCGGGCGGGGGCACCGGATTGTCGACTGCCTGGCCGATGAGTATGTCTTTGTCGGCCAACGGCCGCACCCCCATTGCCCGCGCAACGCTCTGTCCCGAGGGCAGCCCCAGCCGCCAACCCCGCAGTAGATTGCGCTCGGCCAATGACGAGGGATTGGTCGCCACCGATGGCGGTAGGACCGAAAGAGGGTTCACCAGCGAAGTGTCGATCCGATAGGCCAGCTGAAGGCGCTTGGCTTGCTCGGCCGGAGTGCCATCATAGGCCCGGATGTCGATGTCGATGAACCGTCCCCAATCGATTCCCCAGGCCGGATTCATGGCCCGAAAGCCGGTTAAACCCTCGGGGAAGGCGGGAGGTACCGGGAAGATCGGCTGCAGAACGTTGTCGTTCAGACGATACCCCGGCCGTACCATGGAGTGGCCGAGCCGATACGCGGCGGCCGAAAACTCGACCGGCATGAACGGCTCGTTCTTCCAGTGGAAGAAGCGGAGTTTCTGCTGATCGTAGCGTCTACCCGATTTCAAATCCTTGAGCACGTCGGCTTGAACGATGCGCGGCAAAAAATCGTTCAACACCACGAACTGATAGTGAAATCGAACAAGTTGCTGCACCTCGCTGAACGGGAGGCTCGGGTTGTCCGCCAGCGTGCGGTTGTGAAATCGCAGGAAAAGTCCTTGCAGCTGCGAGACGATGGTGTTCTCGTCATTGCGCGGATCGCCGATGAGCGCCCGGCGGACCGGCGCGTTGTTGCGAGGCAGGTCCGTCGCCTTCGGGTCGCCGCCCTGAATTGGCTCTCCCAACAGGAACGCGTTCTTCCCGTCGTAGATATAGGGCTGATCATCTGGGCCGCGCCCGTAGACGCTGTCCAAATCGAAAGCCGGACTCCGAAAGTCGACCAGAGCGTCGGGGTCATTGCGTTTCTGGAGGCTGCTCGACGGATCGAACGTGAGGTCATGGTCGATGAACTGACCGAAGTAGGTGTACAACGCGGGTATGCCACTTTCCTCGTCGTCCTTGCCGTCCTTGGGCGGATCGAACCCGGCCGACATGGCCTTGCCCAGCGCGGCGAGATTGCTCGCCGCGTCGGCGTCGGTCGGGCCGAAGCGCGCTGGAGGGAGAGTTCGGAATAGTCGGCCGAAGCGGCCCTGAAACAAGGGAGACGTTTTGGCGGACATCAGTCCGCGCACCGGTTCGCCGTGTCTTCCGCTCATCTTGAGACTCCACCACATAGAGGATGGGACAACCTTCTGCGTTGCAAACTGCAACCGTTCGACATAGTGATTCGTTGGCCTCGCGGGGAAGAACTGCTGCTTGGGAGAGACGCCTCCCGGGGAAAAAACACCACAAGGCCCAACTTGGCCTCCAAGGGTTTTTCCTAAGTTGTGCTCCGCGGGCAAGAATCCAATATTGGCGATCAACTCGGGTATCCGTTGAGTCGACCTTCCCTCGCACGTGGAGCCATCCTATGCCAGCCACTAGCCAATCGATGAAACTGCGAACGATGAACGTTGCGGTTCGTACCGGGTCCAAGGCGTCAAAACACTTTCGCACAATGGCCGCGCTACCCGGTGGAGAGGCAGCGCTGGCTTTGGCCCCCGGCCTGCCGCCAACGCCGGCGCAGAACCTCGTGCACCACGGCGGCAAAACTATCCAGGACTTGACCTTCACCAATTTCTACATCGGGGGGGCTCCGGCCTGGAAAGCGTCGGACATGCAGAGCATCGATCGGGCGCTCAGCGCGGCGATGGCGGACCAGCAGCTCAACAACGTCATGATGCAGTATTTCAAGAACAAGCCCATTTCGAGCAAGTTCAAGCCCTCCCAAGTTCTGCCCGGAACGAAACCGGCAGCGGTTTCGCAAGGTGATGTTGAGGGCCTGGTCTCGACGCTGTATGCGCAGGGGGCGCTCGAGGGATTTGATCTTGCCTCCACGGTATTCAACTTCATGCTGCCGAGCGGAACGGTGCTGAACACAGATGAAGGGCCGACGCCCGCCGTCAAGGCGGTGAACGCCGCGGCCCGCAATCCCGTGCACCCGGAACAAGACGCCGATTCGCTCAATGGTCTAGGTGGATATCACGGCTCGGTGCACGTGTCCGCTAAGGTTACGATATACTACGCGGTGGGTGCGTTCTCTGAACAGCTTCCCGATGGAAATGAGAACGGCATCGTCGCGTTTGATCTCCCCTGGAAGAACGTGGCCGCGACCTTCTACCACGAACTCAACGAAGCGCGGACCGACCCGGATGTGGAGGATGCGATCAAGGCTGGCAGCGACCCGAAAGGCGCGAAGTTCCTGGGCTGGGTCTCCCGCCACGGCGATGAATGTGGTGATTTCCCGATGAGTGAAGCAGGTGGAAACCTCAATCTCATCATGAAAGAAGTGATGCTGACCGATGGCAGCGGAACGGTGCCGGTTCAATTCCAATACTCGAACGCCGTGAAGGGGCCGGAGGGGCCGATTCCAGCTCCGCATCCGCTCCACAAACACAAGTAGGGCACCGGCACGTGAAACGGGGTACGCATGACGAATCGGTTGGCGCTGGAAACTTCTCCCTATCTGAAGCAGCACGCCGACAACCCGGTGGATTGGTACCCTTGGGGGGAAGAGGCCTTTCGCCGCGCGCGCGAGGAGGACAAGCCCATCCATTTATCGGTGGGCTACGCTGCGTGCCACTGGTGTCATGTGATGGCGCACGAATCGTTCGAAAATCCAGAGATTGCGGGCCTCTTGAACGAGCACTTCGTGAACATCAAGGTCGACCGGCAAGAGCGGCCCGACGTGGATGATGTCTACCAAAAGGTGGTCCAGATGATGGGGCAGGGTGGAGGCTGGCCGCTGACGGTGTTCCTGACCCCCGAACGCCGTCCGTTCTTCGGCGGGACCTACTTCCCACCCCAAGACCGCTATGGGCGGCCGGGGTTCACTCGACTCTTGGTCAGCCTCAGCGCGGCGTGGAAGGACAAACGAGATGACCTCCGCGAAAACACGGAGGAGTTTCTACGGGGTTACGACGAGCTCGATCAACGACACCTTCAGGGCGCAGCCCCGCTGGACGTCGACGTCCCCGCCGCCGCCGCCAACTTCCTCGCCGAGCAGGCGGACCCAATCCACGGCGGTCTGCGCGGGGCGCCCAAATTTCCGAACCCGGCGTGTCACGACCTGATCCTTCGCGTCTATCATCGGACTCGTGAGCCCACACTCCTGCGTTCGCTCGACCTCACGCTCCACCGCATGGCGGCTGGTGGGATCTATGATCATCTCGGCGGTGGGTTCGCCCGGTATAGCGTGGACGAACGATGGGCGGTTCCGCATTTCGAGAAGATGCTCTACGACAACGGCCAGCTCGTCAAGCTCTACGCCGACGCCTACCGACTCACCGGAAAGCCGGGGTGGCGTCGTGTTGTTGAAGAGACGATCGCTTACGTGCTGCGGGACATGGTCCACCCGGATGGTGCATTCTTCGCCAGCGAGGACGCCGATAGCGAGGGCGAGGAGGGGACATTCTATGTCTGGACTCCGGCGCAGCTGACGGCCGCACTGGGCGCGGATGATGGCCGGTTCGCCGGCTGGGCGTACGGGGTCACCGAGCAGGGCAATTTCGAACACGCGACCACCGTACTGCACCGGCCTGTCGAGCTGAGTCCGGAAGAAATTGCCCGTCTGGATGGCATCCGGGAGCGATTGCTCGCGGTTCGAGCGCGGCGGGTTCGGCCGGGCCGCGATGAAAACATTCTGAGCGGCTGGAATGCGCTCATGATCCAGGGACTCTGTGCGGCATACCAGGCGACGGGGACGATGTTGCACCTCGATGCTGCGCGCCGCGCCGCCGAGTTTGTCCTCAACCGGATGAGCATGCCGGATGGCGGCATTCATCATGTATGGAAGAACGACGTTGCGCGGGTGCCGGGCTTTCTCGATGACTATGCCTTTCTGGCCAACGCGCTACTCGACCTCTACGAGTCGGCCTTCGAACGACGGTTCCTCGATCGCGCTCAGCGGCTCGCGGATCTCATCCTCGAGAAGTTTTGGGACAACGGACTCTACTTCACGCCGAACGATGGCGAGCCGCTGGTACATCGGCCCCGAGCCCCGCTCGACAATGCGTGGCCCTCGGGAACTTCGACCAGCGCGTTCGCGCTACTCCGTCTCTTCGAGCTCACCGGCGATCCTCGGTACCGCGATCACGTCGACCAAGTGTTCGCGATGTATGGCGGGGCGGCGGCACAGAATCCCTTCGGGTTCGCCCACCTCGTTGCCGCGCTCGATTTCTCGCAACGCGGCCCCCTAGAGATTGTTTTGGCCGGAGACCGGGCTCTCGCTGCGCCGTTCATCGAGGCAGTGCACCGCGCGTACCTTCCGGCGCGGGTCGTCGCATTCGCCGAGGACGTACCCGTCGGGGTTGGGCGCGGGCCGATTGGTGGCGTGCCGACGGTTTATGTGTGTCGCAATCAGACCTGTGAGGCACCGATTGTGACTCCACAGCGGCTGCTGGCGCGGATCATGGAATAGTTGAAAACTATGGTGTCACGCGGGGCGCGGAGGACGAGGTGGACGAAGCCCGGTGCAGAAGGAGGTGCCCCTTTCAGGAGGGAGGGGGGCAGACCGTAAAGGCCTGCCCCCTGGGTAACGCGAGGAATTCAATTTCGTCGGGCCCGTTCCGACGGACAATCGATCAAAGGTGTGGAAAGTGATCGAGTTCCAAAGGACTAGCCCGATCTCCCGGGCGGCAATCAGCGGGAGGTGCCCGGTCCCCAATCATCCTCGTCCTCCACCATCCCATCATGGATCGGTCGCGCACTCGCGTCATCCGCGAGGTCCCGTTCGGCCCCCTCCAACTCCTTGTGGTCCACCGCCGTCGCGACATCATCCTCAGGTACTGGCACCGACGGGCGGCGCTTGCCGCTGACGAGCCAAACCAGAAGAGCGAGGACTCCCGCCACCGCGATGAGAGCTTCCATGACCGAATACTATTGTAGAGCGGGTTGTTTTGTAGCGTGGCAGGAAATGCCTTCGAGCCCCTCCTGCTTGCTCATCCTCAGAGCCTAGTCAGAGAACCCGGTCCACTACCGCCAGGGCTTTGCCCCCTTCGGCGGCTCACAATGACAAAATGTGCATATGGGGCCGCTCGTGTAGAGCCTCCGTGGGTTTCCGATTCACTGCTCGGAGGAAGACATCGATCCCAGCTCACGAAGCCGCCCCATCAGACGGACCATCGCCCAGGTATCCCGCTCGCAATAGCTCAACAAATCCTGCCGCAGACGATCTCGCTCCTCGATCGGAATCTTGTGGGCCACAAAGAGCAGCCGGGCAATCTCCACACTCGCAACGAGCCCGTCCACAATGACCAGGTCATTGTAGGTGAGTTCGGGCACGAGCGGATTGAGCACGCGCTTGATGCTGAAGCTTCCTTTGAACCCCGGATGATAGACATAGTTCCGGACCACCGGTAAGAGATCGGCCAGCTTGCCGAGCAATTCACCCAACGGCACCGCGAGGTCGGGGACCAGAAGCTGTAACTCGGCGATCCGGGTCTTCTCGAACGCGGAGTAGGTCGCGATGTGCCGAGCATGCTTGGTCGCTTCGATCAAACGTTCTGCCAGCTCGCGCCGCGGGTCGCCTGGCCCCTCGGCGAGCCAGCCGACGTGCGTGTAGCTGCCGTCGGGCTGTTCCTCGTGGTAGCTAAACTGCGCAGTGGCCTGACCCCACGGAGCCAGCCCGTCCCATACCGGAACGGCGCGGGCGACGGTTTCGAAGTCGAGATAGCCGAGGCGGCCTTCAAAGGGAATCAGCGCTTGGGCCAGGCCCGGTTCCACGATGATCCGGTTTTCCCGCAACGCGCGGAGCTGGCGCAATGCAGCTGGCGGGAGCTTCTTGGCTTTGGGGATGTCCCAAATGCTGTGAATGCCCTGCGCCATGTATTCAACCGACCGTTTGGGCCCGTTGTTGTATAGCGTGGAGATGTGGTCGGGATCGTCGGGCCAGCACCGCGGCATAAAAGCACAGTCGCGCGGCTCGAAACAGTGCGCCCCGATCGGCTGGTCCGGGTTATCTCCCTCAAGCATCCGGGCCATCTCCGCGACGCGCCCGGGCACGGAGGGCAGGAACGCCAGAACCGCCTCCGTTATGTCGGTGCGGACAAAGAGGTCTCCCTGACCGGGGTGCCGGTACTCCTTATTGAGGTGCATCACCTCCACTCGGGTGACCGAGACGCCCGCCTGGGCGAGCACCCATGCTTGGATTGCGGCATCCGTGATGTGGTCGTCCTTGACCGACGTGGCCGACTTGGCCTCGATCAGGGTGAATCCCGCCTCAGTGCGTTGGAGAATATCTACGGCGAGGAAGACGCCGCCCGCCTCGAAGCACGCCTCGAAGATCGCGGGGGCACCGGAGGCCAGGGTGCGCGCCGTCGCCGCGACGCGCGCGTCTCGATCGTGGTGGGGGAGGTCGATGAGAAGGCCTCCGGGGAACCGCTCTCGGGCGAGTTCACCCACGAGTCGCCCTTGGTCGAAGCGATCGAGAAGAACCTTGTCGGGCTGCAGCTCCTCGGCGAGCGGTTCATGGACCGTCCACCACAGAAGCTTTGGGCATTGACAGCCGGAGACGAATTTAGACTTCGAAAGAAGTACCATGAGGGCTCTATCGTGGTTGGTCGTGGCCCTTGGCTCTGATCATTTCTTGACACCGACCGCTCTTCGCGATGATCCTTGGTCAATGATGGAGACGTCGTGGTTCGCCAAAGTTGCCCGCCGCTCGGGGCAAAGAAGGGTGAGGGGAATGAGACCGAAGCCGCGGGCGCGAATCACATTCGGGACGGCCGTCGCCATAATGTTGGCCGGGTGTGGTAGTGGTGGCAATCCCGTCAGCCCTCCGGCCGCGCCCCCGCCACCTCCCTCCGCGCCGTTGACGTTCGATCAAATCGTCGATTCAGTCCGAAGCGCGTACGGCCTACCGGCGATGGCGGGGGCCATCGTGACGCGAGAGAACGGGCTGGTAAAGGCAGGGGTGGCGGGCATGCGCAGGGCCGGTGGCACGACCCCCGTGACGATCGAGGACCGGTGGCATATCGGATCCAATACCAAGGCGATGACCGCTGCGCTGGCGGCTATCGCCGTCAAGCAAGGCGTGATCGCCTGGACCACCACGGTGGCGCAGGCGTTCCCGGAATCGCTCGCCTCGATCCACCCGGCATACCGCGACGCGACCCTCGAGGACCTGCTGGCCCATCGAGCCGGCATTCGAAACGATCCCCCGAGTTCAGTGTTTGTGGATGGGGGCACGGCCAAAACCCAGCGCGAGGCCGCCACCGCCTGGGGTCTCGCAGCGGTTCCGATCGGCCTGCGAGGGAGCTTCTACTATAGCAATGTCGGCTACATCATTGCCGGTTCGATGATCGAGCGAGCCTTGGGCGGCGTCTACGAAGATCTTCTCTTGTCCCGGCTGAGCACACCGGTTGGGGCGACCCACATCGCCTTTGGCCCGGCGGCGGCGGGGACCAACGATGAGCCGGTGGCACACTACTTACAGAACGGAAAGTGGGTGCCGTGCGAAGGGTGCGACAATCCGCCAGGTTTTTCTTCGGCCGGCCGAGTGCGACTGCCCATCGGCGACTGGGCTCGGATCATCCAGGAACTTCTCAATGCGGATGCCGGTGCCTCAACGCTCATCACTGCCGTCGACGGCCGGAGGTTGTTTACGGCAGCCGTTGACATACCCGGCTCCACCGATTCCTACGGTCTGGGTTGGGTGATCACCTTCCGCTCGTGGGGCGGCCGAACGGCGGCCCACGACGGCTCCAACACGGTCAATCATTCCGTGGCTTGGTTGGGTCTCGATACCGCGGTCGCGTTCCTTGCCACCACCAACGCGGCTGATCTTAACGGGGGCACTACCGGGGCCGCGCTCGACGCTCTGGTTGCAAGAATGCTCAAGTTTTATCAAGTCGGGAAGTGACCACAACGGCTGTTTCCCGGATCAGCTGTTGAGCGCACATGTAACCCGGCGTGCCCGCAATCGAGCCGCAAGGATAGGCTCCGGCACCGCAGTAGGCGACGTTCGGCCAACGGCCAAACGCATAAAAGTGTTTCTCTGGATCGGCTGCAAACTGGCGTTCGAAAAAGGTTTGCCCACCCACCAGCATCGTGTGGTCGAGATTGCCGCCGGGAAAAAGGAAAAGCTGCTGCAAATCTTTGGGCGCCAACAACCGACTCCAGGCGCAAGCCTCCGGATTGGCTACATGAGCCAGTACCTGAGCCTTGACGGCGGCCTCGACGTCCAGTAACGCTTCGCCCCGTTTATTCAACGCCATATTCTTGAAGAAGAGCGTCAGCCGGTCAAATGGTTCCACCAGACCCAACTGCCGCATTGCCGCCCCTTCGCAGTAGATCTGGATATAGCCGGGCTGGTAGTCCACTTCGCCCGACACCACTCGGTGGGTCGCCTGTTCAAACGCATGCAGGGACTCGACGGCAAAGATGAAGCGAAAAGCCGTGTCCCCATCCGGTGCCGTTGAGTTCTCCCGCCAGCGGACCGGCTCGCGGAAGAAGAGGCTCAGCTTACCACTGGTGCCCAGGAACCGTTTGCTTTCGATTTCGCGGATCATCGGTGCGTCACCCACGACACGAGCGGCGGTCAATGGATCCGTCGCCAACAGAAGATGGTCAAACGCTGCGGTCTTAGTCTGCCCCGCTTGCTCGTAGTGCACGTGGCCCGATTCCACATCGACGGATTCAACGGAGCTGCTAAGTTGGATATCCACGCCGGATTCACGGTTGATCTCCCCCAACTCCTCGGTGATTCTCCAGAGGCCTTCTTTGACAAAGCCATAGTATCCGTCGAAAATGGAGCCGGAGTCCATGAGCGGTAGGGTGAACGCGGAATAGGGTTCGTGCAGCGAGACGGGCCCGCTCTCGGTCACGGTCATGGCCATATAAACTTTGGTGCGTTCGGCCGTGAAGTAGTGATTGAGCAGATCCGTGGCACTGCCAGAAATCCAAAGCTGGGTGAGCGTTTTGCCAAGGCGATCTTCGGCGCTGGCCAAGGTCGGCGGGACGGCTGCGCGATATCCCTCCTGCAGATATGCCACCACCCGCGCTTCATCGGCGCGAAAGTCCGCGACGCCCCCTCGCTCGCCCCATTTTGCCGCCAATTCCCGCTGTAACTCGTCGGCATCGCGGTAAATCCACGCACTAGCATCTGGGTCGGGGAAATGGACCCGTTTGGGGTGGTCGGGAACGAAAGTCTGGATCCGGCGTACGAGCCCCGTCTCCTGAAAGATGAAGTCCTGCATGAGGCCAAGCACGGAAGCACCGAGCGCATAGCGTTGAGAACGTCCGTTCACCGTCGCCACCTCGGCAATGCAGGCCCCGCCCACTCGATCGGCCCGTTCAATCAGTGTCACAACAAAGCCGGCGCGTCGTAAATAGTAGGCGGCAATAAGCCCGTTGATCCCGGCGCCGACGACCACCGCTTTCTTGGTCATGCCTGTGCCTCATGGAGTTTTGGTCGGCCAGTTCTTTGCCGTAGGAATTGGATTGCCACCGGTCGTGGGCTCGCTCCGTCTGGTCCGCCGAACGTCCGATCATCGTCGCCGATCGACTTTGTTGGCAGGGTACGCCCTACTCGTGGGAACTCGAGGTCGATCTGACCGCCGTGTTTGCGAGATTGCCTGCGCCCGGCGAATAGGGGATTAACGGCTTCAACGAGCTACGGTGGCGGTGGCGTGTCCCGGCCGACACCGAGTGCGTCGGCCACCCGGTTGATATAGTTGAACCACGAGGCAATCAACGTGATCTGCAGGATACCCCGGTCGTCGAAGCCGACGGCGCGCAGTCTGTCATGGTCCCCGGGCGAGATCCGGGTGGCATCGTTGGTAATCTGTACCACGTAGTCGAGCATCACCCGGTCCTGCTCGCTGATGGGAGCGGACTGGTAGTCCTCCTGCAACGCCCGGACCAGAGCCGTATCCAGAGTGACGCGACGCAGAAACTCTGCGTGAGAATCAATTCAATAGCGGCAGCGGTTGGTGACCGATACCATGGTGGTGATCATCTCGTGCTGCGCGCGGGTCAGTGGCAGCGCGGGAGACATCAGTTCACCGAAGGTGGCAAACGCGTGATAGAGCGCGCCCGGGATCAGGCTGTGCGAGGCCACGATGCCCGAGGTGCCGTCGTCGGTCGGGTGCACCGGCATGGCGTACTCCGCGGGGTACAGTGCCTGCTGTCCCACGATCGCCTGCTTGAGAGCCTCGTTACCCTCGTCCATTGGCACTGTTTTGATCCAGGTCATTGGTGCGTCCTTCCGCCAGTACGATCGCTTCGGACTGCGAGGTAATAGATGGGCCATCCCGGCGCCACAGCCGCACACCGAGTCCAGGCTCCAGAGGATTCTGCGACACCAGGGTTAATAATAGTATTGCGGTCCAGACGAGGTGGTCCGGGCCCGAAATCGGGCGGTGGGTTGACGCTCGGGCCATTTCGTCTGATGTTCTCCGCCCACCCGGAGTCGCTCGACCCAAGGCAACGGAGCTCTCATTCCCGAATATGTGATCAGCCGGCTCGCCACCGAGGCCATTCTCGAATCGTATCATGGATACGCCGACGGCTTCAGGGACCTCACGCGCCGCTGCATAGCCCACTTCGCGTCGCGCGACTGGCTTGCGATGCGGGCCGACGTGCAGGGACGACTGCTGTTGTACTCCGCCTCGGTGAGCCAGGCTGTGGTGCGCTTGGGTCAGTTGAGTCTGTGGCAGCCGATTCAGCCCGAGGCCGTGCGACGGCGGATCGCTGGATTTGTCGAGTCTCGGCCCGACCCAGAACTCGTGCTCACGTTTTACAACTCCGTCATCCGTCGCTTGCTCGGTACCGTCGGCGTCGATTCATCGACTGAGTTTCTGGACACTCGCGCCCCGGAGTTGCCAGAGGGCCGAGGCTTGGAGCAGTTCCCGTTCACCAGCGCCGCCGACCTTCAGAGCGTCATCGGCCGGGCCATCGCAGGGCTCGGCCTGGGGTCCTGGGCGGACCTGGATCGCGATGTTGCCCGAATCACCAAACGAGTGGCGGCGCTGGTGAACGGGAACTGCTCCAAGCCTCGGCCCTCTGGCAACTCCGGGGCGCGAGTGTCCAGAAACTCAGT
>JANYKV010000063.1 GCA_025358055.1 Gemmatimonadota bacterium
CCCCCATGCCTGCGACCCCAACCATCCTCGGCATCCCGTGGGATGAGAAATCCTCCTTCCAGCGGGGAAGCGCGTTGGGACCCGCCGCCATTCGGCGGGCGTTCCAATCCGATTCCGGAAACCCCTGGACCGAGGCCGGAATCGATTTGAGCGTGCCCGGACGCATCGCGGATGGAGGTGACCTCATTCTCCCGCAGGGCAATGATGCATTAAACGCCATCTCGGCCGGAGTCCGGCATGTCTTCGCTCTGGGGGGACGCCCGGTGTCTCTGGGCGGAGATCATGCGATCACGTTCCCGATCATGCGCGCCGTTCGGGAGCAGCATCCGCGGCTCACCATCCTCCACTTCGACGCCCACCCCGATCTCTATGATCGTTTGAATGATGACCCCTACTCGCATGCCTGTCCGTTCGCACGCGTTCTCGAGGCTGGGCTCGCCGACCGCCTGATCTCGGTGGGGATTCGCACGGCCACGGCCCACCAGCGCGAACAAGCGGCCCGCTTCAATGTGCAGACCATCCCGATGGTGGAGTGGAGCGACACCCTCACCCTCCGCGTAGATGGGCCCGTCTATGTCACACTCGATCTCGACGTCCTGGAGCCGGGCCTCGCGCCGGGCATTGCCCACCGGGAGCCGGGTGGGGCCACCGTGCGGCAAGTGCTTCGGCTCCTCCAGGGAATTAATGGTGTCCTCGTGGGCGCTGACATTGTGGAGTGCAACCCGGCCCTCGACCCAAGCGGCATTACCGCGGCTGTCGCGGCCAAGTTTCTGAAAGAGATACTCGGAGTGATGCTACGATGAACCTATTTTGCTGCTTGCTTTGGGGATTCATGAGTTTGGCCCCGCGCTTCCTCCCGGCGCAAACGATGACGATCGAGGAGTACGAGCCAAAATCCACCCTCGTGGTCCCGGCGCACCCAATTAAGCATGCCAAATACCCGTTTATCGACGTGCACAACCATCAATCCTTGACGATGAGCCAAAGCGAAGTTGACCGGCTCAAAGGCGAAATGGACGCGCTCAACATGCGAGTGATGGTAAACCTGAGTGGCAGCACCGGCGATCGGCTTGGTCAGGGGCTGGCGAGCTTGAAACGACCCTATCCGACCCGGTTCGTCCTCTTCGCCAATCTCGACTTCAGTGAGGTGGATGCACCGGACTATGGCGTCAAGGCCGCTGCGCAACTGGCGCGGGACATCGCGCGGGGGGCACAGGGCCTCAAGATCTTCAAGAACCTTGGTCTCACGCTGAAGGACCGCCAAGGACGGCGCATTTCAACCGACGACCCTCGTTTCGATCCGATCTGGGAAAAATGCGCGGACCTCGGCGTACCTGTACTGATCCACACCGGTGAACCGGGGTCGTTCTTTCAGCCCATGGATCGGTCCAACGAGCGCTGGCTCGAGCTAAAGCAAATTCCCGACCGGGCCCGGCCTCCCGACCGCTATCCCCCGTGGGAAACGGTGATGAGCGAGCAGCACAATCTGTTTCGCAAGCATCCACGCACAAAATTTATCGCGGCGCATCTCGGTTGGCTCGGGGGCGATCTGGGGCGTTTGGGCCGAATGTTGGATTCGATGCCCAACGTGTACACTGAAATCGGCGCGGTGCTGGCCGAACTCGGCCGTCAGCCCAGGTTCGCCCGCGAGTGGTTCATCAAGTACCAAGACCGCGTGCTCTTCGGAAAAGACACGTACGCTCCCGAGGAGTATTGGGTGTACTTTCGCGTCTTGGAAACGGCGGATGAGTATTTCGACTATTACCGCCGGCGACATGCGTTTTGGAAAATGTACGGTCTCGATCTACCAGACGAAGTAATAAAGAAACTGTACTATAAGAACGCGCTAAGCATCATTCCCGGCATCGATCCGGCTGGCTTTCCCAAATAAGCGGCCCATGACCCAGCATATCGCGTTCGTCACGTTTCGCGATTGCCCGAAGCTGACTGAGGACGACCGGCTCGCAGCACAGGCCCTCGGCACCCGGGGCGTACGGGTGTCTCCCGCGATCTGGGATGACCCCGTAGTGACCTGGCGGTCCTTCGAGTTGGTCGTGATTCGATCGTGCTGGGACTACCATTTGCGAGCCCCGGCGTTTCGAAGCTGGCTCGACCAGTTGGACCGAGAGGGCGTACCAGCGCTGAACGACACCGCGACGATCCGGTGGAATATGGACAAGCGGTATCTCGAGGAGTTGGCACACCGAGGCGTCCCCGTTCCGCCGACCGAGTATGTCGTACCAGAATCGACGGAACCCCTGCACGGCATTCTTGATCGTCGGCGTTGGACTCGCGCCGTGGTGAAGCCAACAATTTCCCTAAACGGCGAGTCCACCTGGCTTACCTCGATCAATTCCGTGGAGGATGAACGCACCTTTCGCCGTCATGCCGCAGGGGGCACTCTTATGGTACAGGAATTCCAGCCCACCATCATGGCGGATGGGGAATGGTCGCTCCTCTTCTTCAACGGCGGGTTCAGTCATGCCGCGCTCAAGCGCCCGCGCTCCGATGACTTTCGAGTCCAAGAGCGGTTTGGGGGCACCAGTGCCCCGGCAACGCCGCGCCCGGCGGCCATAGCGAACGCGGCGGCGATCATCGACCTGCTCCCACGGGTCCCGACCTATGCCAGGGTTGACGGCGTAGATACCGTGAATGGCTTCGTCCTCATCGAGTTGGAGCTGATCGAGCCATCGCTATTTCTTAGGACTGCACCGCACGCCCCCGAACAGCTGGCCGACGCCATTGTTCATCACCTACGGTAGGTACCCAATGCGAGCGCTTCGATGGTCTCTGTTGTTCTTCGCGGCGATCGGACCGCTATCGGCTCAGCAGACTCGCCGATCGGCCCTCACCCAACGCTTTGTCGCCGAGGACGCACCGGTTATCGTGTTGGCCCACGTCAAGGTCATCAACGGCACCGGCCAAGCCTCTCTGCCCGATCGAACCGTGATATTACGAGACGGTATGATCGATCAACTGGGTCCAGCCGACAAAGTGTCGAGCCCGGCGGGCGCTCGAGTCCTCGACTTGACCGGCTACACGCTCATCCCGGGCATCATCGGGATGCACCAACACACGTATTTCGCCATCAACGGCCGGATCACCCAGATGACGGTGACGGGACCCAGACTCTACCTTGCTGGTGGGGTAACGACCATCCGCACGGCCGGGAGTTTTTTCCCCTACAACGAACTCAACCTCAAGCGTGCGATCGACGCTGGTGACACGCCGGGTCCACGGATCTTTACATCCGCACCCTATCTCAATGGCGTGGGCAACCCCGCGTATCTTGGGACCGTTCTCAAAACTCCGGAGGATGCCCGCCGGGTAGTGGCGTATTGGGCAGAAGAAGGCGCGACCTGGCTCAAGTTTCAAGGCGCGGTATCCCGGGCAATCATGGCAGCCGGCATCGAGGAAGCTCACCATCGCGGCATGAAAGTGACCGGGCACCTCTGTTCAGTCACTTTCCGCGAAGCGGCAGCTCTCGGGATCGACGCCCTCGAACACGGCTTCATCACCAACAGCGAGTTCGTGCCGGATAAGAAGCCGGACATCTGCCCGGCCAACAACATGCTGTATCAAGCGGACGTGGATGTCGAAAGCCCGATCGTTCAGGCGTCCATTCAGGATTTGGTGGAGAAACACGTCGCGCTCACCTCGACGCTGTCAGTGTACGAGCTCTTCATGGCCGACCGGGCCCCGTTTCAACAACGAGTGCTTGACGCAATGTCGCTCGATACGCGCGAGATGTATCTCGCATCTCGGAAGGACCTGGGGGCGGCAGGCGGATACAGTGTTTCCACGCGCCTCTTCGCCAAGATGATGCAATATGAGCGCGCCTTTGCGCGAGCCGGCGGTGTGCTCACGGCCGGCGTCGATCCTTGGGGCAACGGCAGTCTTCCAGGCTACGGCGATCAGCGGAACTACGAGCTCCTATGCGAAGCCGGCTTCACGGCGCCCGAAGCGATCCGTATCATGACTCTGAATGGCGCGACGGTGCTGGGTATCGCCGACCGGTACGGATCAATCGAAGCCGGGAAGGTGGCGGATCTGGTGGTTATAAAGGGCGACCCCGAGACACGCCCGGCTGATATAGAGAACGTGACGCTCGTCTTCAAAGCCGGCGCGGGTTACGATTCGGCAAAGCTGATCGCGTCGGTCAAGGGTCTTGTCGGCCTCCAATAACCGTCAGGGTGAGCATGCTCAGATGTTGCCTACGCTGGGTCGGGCTTCGCGGATTGCTCGGAGCTGGTTGGATGCTCGCAACGGGCCCGCAGCTCCAGGCCCAATCCGATTCACTGCGTACCCTGCTGCTGAACGTAGAGGACAGCCGGACGATCGATCGGCAGCGGCTCGCCCCCCTGGTTAGCGCCCTACGGAATCCGCGCCCTGAAATTCGCCTTCTCGCGGTCCGAGCCCTCGGCAGATTCGAACGACCCGGTCTCATCGGTAATGTTGAGGGACTGCTTCGCGACCAGCGTCCCGAAGTCCGTGCGGAGGCGATCAACGCCCTGGGACAAATCGACAAGGGGTCCGACGGAGAATCGAAGGACTTGCGCGGCGGGGCGCGCAAATCACACGCGCGGGTCCTCCAGATACTGCGAGCCCGCGTCGGCGCCGAGCGAGACGTGGAGGTCCTCGGGGTGCTGGCGATGACTTTGGGGCGGATCGACCACAACAGCCTCTCCGAGACCGAGCAATCGGAATCGGCGATTCTCCAGGTCGTCGAACAGACGCGCGCGCGCCCCGACGCCCTGGTGAACGCCATGCGCGGTATCGAATCCCTGATCCGTCTTCGGGGCCAGAATGGTTCCGACGTGCGCGCGCGTTCAATCGCAATGCTCCGCCGGACTGTAAAGAGTGTTACGGGTACGGATGAGAGGGCCGCGATAATTCGCCGACTCGCGATCGGAGCGTTGGCGTCGGCTGGTGCGCTCGATTCGGCGATTGTGGGAAGCGCGCTAGGGGACGCGGACGCACAAGTGCGGCGCCTCGCCATCCTCGGCATTCCCAAGCGCGGGACGTTCCGGGCACAGGCTGCGTTCTACCGGAGCGGCCTCCGTGATCCATCGGCGACTGTCCGCCTGGAGGCGGTGCGCGGCGCGGCGAGTGGGAACGACTGTGCGTTCACCGCGGCCGTGAACGACCTGAGTGCGGCTGTGGCGATTGAGGCGACCGACCTGCTCGGCAGTCACTGCAAGGACGAGGCAGCGGCAATACTCGGCCCATTCACAAGACAGCTCCTCGACTCGACCGGTGCCATGTCCTCCGGCCCATACCACCGATCCCAACACGCCCTGGTGGTCTACGCGACGATTGCGCCGCAATCGGCGAAAAGTCTCCTGGCCCAATTTGCGTCTCATCGGGATTGGGTCACCCGCACATACGCCGCACGAGCGGCGATGGCCCTCGGCGATGCGGCGACGCTTCGGCTGCTAGCCAACGATCCAAATGACAATGTGCGGGATGTAGCTGTCGATGGCCTACATCGGCTCACCAAGCACGAAGACGACAGCCTGTTCATGGCCGCGCTCGCCCGGCGGGACTACCAGCTCGTGCGCACGGCGGCGGGTCTACTCGAGGGCACTCCGGAGCGGGCCCGCGCGGCCAGCGCCCTTCTCAGAGCACTCCAAAGAATATCCAGCGAACACCGGGAGAACTCGCGGGATGCCCGGGTCGCTATTCTGACCCGATTGAACGACGTGGGAACGGGCGCTCTTGTGGATTCATTGCGACCCTATCTCACGGACTTCGATCCAAAGATCGCCGGGATGGCGGCCCAACTCATGACCCGGTGGACCGGGAAACCGGTCGTTCCCAAACCACGTCCCCAGAGAGTAGCCCCCCTAAGCCCGGCTGCACTCGACAGCCTCAATGGGATCGATTTGATGATTCGCATGGCCCGCGGTGGCACCATCCGGATTCGGCTCTTTCCCGAGGAAGCGCCGGCGTCAGTCGCCCGCGTCGTTCGACTCGCCCGAGCGGGATACTACAACGGGCGGACCTTTCATCGAGTCGTTGCCAATTTCGTCGTCCAAGGAGGAAGCCCGGCCGCCAACGAATACACCGGTGATGGGCCGTTCATGCGGGACGAAGTGGGAATGCGCTCACATAGCCGAGCCACGGTCGGTATCTCGACCCGGGGACGGGACACCGGTGACGCGCAGATGTTCGTCAACTTGGTCGACAATCCGCGCCTCGATCATGACTACACAGTGATCGGCGAGGTCGTAGATGGCATGAATGTGGTGGACGGCATTTTGGAAGCAGACGTGATGGAGCAGGTACAAGCCGTGGCCCGACGATAGTTCCGCCCGGCCGAGGAGGGCTATTGGGAGTCACCCCACGGGGCGCTCGCTACGCCGTCATCATCCTCACGGCGATGAACCTGCTCAACTACATCGATCGGTATGTGCCGAGCGCGGTCAAGGATCTCTTCAAACGCGACCTCGGCTTTACCGACATGCAGACCAGCCTCCCCCTCACGGCGTTCGTGGTCGTGTATATGCTGGCGAGCCCCTTCTTCGGCGAGGCCGCGGATCGCTGGTCGCGGAAGCGTTTGATTGCTGCAGGAGTGGCAATCTGGTCGTTAGCCACCGCGGCCGCGGCACTGGCTACGGGGTTTTGGACGTTCATGATCGCACGCGCGCTCGTTGGTGTTGGCGAGGCCGCATATGCCACCATCAGTCCCTCCCTCCTCAGCGACTTCTATCCCCCGGACCGGCGCAATCGTGTCCTCACTGTCTTCTACGTTGCCATCCCGGTTGGCGCCGCGCTCGGCTTCACCCTTGGTGGAATCTTTGGAAACGCATTTGGATGGCGCGCTGCGTTCCTGATCTGCGGCCTTCCCGGCCTCCTGGCAGCTGGATCGGCGCTATTGATTCGGGAGCCGACCCGAGGCGCGTTCGATCCGGTCCAGTCGGACCGAGTGCCATCTTGGCCTGAGGCACTGCGCCGGCTGAAGGCAACTGCGCCATATGTGATTGCCGTAGCCGGCTATGTGGCCGTCACATGGGCAGGCGGGGGCATGGCGGATTGGTTCCCGACGTACCTCACGCGATATCGCGGAATGAGCCTGGGTGAGGCCGGGCAGCTGACGGG
The DNA here is from genome assembly GCA_025358055.1 of Gemmatimonadota bacterium. GTDB lineage: Bacteria > Gemmatimonadota > Gemmatimonadetes > Gemmatimonadales > GWC2-71-9 > JANYKV01. Next base: position 7,102 of record JANYKV010000063.1, read on the forward strand.
GCTCGCAACCGTGGCCGGCGGACTCGGCGGCACACTCACTGGCGGATTTCTCGCCGACTGGCTCAAGGGCAAAACGCGCGCCCCCTATTTCGCCCTCAGTTGCATCTCGATGGTGCCGGCGGCCCTCTTCGCCTTCATCGCCATCAACAGCCATGGCAAAGTGTTGATCGGGCTCGGAATTTTTCTCGCTCAGTTCTTCATGTGGTGCTACAATGGGCCGATCAACGCCATTATCGTAAACTCGGTGCCCGCCAACATGCGGGCTCGCGCGGTGAGTATGTCCATCTTTTCGATCCACGTCCTCGGCGATGCGATCAGCCCTCCGATCATCGGCGCCATTTCGGACCGCACGGGAAACCTGTTGCACGGTATCATTCTGGTCCCGGTGATGATGTTGATTGGCGCGGCGATCTGGGCGTACGGTTGGCGAACCCTTCCTTCTTTGGAGCGAACATGAGATGGTCCTGCGCCCTCGCACTTGCGGGCACCCTTCTCGGCGGCTCGCGGCTCCATGCACAATGGCACGTCCAGGCGAGCGGTACGCAAGCCGAGATCCGCGCTCTTCAGGCGGTGAGCGACAAGGTGGTTTGGGCGGCAGGCCGAGGTGGCATGTTCACCCGGACGGCCGATGGAGGGACCACCTGGAAGGCGGACTCGGTTCCAGGCGCCTCAAATCTCTTTTTCATCGCACTCCATGCATCGGATGCGTCTCGTGCGGTATTGCTCGGCACCGCATTCGGCGGGACGCCGGCCGCGCGAGTCTATGTCACCACGGACAGTGGTAAGACCTGGAAGCAGACGTATGCCAACGATCACCCGAAAGTATTCTTCGACGGCATGGCTTTTTGGGACGAACGGCACGGCATCGCCTTCGGTGACCAAATCGACGGCAAACTGCCTATGATCGTCACGGAGGATGGCGGCTTCACCTGGCAAGCGATTGCACCAGAGGTCCTCCCTACGGCGCTCGGAAACGAATCGGCCTTCGCCGCAAGCGGCACCAACATTACGGTCAGCGGATCGGGGGACGTGTGGATCGTTACCGGCGGTGGAGCGCGTGCACGCGTGTATCACTCAAGCAACCGCGGCAAGACATGGCATGCGCAGAACACTCCTATTTCGGCTGGTGCCAGCAAAGGCCTTTTCGGGATCGCGTTCCGAGATCTACTGCGGGGGGTCGCGGTCGGAGGAGACTTTGCCAAAGCCGATGACTCGGCGGACAACCTCCTTCTCACGACCGATGGGGGCCGCACCTGGATGCAAGTCGGCCATCCTGGCCTTCAGGGATCACAGTGGGGGGTCGCCCATGCCGACGGCGGAATCTACGTGGCGGTGTCTCCCCAGGGCAGCTCCATTACCTACGATGATGGAAAAACCTGGGCCCGGCTCGACGGGCCAGGCTTCAACACCGCGACTTTCGCTCGCTCGCTCAAAGCGGGGTGGGCGGCCGGGGCCAAGGGTACCATCGCCCGGTTCGCGCCGAAATAGAACGTCCCCTTCCTCGGCTATCACTTCGACCAGCGAGCGACTCCTCGATGCGGCGACTCACTCCATTGCTCGGGCGACTGGCCCTCGCGGGCCTGTTGGTCTCGATCGCGCTCGGTCGGGCCGACGCTCAAGCCCGGTCCGATGATGAGGTTCGTCAACTGTTGCGCGCATACCGCGAGCAACACGAAGCGTCGATCCTCCGCGAATTCACGGAATTCCTCGCGCTGCGAAACCTTGCCTCGGACAGCGCGACCATTCGCCAGAACGCCTATGCCATCGTGGCGATGCTGGCCAAGCGGGGGATCGAGTCCCGGCTGCTCGAAAGCCCCGGATCGCCACCGGCAGTTTGGGGGGAGCTCACCATCTCACCAACCGCGCGGACCGTGATCCTCTATGCCCACTACGATGGCCAGCCAGTGGATACCGCGCGCTGGGTCACCCAACCGTGGCGTCCGACGCTGCGGAGCCGGGCCCTGTTCGATGGCGGCAAGGAAATCCCGCTTCCGCGTGACGGTGAGCGAATCGACCCTGAAGCCAGGATTTACGCCCGCTCGGCGAGCGACGACAAAGCACCGATCGTTGCCGTGCTAAGCGCCCTCGATGCGTTGCGCGCGGCGCATATCCAGCCCTCGGTCAACCTGAAATTGTTTCTTGATGGCGAGGAGGAAGCCGGCTCTTCACACATGGCCGCCATGTTGACCGCACACAAAGACCTTTTAGCGAGCGACGGTTGGCTGTTCTTGGATGGACCGGTTCATCAGTCCCGTCAGGCGCAAATCGTGTACGGCGTACGCGGAGACATGGGCCTCAATCTCACGGTGTACGGCTCAAAGCGGCCGCTCCACAGTGGCCATTATGGAAACTGGGCGCCGAACCCAATCGCCATGCTCGTGCACCTTCTCGCTTCGATGCGCGATGCCAGCGGGCACATTACGATTGCCGGTTACTACGACAACGTCCGTCCGTTGAGCGACGCCGAACGGCGGGCGTTCGCATCGGTGCCGCCGGTGGAGCAACAGCTCAAGGCAGAGCTCGGCCTAGCCGAGGCCGAGGGCGGAGACGGTGCGCTGGCGGAGCGATTGGCTCTCCCCGCGTTCAACATGAGCGGGATCGCGGGTGGTGGAGTGGGCGCGAAGGGAAGCAATACGATTGTTTCGGAAGCCAAGGCGTTTGTCGACCTCCGGCTCGTGCCGGACCAACAACCGGAAGGTGTCAAACGGCTCATCGAAGCGCATCTGGAGCGGATGGGCTACCACGTCGTTCACGAGGCGCCCGACTCGTTAACTCGACGCCGGTTCTCACGGATCGTGAATGTCGAGTGGGGCGATGGCTACGCGGCGGTGCGAGTTTCGCCGGACCACCCGTTTGCCCGGGCCGTGACCCATGGTCTCGAGGCCGCCCTGGGCCATTCGGTGATCCAAGTTCCCACCCTTGGGGGGAGCCTGCCGTTGGCTCCCTTTGAAGCCGTGTTGCACCCGCCGCTCGTCGTGCTTCCGATGGCGAATCATGATAACAACCAACACGCCGAGAACGAGAATTTGCGAGTGCAAAATATGTGGGATGCGATCGAGATGTTTGGTGGACTGATCGTCCACCTGGGTCGCGAATGGACGGCTCATCCGTAGCGCCAGGCCAATGGAGGAACCTTGAACGAAGTCCCCACCGCGAGCGCCTATGCGAACGAACCGGTTCAGTTCCACCCACTTCAGGTGGCCGACCTGTCGGAGTTGAGCCGGGGCACTCAGGACAGCTACCGCAACATGGTCGTCAACCGAGTCAACCAGCATTGCCTCCGATTGGCGGTCATGCATGAGAGCTATCCGTGGCATCATCATCCGGAATCCGATGAGCTCTTCCTAGTGGTGGAGGGGCGCCTTCACATCGACCTCGAAGACGGCCGCACTCTCAGTCTGGGTCCATGGCAGACCACCACGATACCGGCGGGAACGGTTCACCGGACCCGAGCCGAGGGTCGGACGGTGAACCTTTGCTTCGAAGCACTTGCGGCCGAGACGGTGTTCCTGCCCGAGCCGTGATTGCCTGAGCGTCCTAGGCCCGGCTCGCGGCTCTGTTTCAGCCGTGCTCGGGAGTGTTTGTCCCTATTGGCGCTCTCAAGGGTCGCGGACTACCGGCAGAGGCCGGATTGACGCCGCCACTTTGCAGCTGTCGGCCACACTTAAGACACCAAGAACCCGCCACCAAGGACCGCTGACACACCCTGCCCAGCTTGGCGTAGGTCGCCCTCGGACCAACCTTCCCTCGCGCACACCACAACCCATCGCCGTACTGATTCGAACACGAATCCCGCCGCGCTTGACGGCTCCGGCATGACTCCCGGGTGGATCCGTGCAGATCGATCGACAAGAAATGCGGTGGCATGCTCAATCCACGGACGTTCCGCACGGGAATAGAGGGCCTTCGCCATCTCGGGCCAGTCGGCGGCGGACCGGTCGATCAATCCAAGGAGGCGGCGGTGTTGCATCGACCATTCGAGGAGCTCCCGGACGATCCCTTGGAATTCTCGCACCGGGTCTATCACGTGTCGGCGCTGAGCCGCGATCCAGAGCTCAGGGAATTGTGCGATTTGTTCGAGGAGTTCGGTGGCGCGGGCGACTAACGCCATCCGTGGGAGGCTCGGGAAGGGGAGGACGGGGTTGAGGAGAGTGGGGTCACCGAGACTGCGTCGGAGGGCGAGTTCGAACAGTGCGTCTTTGCTGCTGGCGTAGAGATACACGGTTCCGGCGCTCACGTTCGCCGAGCGGGCGACATCCGCCATCTGGGTGCGTCGGAATCCGTGTCGGAGGAAGGAGTCGGTGGCCCGTTCGACGATGTGATGGAGGCGATGGGGAGGGCGAGTGCGGGGCATAAGGCCTCAGGCTTTTTGGCGGGTGGGACGAGACGAGCCAGCCACCGGATGAGGCGTACCAGAAATATGTAAACTGACTGAATCAGTCATATAATATAATGAGAAATTCTGTTAAGCACAATGTCTGGAACGAGTTGCACAAGAAAAGAAAACGACCTCACAACCATCATATTGCCCACACTTCCCCCCCTCCTCTCACCCCTCCTCCTCTTGCGTTACCCCTCACCACCACGAAATCCAAAGTCACCTCCATCCCCAGAGGTATCCACGCAACCCTTTCCCCCTGCGCTGGGTCCTATGGGGCACGATATTGGGCGAGTTCCCTAACGTTCGTGGAGTCTAGTGGATCAACCGGACCTCATCGCCCGCGCGCTCGCCCGCGAACCCGTCGCCGAGCGTGAATTGTACGAAGCACACGTGGATCGAATTTACCGGCTTGCCTATCGCATGACCGGAGACTCGGAACTCGCAGCCGACTACTGCCAGGAGACGTTTATCCGCGCCTTTGAACACCTCGCGACCTTCCGCGGTGAATCGCGTCTCTCTACCTGGCTCACCTCGATCGCGATCTCCGTGATCTATAACGGCCAGCGGAAGGTCAAACGACTTCGACTCCGTGAAACCGATATCGAAGGGGCGCACATGATTCCCGTGGGAACCCGTCACGCAGAGCCCGACCTCAAAGAACGTCTCGGGCACGCGATTGATCGCCTTCCGGAAGGATACCGTACCGTGTTTCTCATGCACGACGTAGAGGGCTACACCCACGACGAGATTGGCTCCGCCCTCGGAATTCGCGAAGGCACCTCGAAGGCGCAACTCTCACGAGCTCGCGCCAAACTCCGCGAATCGCTCGCGGAATTCGCAGGAGAATGGATATGAACGACGATCGATTCGACGATCAGCTCCGGCAGCTGGCTGAGGACTTTCACCAGCCTCCGGAAACCCCGACCGCGGAAATGTGGACGCGGATCACTGCGGCCCGAAGCCGCAGTGTATCCCCAACGCCGGGCAATCAACCGAGAGATCCCGACGCCAGCAATGGCGTACTGCCCCTCCGACCACCTTTCGTCCCGTCGCTCCGCCGCTATCTCGGACCGAGCGCCGCCATCGCCGCGCTCCTACTGTTGGGGATCGGGATCGGTCGCTGGACGAGGAGCGACCCGAAGTCGAACCCGGTCGCCGCGCGGCTGACGACTCCCAGCGGAACACCCACGGCTGCGCTCCGGGTCGCCCTCGCGGAGCATCTGACCCAGTCCGAGGTGCTCTTGACCAGGCTTCGCACCGAACCCCTTGGGGTCCAGTTCCAAACCGCCGCGCGCGATTTGCTCTCCACGACCCGGATGCTGTTGGACGCCAAGTCCGCGATGGATCCCAAAGAGCGAACCTTACTGGAAGACTTAGAGCTGGTACTGACTCAAATCGCGCTGCTGCAGCCGGCGGACGGCAACGTGGACCTCCCGTTCATCGCCGACGGTCTCACCCAACACAACTTGATGTCGCGGCTCCGGACGGCCATCCCCGCCGGGAGAACCTCGGACATCCAAGGAGAACTCTAGATGCGTGCCTTCAAACCGCTCGTCCTCGCGTCCCTCATCCCGTTCTCGATCGGGTTGGCCCAGGCTCCGACTTCCGAGCTCCGCGAACGGCTCGCCCAGGTGAACGTCGCGCGCGGCCAAGCTGATCTGGCCATCGCCCGCACGTCCCAGGCTCTCGCGAGGATCGTCAAGGACTGGCCCGACACGGCTCCGACCGGACTGAACGCGCAGCAGGGTCCCCCCGTCGCCTGGCAAGACAAGGATCCGGCCGACTCGCTCTATCGCCGGGCGCGCGCCGCGCTCAACCGCGCCCAGTATGGGTCCGCTGCCTCCCTCTTTCGCGACATCCGCCTGAAGTATGTTCGCTCGGCGTACGCTGCTGACGCCTACTATTGGGAAGCGTACGCCAACTTTCGGCGCGGCGGTACCGAAGCGCTTCGCGCCGCGTTGGAAGCCCTACAGCAACAGCACAAGCAGTTCCCGGCGGCCGCCACGACCGCGGATGCTCGCAACCTCGAGGGACGAATCCACTCAGTGCTTGCTCGCCAGGGCGACGAAGTCTCGGCCGAAAGCGTAGTGCGAACTGCGGAAGATGCGGCCAAACCCGAAGCGGCGGAGACGGGGCCGGCGAGAGCTAGCAGAGCTGCCCGGGTCACGCGGAGTACCGGCCGGGGCGGCAGCTGCCATGAGGATGACAACGACATGCGAGTGGCGGCCCTCAATGCTCTGCTCCAGATGGACGCGGATCGAGCCATTCCGATTCTCAAGAAGGTCCTTGCCCGGCGGGATGAGGGGTCCGAGTGCTTGCGGCGGAAGGCCGTGTTCCTGGTGTCGCAGCACGAGACCTCCGAAACAGAAACGATTCTGCTGAGTGCCGCCCGTTCCGACCCTGACGAGGAGGTGCGCCAACAGGCCGTGTTCTGGCTCTCGCAAACCGGGAGCGATCGGGCGGTCGCCGCACTCGACTCGATTCTGCGCTCCTCCTCCGATGTGGAACTGCAGAAGAAGGCGGTGTTTGCCCTCGCCCAAATGAATAAGCCTCGCGCTCATCAGATCATCCGCGAATTCGCCGAACGCGGAGGCGCAAATGACGACGTGCAAGAGCAGGCCATTTTCTGGCTCGGGCAGGAAGGATCGACCGAAGACGCCGAATTCCTCCGCACCCTTTACAAGCGCCTCAAGAGCGAACGCGTCAAGGAGAAAGTCTTGTTCTCGCTGTCCCAGATGGAAGGCAAAGGGACTTCCAAGTGGCTCGTGGACATCGCTTCGGATCCGACTGAATCCATCGAAATGCGGAAGAAGGCACTCTTCTGGGCTGGTCAGAGCGGGACCAGTCTCCCGGAACTCTTTGGATTGTATGACCGCCTGAACAATCGCGAGATGCGCGAGCAACTGATCTTCGTCTACTCGCAACGCAGTGAAAAAGCGGCTGTCGACCGCCTCATCCAGATCGCCAAGACCGAAAAGGACCCGGAACTGCGGAAGAAGGCGCTCTTCTGGCTCTCCCAATCCGGCGATCCGCGCGTCGCAGAGTTGCTGCAGGAGATCCTCGAAAAACCCTGAGGCTCATCGTCTTTGGACGAGGAAGCTCCACAATCGCGCATTACAACGAGAGGAAGTCCCTGTGAATCGCGCATCCATTGTCGGCATCGCCGTAGGTCTCGTTCTTCGGGGGCACATCTTGGCGGCGCAGTCTGTGGCGGACCGGGTCAACGCCGCACCCGACGGCATCGTACGGATCGCTTACGCGGCACGGCCCGGGGTCTGTGGCGACGGGCACAGCTTCATTCGGGACCGGAGCCGAGGGGACAACGCGACCTACGGGAGCTACAACTCGGACGACGACCGAAAGGGAAAGTGCGGGTGGAACAACTGTGAGGACGGCCCGGTCCGCGTCGCCCTCTCAGTCCGTGGGCACCAAGTCAGCCGGATTCGGGTGTACGTGGGCGGTACTTGGCCCGCCGCCACATCAGGCACAGTGGACCTCGGGATGATTGCGGCGCATCAGGCGTTCGATTACCTCCTCGGTATGGCGTCGGATCCGCGCCACAGTGCGGGCGAGGAGGGGGTCTTCGCGGCGACCATCGCCGACTCCGTCACCGCGTGGCCTTCACTCCTTCACCTCGCACGCAACACCACTGCGCCGAGACGGAGCCGCGAACAGGCGGTGTTCTGGCTCGGCCAGCTCGCCGGCGACGCGGCCACCAAAGGTCTTAGCGACTTCATTGAAGACGACGCGGAAGATCGCCAAGTACGCGAACATGCCGTCTTCGCGCTCTCTCAGTTGCCGCATGACACCGGCGTGCCGGTGCTGGTCAAGGTCGCGCGGACCAACAAGGATCCGGAAATCCGCCGGAAGGCTCTGTTCTGGCTGGGTCAATCAGAGGACCCGCGCGCGTTGGCATTGTTCGAAGAGATTCTGTCGAAGCGATGACGCGGCGGGGCCCAGCTAGGGCCTCCATCCAGCATTGATCCGGAGGGCGGGTGATTTTCGGCTGAGGCGAAAGACCACGCTGTCGGCGAACAACGGATCAGCATCGGTGTTCCCCCGGCCGGGGAAGCGACCCTCCACGACATTATCTGTCAACACGGGTGGCCGAGTCCGCGGGAATCCAATCGCGGCGCCGTTTGACTGTTGATTCCCCCACACAATGTTCTTCCGCATGGTGAGGATAGTGTTTGAGATGAACAGTCCGCCGGCGGAACCGCCTGGACCAGGCGGAGGGCTCGCCGGGTCGTGTGCTCTAGCGGTATTATGCACGATCGTGTTGTTCTCGAGGACATTCCTCAAGCGTTTGCTGAAATGGCCGACCGCCCAGACACCGGCCCCTCCGAAATCCTCGCCTCCGGAGTTACCCACGATCAGGTTGTTTCGCAGTTGGGCGGCGGCGTAAAATAGTACGACACCGGCGCCGTAGCGGCCCCGGTTATCCCGAACGATGTTGTGCTCGATGATGGGATCCGCGAACCCCACTCGAATCCCGCCGCCCCCGGCACTGAGCATCCCCGGCGCAACGAGAATCGCCTCATTGCCCTCGATCACGTTGTTCCGAATGGTAGGACCCGCTAGGTCGACGAGGACGCCTCCCCCCTCACGGAACGGAACCTTGTCCTTGTTGTCGTACCAGACTGTCCCCTTTCCACCGGTCAGGGTGAACCCCTCGAGTACCGCCGTCGAGTCTTCAAACTGATAAATCAGGACCACACTTGCGGAGTCCGGATGGCGCGGACGGCTCCCATCGATGATGGTCCGGTCGATCAAGCCAGGATCGTGGTGAAGGATGAACTCACTCGCGACCACGATGTTTTGGCCTTGGAATCGGATGTTCTCGTAGTAGCGTCCGGGCGCCACCAGAACCGTATCCCCGGTCCGAGCCGAATCGATTGCCGCTTGGATACTTTGGAACTGCCCCGGCACCGCGAGCCGGCGGTGGAGTGTCTGCGGGTGAGCACCTGAAGCCCCAAAGGTGACGACGAGGACACCAAGCACCACGCGACACGGTAGGGGCATTGTTGACTCCAAACCAGTGGACCCCAACCCGGGAGGGGTCGGAGTGTGGAACGGCGAAATATGCAACCGAAGCGGCGCTTCCCGAATCTCAACAACAGCTGACCGAGTCTCGTATCAGTGTGGTCCTGGGGGCTAATAGCGTTCCAGGGCCACTTTGATTAGTAATTGGGGTTCGAGGATCGGCTACGGCGGCCCTACACCCCTGACATCCATCTTGCGAATTCGGGGGCATAAACCATGCAGTACCAAATGGTTCCCGAATTATTGGAGACGTAGGCATGACACGCAATCGGATCATCGCCACCATCGCGCTCATCGGCTTACCCCTCGGGGTGGGCGCCTTCATGTGGCAGGCCCGAGAGCAGGACGGAGCGCGCCTCTTCGCCCAGGTACTGCAACGAGTCACCGACAGTTCGGTCGACTCCATGTCAATGAACGCTGTCTATGAGAAAGCCGCGCGAGGCCTCATCAAGGGCTTGAACGATCCCTACGCCGATCTCTACAGCCCTGAAGAGCTCAAGTCGTTCCAACGCAACACTCTCGGCAACAATTACGGTGGCGTTGGAATGCAGATCGAGAGCCAGGATGGGTTCATTACGGTCGCCCGCGTGTTTCCAAATACGCCTGGTGAGTCCGGTGGGGTTGTCGCCGGCGACCGGATCCTGGCTGTAGATAGCGTCCCAGTGACGGGCCTGAAGCTCGATGCCGTCTCCGCGAAGCTCACCGGGACCCCGGGTACCACGGTGAATGTCATCTTCACGCGCGAGGGCGTGGGCGAGCGGATCCACACCAAGTTTACCCGGGCAATCATCCGGGTCCCCGCCGTTCCTTTCACCCTGATGCTCGATGGCAAGATCGGGTATGTGCCGCTACAGCGCTTCAATGAGTCCGCCGCGCAGGACATCGAGCGCGCCGTCTCGGATCTCAAGACCCGGGGCGCGGTGGGGTATGTCCTGGATCTCCGCGGGAACCCCGGCGGGAGCCTCGATCAGTCCCTCGAAATAGGCAATTTGTTTCTCAAGAAGGGTCAAGAGCTCGCCCGGGTAAAACACCGGGGCCGCCCGCCCGAAGTCTACAACGCCAACCGGACGTCCATTGTCGATTCAACGCGGATGATAGTGTTGATCGACGGCTCGGCCGCCTCAGCGTCGGAGATCGTGGCCGGGACTCTCCAGGATCACGATCGTGCGCTGGTTGTGGGCACGACCTCGTTTGGCAAAGGGCTGGTCCAAACACTCTACCCACTTGAAGGCGGATGGTCGCTCAAGCTCACTACCGGAAAGTGGTACACGCCGAGTGGGCGGTCGATCCAGAAGGAGCACAAACAGCTCGAAGACAGCCGATTTGTGGAAGACGGGCCGGCGGCCGACTCCGCGGAGACCGATTCGGCTCGGAAGGCGCGACCGATGTTCCGGTCCGACGCGGGCCGAACGGTGTACGGTGGGGGTGGAATCATTCCCGATGTCATCGTACCAGCCGATACACTCCCGGCCGAAGAACAGGAATTCTTGAAGGCGATTGGGGCCAAGTTCCAGCAATTCTATGTGGCGGTGTACGGATTCAGCCGGGAGATGAAGGGGAACGTCAAGCCAGGTTTCATCATTCAACCCGAGTGGCGCAACAATATCTATGATCGGCTCGTGAAAGCGGGCGTCACCCTGGATCGCAAGGTCTACGATCGGGCCAGTAACTACGTCGAGCGTCAGCTCACCATTCGGCTCTCGAGCCTCGCCTTCGGCGATTCCGCGGCGTTTCGGCGGATCAGCCCGATCGACAATCAACTTCAGTCCGCATTGGCCCTCCTTCGCAAGGGAACCACCCAGCGGGAATTGCTCACGCTCGCGACGGCGCAGAAACCCTCAAGATAGGCCCCTTTTGGCCGAGTCGGACGGCCTCTTTGTTCCTCAGGCTCCCTGGAACCGGGAGCCTGAGGTATTTTCAGGGGTCCGTGTTCTCCGCCCTAACTCTACCGGGTGCCATGTGATCACACCTTCTCTTCTCACGGCGTTGCTTCTCTCGTTGACGCTCATATCGGCGAGTGCCGCGGTTGCTCAGACTCCAACGAAGCGGGCGATCGTCCCCACGGATCTCTATCGCCTAAAAAACCTCGGCTCACCGGAGATTTCCCCCGACGGCAAGTGGGTTGCCTATACCGTGAGCACCGCAGATTCGGCCAAGGACAAAAACAACACCGATGTGTGGATGACGGCGTGGGATGGGAACCGCACTATCCGGTTGACCTCCAGCGCCGACGACGAGCATTCCCCCAAATGGAGTCCGGACGGTCGGTATCTTTCCTTCCTGTCCGGCCGTCAAGGCGGCGAGAACGGAGCGCAACTCTGGTTGCTCGATCGCGCCGGCGGTGAGGCCGAGAAGGTCACTGACGTTAAGGGTGGGCTCGCCGACTACGATTGGGCTCCTGATGGTAAGCGCCTCGTCTTTGTGCAAGAGGATCCGGACACGTCCAAGGCCGATACGACCAAGAGCGCCAAGCCCATCGTGATCGACCGGTGGGCCTTCAAACAAGATGGCACGGGATATCTCACCAAGAAGCGATCCCACCTGTACCTCTTTGATCTACCGACGCGCAAAGTGAATCAGCTCACGTCCGGGGAGTATGACGATGCGGCCCCGGCCTGGTCCCCCGATGGACGATGGATCGCTTTCGGCAGCAAACGAGGGCCCGACGCCGATCGAAGCGACAATTGGGATCTCTTTGTGGTCGAACCCCACGTTGGGGCGGAGCTGAAGCGACTCACAACCTTCCCGGGGCAGGACGCCGCGCCGGGTGGAGGCCGCCATCCCAGCTGGAGCGCCGACAGCCGGATGATTGCGTATAGCCAGGGCGGCGATCCCGCATTTTGGGCCTATAACAACGTCCGAGTGGCGGTCGTCCCGGTCGATGGGAAATCCCCCCGTGTCCTGACCGAAGCGTTGGATCGCCAGGTCTTCAGTCCGCAGTGGGGCCCGGACGGGAAATCCATTTACGGGCTACTCGAGGACGACCGCACAGTCCAGCTGGCAAGAGTGACGCTCGAAAACGGTGTTGAACGACTCACGTCGGGGCCGGAGACGCTGAGCGAACTCGCGGTGGGCACAGAAGGGAAGATCGCGGCAATCGTGAGCAGCGATCTGGAGCCCGAAGAGGTGGTGGTGTTCGAGAACGGCCGGCTTCGAAGACTCACCCACCACAACGACTCCGTCGCTGCCGAATTACAGCTGGTGAAGGCGGAGGACCTCACCTCGACCAGCAAGGATGGGACGATTGTCAACGCCCTACTCTATCGCCCCGCTGGCGCCAAGCCAGGCGAGAAGCTCCCCCTCGTATTGTTCATTCACGGCGGTCCATTCGGCCAGGACCAACACGAGTTTTCCCTCCGCCACCAGGTGTTTGCCGCGAAAGGCTTCGCCGTGCTCTCGGTGAACTACCGTGGCAGCTCGGGCCGGGGGGAGGCCTATAGCCGAGCCATCTTCGCCGACTGGGGCAATCGAGAGGTCATGGATCTTCTCGGCTCGGTGGACAAGACGGTCGCCATGGGCGTCGCCGACCCCAACCGGATGGCGCTCGGCGGCTGGAGTTATGGCGGCATCCTGACCGACTATACGATCGCCACCGACACGCGATTCAAAGCCGGCGTGGCCGGCGCGGGAAGCGCCAACCAACTCACTATGTACGGGACAGACCAGTATGTGTTCCAATATGAGCACGAGCTCGGATCGCCCTGGAAAAACCCGGACGCGTGGATCAAGGTGTCGTATCCGTTCTTTCACGCGGATCGGATCAAAACGCCGACCCTTTACATGGGTGGAGACAAAGACATGAACGTCCCGATCACAGGAGGTGAGCAGATGTACCAGGCCCTCAAAACGCTCGGCATCGAGACGCAGCTCGTGATCTATCCGGGCATGTACCATTCGGCCACCACGCCCAGTTTTCGCCGGGATATCATGGAGCGCTACGTAGCGTGGTGGAGCAAGTACCTCAAGCCAATGGTGCCGTAGTCAGATGTCGCCGACTAACCTTCTCCTCCTATCTCTGGCGACCTTCGGGCATCAGCACACCGCCCTGGTCACGCCTGATATCGACGTCACGGGCGTTGTGTTCATCGATCAGAATGGCAACGGGACTCGTGATCCGGGAGAACCGGGGGTTCCCGGCGTGGCTGTATCCGACCAGGACCAAGTGGTTCTGACCACAGCTGATGGATCGTTTCAGATCTTCCATTCACATGGCAATGGGATCGTCTTTGTGAGTGTCCCGGACGGTTATCGCGCAGCTAGGGGTTTTTGGCAGGCTGTGGATTCGAGCGCAGGGTCGCGAGCGCTGAGCTTCCCCTTGCTTCGAACCACGCGGGTATCCGAGTTCACGTTCATCCATGGCTCCGACACGCATATCAGTGAAGTAAGCATTGCCCGGACCGAGCGATTCCGTGACCTGAGCGACTCGGTCAAGCCGGCCTTCGTTCTGGTCTCGGGCGACTTGGTCCGAGATGCCTTGCGGGTACCTGCAGCCGAAGCGTCTCGGCTGTACGAGCTCTATCTCAGCGAGATCGCAAAATTCACCGCACCAGTGTGGAGCGTTCCAGGCAATCACGAGAATTTTGGTATCGAGCGTCTTCGTTCGTTGGTGAGCCCAACCCACCCACTCTATGGGCGACGGATGTTCCGGCACTATCTGGGACCGGATTACTATTCCTTCAACTACGGTGGGATCCACTTCGTCGGGCTCAACAGTGTCGACTACGAGGACATGTGGTATTACGGTCACATCGACAGCGTTCAAGTCGAGTGGCTCAAGCGCGACCTTGCCGCGGTATCGCCGACGACGCCGGTGGTCACATTCAACCACATTCCGTTTTTCACCGCAGGAGAGACCATCAACGGATACATGGATAGCCCACCCGCGCCGACGGCGATCACGGTACGGGGCCACACCCAATTCCGCCACGCAGTTTCGAACGCGAAGGACGTCATCCGACTGATCCAAACGCACCCATACACCCTGGCGCTGGCCGGCCATATGCATATGCGGGAAACCATCGTATATGAGACTGCCGGCCCGCGGATCAGGTTCCATCAGGCCGCCGCGATCGTGGGGTCGAGCGAAGACGGAGCGCTCTCAATGCGATCCGGAATCACGGTCTACCGGGTTCGAAATGGCCAGGTCGATGACGGCCATTTCATCCCACTCGAGGCAGGACCACCAATCCCACACTGATCGCGCGCGCACTGCCGCCTGGGCGAAGTGGGGTGCAAGCGCGCCGTTCAGCTCACCCCCGCCCGCGTCAGACTCTTCACCAATCGATACATGAACTCAAGCGCGTCATAAAACGATTGCACCGGAATGCGCTCGTTCATACCGTGCGCTCCAGTGTCACCATAAAACTGCCCCGCAACACCATAGGTCGGGATCCCTGCGTTCCGAAGATAGACTCCGTCGGTGGCGCCCGTGCTCATCGTGGGAATTACGGGCAGGCCGGCCCACATCTGGCTCGTGATGCGCTCGATCTGGCCCATTAGGTCCGGAGTGAGTGGGGAAGGCGGGCTGTTGCGTGCCTCCCCGATCGGTGTCACGGCGACCTTCGGGTCGCCGATGACCTGCTCGAGTGTGCGCTGCACGTCCACCGGCGACTCATCCGGCAGGATCCGGCAGTTCACCGTCGCGCGCGCGCGCTGGGGAAGCGCATTCCGCGCATGCCCACCTTCGAGCATCGTGGCGACGCAGGTCGTCCGCAGCTGTGAGTTGTAGCGTGGATCCCCCGAGAGAATCGCGGCGGCCGATACATCATTGGGATTCACGGCAATGGCCGCCATCGCGGGTCCCATCGTCCCACCCGTAATGGGTGCGGAGCGCTGGAAATATGTTCGGGTCACATCGTTCAGGTGCACGGGGAAGTCAAAGGTACCGATCTTCACGAGCGCGCCGGAGAGGTGAGTAATGGCGTTGTCCTTGACCGGGACCGAACTGTGGCCGCCGGGGTTGGTGACTTCGAGCTGAAAGTTCTGCACCTTCTTTTCACTGGCTTGGACGTCGTGGGAGAGCTTCCGGCCTTCCCGTATCCGTCCACCACCGCCTTCGTTGAGCACGTACTCTACATTGAACAGTTCTGGCCGATTCTTGAGAATCCACTCGACGCCGTTATCCGGGCCACCTTCTTCATCCGTCGTCAGCGCCACGACGATATCCCGATCAGGAACGAATCCTTCCGCCCGCAGCCGCATCAGGAGGGCGAGGTTAATGGCGCCATCATCCTTGTCGTCCGCCACTCCGCGCCCGAAAAATGTGTCGTCCTTTTCTATGAACTGAAACGGCGGAAGCGTCCAGTCTTCTGCTTTCGCTTCCACCACATCCAGGTGCGAAAGAAGCAGAATCGGTTTCTTGGGCGTGCTCCGCCCATGGAGTCGAACAATCAGGTTGCCCTTTCGAGGAGTGTTCTCGAGCACCACGACGTCGGAATCCGGAAACCCTGCTGCCTTGAGACGGCTGGCCATGGCGTGGGCCGCCTTGGCAGTACTACCAACGCTCTCAGTGGTATTGATCTCGATCAGCTCTTTGAAGAGATCGCGAGCGAGGGACTCCCACCGGGAGAGATCACGAGGCTTGGCTTGGGCAAATGCATGGGCCGGCAGGACAACTCCGGACAGAGCAGCGAACACCAGGCTGGAAACTTGACGAAGAGTACCCATGAGGTCCTAGAGGTTCGGGTTGGAGGGGCAACTCGAGGGTTATCGGAGGCCCCCGCCTATTGATGGGGGACGACCGGCAGTTCCACAAATGATTTTCGCTCACCACCCCGATGCAACGTAATCCTCGGCGTAATGTTGTCCGGGGCGTCGGGTCGATTCTGCGGCGAGAGCCTCGGATGCAGCTCGAAGGTAGGCCAGTCCGCCGACTGCACCGAGAGCCGGATGGAGTGTCCCTTCTTGAAGCGCCAGGCGGTGGGATATAACGCCGTTACGATCTCCACTACTCCGCCGCGAGCGAAAACGCGTGGATTGTAATCCGACTGCCGATACCCGTGCCAGGGAAGCTTAGGCTGTACACTGATTCGTGGGTTATTCGGAATCATCTCATTGTTGTTGTGGAGCGTGGCGAATCCGGCGCGATGTTGATAGTCCGTCACCAGCACGGCCTCGCCGTTGGCGTCCACGTCTTCCAAATAGAAGAAGAAATCGCCGTCGTCGGCCGTCGAGGAGGCCCAGACATGCACAAGGGGGTGGCCGATGACGTCCGTATCATGGGAGAGTGGAGTCGAGGTGTAGGTGAGCCCTTTCTTGTCGAACTCGGTCCGAACCGGCGGCCCTTCGGGCACTCCGAACATGAACTGGCGGTTTCGGCCGAAGGCCTTAATGGCCGGCGCCGGGCGGTGGAGGAGCGAATCCACTTCGGCGATCGGGCCTTTGTCCTGCCAAGGGGCCCAGGCCGAATACTGAGAGAAATCCGCCGTGTAGCTGTCGGTGTTTGTGGTCGCCGGCGCTGACGTTGCCAGGGTCTGGCCCGCACCGAGAAAGAATTTGGTGTCCACTTTACCCGGGGGCGGCCACGTTGCCGAGGGCCGCCACCCGTCGTTCATGACGAAAAGGAGCAGGGGAGGCTCCTTGTCCACGCCGTTCTGGACTCCTTTGAGCCACCGATCAAACCAGCGAAGTTCTTCGATCCGGTCCTGAATGAGGCTTGCGCCGGCGCTTGTATCCGCCCCGATGAATCGGGCAAAGCTCGCGGAGACGCCTTGGTGATACACGGGCCGGGCGATGAGCCGAGCCGGGTTCGTCAGGCGCATGGTGGAGTGCAGCTGAAAGGAGCTTTCGGTGAACGCATCGAACCAGCCAGCCAGGTTGAGAATCGGGACCTTGGACCTCATAACGTCCGGCAGCCAAGCCCAGTTGAGATCGGGGGCGGTCAGTCCGTCTCCAGGACGCTTCGAATCCCAGAACGGCATCGCGCTTATCACGGGGTCGCCATCGTAGGTACCCGGCGCGCCGGCCGGATCGGCCACATGTTGCATCACCGCGCTGAGGTAGTAATTGTGCGTTCGCTCCACACCGTCCGGGTACTTCGGCTTGGGGCCGCGGTCGAGCGGCCAGGCGTAGTCATCGGAGAACCAGCCGTTGCCATTGAGGTCCAGCGGAATCTCGTCCACGATCTGGCCGTCGCCGTTCTCGTCGATGACGGGCGGAGTCGGTGGGATGGGGAACGGGGCAAAGACGCTACTCCGGTTGAGATGGTATGTTGTCGCCGTCCACATCTGCATGAAGGCATAGGAATAGATGCCGCCGGGATGGGAGATCATGCCGTCCCAGCCTGGATGTGCCGGCACGATCGCCTTGAGCGCCTTGGGCGCCTTGGACGCCACCGCGAGCTGCGACCAGCCCTCATACGATCCGCCGCGCATCCCTACGTTCCCATCGGACCACGATTGAGCCGCGATCCAATCCACCAGCTCCTTGCCGTCGTCTCGCACCCGCGCATCCATGAGGTTCATCCATCCAAACGAGGCACCGGTACCCCGCATGTCGGCCGCAACGTAGGCATATCCATATTGGAGAAAAAACGGATCTACCGGCACGTTCCCGGTCTTGAGATCGAGGAAAGTGCGGCCGTACGGCGTGTAGCGGAAGACCACCGGAAAGCGGGTCGGCGCCTTTCCCTTTCCGTGGTACTCCCGGGGAAGAAACACGTCGACCGCGAGCTTGGTCCCATCCCGCATCGAGACGAACACCGAGGATCGCGTGTGGCCGGTCCAGTCGGGAGTGGTATACCCGGAGTACTGGAAGGGACGGCTGACCTTGGCAGGGCTCTGGCCGACGAGGGCATCGTCGGGGATTGTGACGAGAGCGAGGAGGCCAAGGGAAAGCACTCGGCAGGGGCGGAAGATGGTCTGCATCGGCCTCGTGATCCAACTGGAGTGGAGCTGGAGGTTCAAGTCGGAGTGGACCATCGCTAGCCTAGCATTGCCTGTCAAGGTAGGCAACGCACCGGTTCCGCACCCACGTCGCCAATAGTACTTTCCCACGCGCGGTTTAGCCGAAGATCGGGTTGATATACGCAGAGCCCATACCATGAGGGGGCCCTCTGGAACGCGGTGAGTGGCCGAGAATAGCGGTGCTGGGTGCGGGAGCCGTTGGATGCTACTTCGGCGGAATGCTGGCCCGAGCGGGAGCACCCGTGACCCTTATTGGCCGCGCCACCCTCGTGGAGGCGGTTCGCGCGCACGGGCTATTCCTCGAGAGCCTCAAGTTTCAGGAATACGTCCCCCTCGCGGCCTCGAATGACGCCGCCGCGGCGACGGGCGCCCAACTCATCCTGTTTTCGGTGAAGACGCCCAGTACAGAAGAGGCGGCGCGAGCGCTCGCCCCACAACTCACCCCAGGCGCGCTCGTGTTGAGCCTCCAAAACGGTGTCGACAACGTCGACCGGATACGCGCAGCGACGGGCATCGACGCGATCCCCTCGGTGGTCTATGTGGCGGCGGAGGTCATCGCACCAGGCCGGATCAAGCACACTGGACGCGGCGACCTCATCATCGGCGCGCCCGCGGAGCGATCTACCCCAGATCATGGGCAACTTGATCTCGAAACGGTCGGCCAGGTTTTCCAACGTGCTGGTATCCCCTGTAAGATCTCCGCAGACATCGAGGCCGATCTGTGGACCAAGTTGATCATGAATTGCGCGTACAATGCCATTTCCGCAGTGAGCCGCGCACGATATGGCTCGATCGCGAGCTTTCCGTGGACTCGCGTGGTCGTCAAGCAGGTCATCGAAGAGACCGTGGCGGTCGCCACTAAGGCGGGCGTGCGACTGGCGGAGATCGACCTGGTGGAAGCCGGCTATAAACTCGCCGAAGCAATGCCCCAGGCCCTCTCCTCGACTGCACAGGACATCGCGCGCGGAAGACCCACCGAAATCGACTCGTTGAACGGCTACGTGGTTCGACGCGGATCGGAGCTCGGTGTCGACATCTCCGTCAACCGCACGCTGCATGCCCTGGTCAAGCTCCTGGAAGAGAGTCCGTCATGACGACGAATGCCCACACAACCATAACGCACGTGTTCTTCGACATTGGCGGTGTGCTCGGCACCGATGGATGGGACAGCACCCAGCGAGCCGCCGCGGTCGCCAGATTCGGCCTTGACCCAGCGCCTTTCGCCGAGCGCCATCGGGAAGCGGTGGGAACGTTCGAAGAGGGGCGGATGACATTGGACGAGTATCTCAACTGTACGGTCTTCCACGAGCCGAGACCATTTTCGCGGGACGAATTCCGGGCGTTTATGCTGGCCCAAAGCCACCCCTTCCCTCAATCAATTGCGCTCGCGCGCGAACTAGCGGACACCCGACGGTATCGCATGATGACGCTCAACAATGAATCGACGGAATTGAACACGTACCGGCTGCAACACTTTGGACTGCGAGAGATCTTCGTCGCCTATTTCAGCTCGTGTTGGATGGGAGTAGTAAAGCCGTCACGATACATCTTCGAGCGAGCGCTCTCGTTTTCCCAAGCGGAAGCGGAACGGTCAGTCTTCATCGATGATCGTGACCGTAACCTCGATCCGGCAAAGGCGATAGGGATGCACACGATTCTGTTCCGGAGTCCCGATCAGTTGCGGCAAGATTTGAGTCGGCTCGGAGTAACGACGTAAGGGCTCGCGGCCCACTTGATCGAAATGGTCGAGAAAAGTGGTCGCAGGGCCGACGCCATCGAAGAACTGGATACCGGGAGCGGCAGCTGCGTCGGCAATCCTGCCCTTGCCTATCCTACCCGAGCTGCCCGCTCGATCCGCTCTTCGGCAACTCGGTCCGCGGCAACGTAGGTGGGGATTTTTGCCGCGTCCGCTTTCCGGAACACTTCTAACACTGTGTCATAGATCGCATCAATTCGCCGGTCTCGCTCCGCGGCGCTCCACCCGAGGACATCCACCCCTCCGGAGAGGACCCCTCCAGCATTCACGACATAGTCCGGAGCGTAGACGATCCCACGCTCGGCGAGTGCATCGCCGTGGCGATCCTCGAGGAGTTGGTTATTGGCGGCGCCCGCGATGACGGCGGCCCGGATTTCAGGCACCGTACGATCGTTAAGGACGCCCCCGAGGGCGCACGGAGCGAAGATGTCCACGTCCGCGGCGTGGATCGTATTGATGGAGCTTCCGATAGCGCCGAGTTCGCGTTCGGCCCGAGCCACACGGGCGGGGTCGATATCGCTCACGATGAGTCGGGCCCCGACCTTTGTGAGCTGCTGCGCCAGACTGTAGCCGACGTTCCCTAAGCCCTGTACCGCCACCCTCTTACCCTCCAAGGAATCCGTCCCCCAGCGATATTGGGCCCCAGCCTGGACCGCCCGGAACACTCCGCGCGCCGTATAGGGCGACGGATCGCCGCCACCTTGGGCCCGGCCCGCCACATACTTGGTTTCCATCGCGATGAGTTCCATGTCCGCCGCCGAGGAGCCGACGTCTTCGGCGGTGATGTAGCGTCCGCCCAGTCGCTCGACGAAGCGGCCGTGGGCTCGAAAGAGGGTTTCCCGGTCAAACGCCGATCCATCGAGCATGATGACCGCCTTGCCACCACCAAACGGCACGCCGGCCATCGCACACTTGTAGGTCATCCCGCGTGAAAGGCGCAGGGCATCCACCAAGGCATCTTCGTCGCTCTGATAGCGCCAAACTCGGGTGCCTCCCACAGCCGGCCCAAGCACGGTGCTGTGCATGGCGATGATTCCGCGATAGCCGCTACGAGGATCGCTGCAGAAGAGGACGTTCTCGTGGCCGTCGGCTTTCATTCGATCGAACAAATGCATTCTGCTCTCCCGCAGGTTTGCGGCGGCGGTCTGTTAGCGAAGTAGGCACCTCGTGTCCCAGGCGTTCGTGGCGCCGCGCCAAGCGCCCCAAAATACTCGATTCCCTTGCTCTGAGGGCCAGCCCAACGCGGCCCCGACTCATCCGGGGCCACACTCGCAAATCAGAAGTTGAATGAGAATGACCGCCCCCCCCCACCAATACCGCGCAGCCGGGGGTTTACAATGCTGTTGTAGATCGACCCGAAGGTGTAGTTGAGGCCGAAGAAAGTGAAATAGTCGAAACTCGTCTTCAATTGCTTGAGCCGGAGCAACACATCCGTGTCCGTGATGTTGGCCTTGGCGATTGAGCGCTGGTCGCGCACCCGGGCGATGCTGCCGAAGATGTTGAAGGACAGACCCTTGATCAGCCGAAAATTGCCACCTCCAAATACGCTGATCCGGTTCTCGGCAAAGTGGTCGAGGTACGTTGACCCGGTCACCCCAAAATTGGCGCTGCCCCAGGGCTGGGTAGCGTCGAGCCCGAAGGTCAGAAATTGCTTGGCCTTCGTCTCTTTGAGCACGTCGAAGATGGTGGAATCCGCAAAGCGGGACCGGATGACCGACACACTGTACTGCAAGGTCAACAGTCGTCGGGTGGACTCCTTGTAGTTGAAGAAGCTGAACTCAATAGTCGGCCCGCCCTGCACCACGAGATCTTCGTTGTCCACGCTGGACGAAGACGCTCCACCGCTCATCCCGATAGACCAATGACTTCCCAAGCTTCGTGCCAGATACCCATTCGCGGCATAGCTGGACGTCTTGCTCCGAATGGTGGTGAGGCTATCCAACTCATACGTGCTTTTGTTCCGGGAACCGAAGACTGACAGGCCCACCTTCCAGTCCTCCGTCACGCGGTTGGCCGACACCGAACCGAATATGTTGCTCGTCGTCAACAAGGACTGGCCGCTGAAATTCCCGTTCCCTCCCAGACTGAACACCCAGTTGTTCCACGGATCGTGAGGCTTCTGGGCTGGTCCAGACTGGGCAGTGTCGGGTTGGTAGGTCACGGTCAGCTTTCGCCCCATCGGGAGGCGGGCAACGTAGCGGACCAGCCCAAGTTTCAACACCTGGGCGAGCGCCGTGCGCCGGTCGTTCTGGGTTTCGGTGGCGTTCGAAACGTATTTCAATTCATCCTCTACTCCCACGAATCGCTCGAGTCCGATGAACTTAAGCGTGAACTCCCGCCCGCCCCCGCCGGTCTCTTGGGTACTCACCAGGATATGCAGCTGAGCTGCCTGCCGGTCCCGAACATAGTTCACGAACGCGATCTCAGTGCGCATGTAGTCGAAATCGCAGGAATTGCAATCGAGGTAGACGCGCAGCGCATCGCCACGGGATTGGGTTGTGGTCGTGTCTTGTGCAGTCACGAATCCAGGGCAGAATAGCGGCAGCAATACGCTCAGCACGCTGATGCGAAAAACCACGAAAGCCCCCAAGGGGACAGAGAGAATGCGTAAGGGAGTAAGCGACACAACTACACATGTAGTATTACAGTAATCGTGAGTCCAGTCAAGTCGAAGGTGGGATTTGGGACTACCCTTGGATGCCTTGGTGTGGAGAATGGTTGCAACCGGCGAGGTTTACTCCCTCATTTGAGGCCAGTTCAGGCTTCCGTGACCTTCTCTCCTTCTAGCCGTAGAGCATCTCCCAGACCACCAGATCATTCGTGAAGCCTCGAACCGGTGGACCACCCCCGCAGGCACAAAGAGACATCCCGGCCCGAACAGTGTCCGTTCAGTTCTTCGGAGAAATCACTCGCCCGTAGGTCGAAGCACGCCCCAGCCGCTCGAAGTACCGATATGCCAGCAGTGCCACCTCGCTGATTGCCTGCTCCGCAGCGCGCTCATCACGGTCGAAGGTTGTCATCACTGCGATGGCGAAGGGGCGATTCTTGGTAAACACAATGCCGACGTCGGACCGGACACCTTCCAGGGAGCCCGGCTTGTTCGCGATCGTCAGATCATCCGGCAATAGGCGGGGGATGTCACTGTCTTTATGAGTCGCCAGCATTTTGAAATACTCGTCCTTGAGCGGCGCCGGCACGATCTGACCGCGATGGAGAGCCTCGAGCAGCGTCACGAAATCCGCCGGGGTCGCCGTGTTTTCCCGGCCTTCGGTCGCGGCCTTGAGATCCATCATCTGGCGGCGGAGTTTCGTCTCCGTGAAGCCGAGCCCCGAAAGCAAGGTGTTCACGTTGCCGAGTCCCACGCGTTTGATCAATACATTGGTCGCGGAATTGTCGCTCACCGCGATCATCATGGTCGCGAGATCCCGGTTGGTGAGCGTGGTGACGCCAGGGGTGAGCCCCGCCATAATGTCACTGCCCGCCACGATATCCGCTTTATCGACGGTGTATGGGTCCGCGAGCCGGACTACTCCACTCTTCCCCTGTTGCCCTGCCGCCTCCTGGCGGTACAGCTCCGCCAGGATCGCCACTTTGATGGCACTGGCGGTAGGCATGATTTCGTCGGCGTGGTAGAACAGGGTGCGACCGTCAGTGAGGTCCTTGATCGCGACCGCGAGAACTCCGTCGAGTCCCTCATCGATTTTGGCGACGTCGCGTTCGAGCTTCCGCCACAGGAGGTCTACCTTCTGACCGGTACGAGTCAGCCCCTGTGCAGCCAGACGCTTCGTCCCGGAATTGCCGACGGTCATGATGATGAGTAGGAGCGATGCTGTGACTTGGCGCATGGCGTGCTCCTTGACGTAAGGTGCAGCACGTTCACGGCTCCGGCCGACTCCGTCAACGCCTTTTTCGGGATTCCGGGGCTGGGGCAGTGCGGCTACGCACTGCCCCACAAGACCTTCAGCCGGCTCTACTGACGCTTCAAAAAATTATATCCATACGACACATCGACACGGAGCCGGGCGACCTTGCCGCCCGTGCGCTCGAACTTGAAATGAGTCTCTTTCAGCGCGAACGTATCGTCACCCAGATACTTCACCACCTTTGCAGAGTCAGCCTGGGGTCCGCGGCCCGCCATCTTTACGGTGAGCTTGCCATCCGCTAGCGCAAAAGTGACCTCGCTATCCTGACCTCGGCCATGGCCTTTGTACGTTCCAGAAAATTGGCTGAGATCGCCTTCGAACGGCTTGGACTGATCCGGACCCTTCCCAAGAACCGCTTCCGCAATCTCCTCCGCCACGTCGCCCGGGCCTACCGGCCCAGCCGTATTGAATAGGACTACCACGCTCAACGTGTCCTCCGGGAAGTAGTCGTTCATCGATAGGAACCCGTTGATCCCGCCTCCGTGGGAAATCGCTCGATGACCGGCGATGTTATGGAGTGCGAGCCCTTTGCTGTAGCGGAGCTTCGTACCGTCGTTCAGCGTGGCCGGCGCGATGAGTTCCTGATACGCCGGCGCGCCGAGAATTTTGCCGCCATGGAGGGCCTGATTCCAGCCCACCAGATCAATCGCGGAAGAGCACAACGACCCCGCCGCGTAGGGCCAGGTGTGATCGAGATATCCCTTGAGCACCAGCCCGGCGGAGTCAGTGTCATAGCCGTGCGCATGGCCCTTGTGGATTGTCCGCTCGCTACAGTAGTAGGAATCGCTCATGCCTGCCTTGGCGAAGAGGTTCTCCTTCACATAGTCGGCGTAGGATTTGCCGCTCGCTTTCTCGATAATAAGCCCGGCGAGGAAAAACGCTGAGTTGTTGTAAATCTGTTCCTCACCGGTCTTGAAATCGAACGGTCTCTTGGAGAACAATTTGACCAAGGTATCTCGTGAAAGTTTCTGAAACCCCAGCAGCCGGAACTCCGGCATCTCGGTGTATCCCTTGATGCCAGAGGTGTGATTCAGGAGGTTCCGCACCGAGATCTTGTTGCCTTGCTCCGAATACCCAGGGAGGTATTTCGTGATGTCATCATCCAGGTTGATTTTGCCTTGCTCCACCAGCTGCATGACCGCGGCGGCAGTGAACTGCTTGGTCACCGACCCGATTTCATAGGTCGCATGTGGTGGCGTCGGAACCGCGAGCTCCAAATCGGCCGATCCGTACGCGCGGACCAGAATCGTGTCTCGGCCCTTGACGACCGCCACCGAAGCCCCGGCCACCTTGCCCGCCTTGATCGGCACCGAGACTAACGAGTCGATTTTGGCCACCAGGGTTTCATGACCGGCAGCCGGCTGACCCTGCGGCTTGGAGCCGTTACCCCCGTCGGCGGCGGGCGTACCGCTACAACCTACGGCCAGCGCCGCCATACCGATGAAACGTGCCAAACGTCCGAACGACATGATCGTGGTCCTTTGCAGAAGAGGGACGATAGGGGTGAGTCCAATACGCGAGATCATCAGGTCACCGGCCGGTAGGACATCGCCTTGAGGCCAACGTACTTCCGTATCGTGGCGAGCTGGCCAATGTGATAGGCCTCGTGGTGCATGAGAAAGGTGATGGTACCGAGGAGGGTCGGGCTCACCGCGGGAAATTTGTGGGGCGCGGGGCCGGCCAAAACCTCCTCGGTGAGCCGAACGAGGCCTCCTTCGACCAAGGGGCTGATTTCACCCCAGGCGCTCGCGATCTGGGTCAAAGACGGCATTCGCGCGATATCGTCGATCCCCTTCGCCCCTTCCAGTGCCCCATTGAAGAGCGTTGGCCGTTGAAGACCGATGAACTGCCCGAGCATCCCCCGGACGTCCACCAAGTGGGCGGCCAAAAATGCCGCATTGTTCACCTTCTCGTTCAGTCGCATGAGGGCGTCGACCTCAGGCATGTCTTTGAGGCAATTCGTAAACAGGCTGGTGTGGAGCTGATACTGCTCGAGCATCGGCCCCAGCGCGACTGGCAGCGGGCTCATGGTACCTCCGGCAAGAGAAGATGCGATGGGGCCATCGTCGTGTGATGGACGGTGTTGACGGCGCGAACCCAAGTGCTCTCGTCCCAGTTGTTCCCGCCGGTGTTCAGATTGCGATCGTTCCGAGGAAAATCGCTGCTCGAAATCCACAGTCGGATGCGGTGGCCCGGCGCAAAATGATAGGCGATCGACTTGAGGTTGACCTCGACGCGATAGATTTTCCCGCGCTCCATCCAGACTTTCTTGCTCTGGCCCTCGCGGTAGCGAGCGCGGAGCACACCATCCACCACATTCCACGACCGGCCCTTTTCGTCGACGTCGATAAGTTTCCCGGTGAAGTCCGTGTCCTTTGCGTCCGAGGAGACATACAACACCGCTCGCACTGGTCCAGCGATCGTCACCCCCTTCGTAAGCACCGGGGTGGAATACACGAGGAGATCAGGCCGGGTTTCCAAATCGGTCTGATCAAAAACACCGGGTTGGTCCGTTGGATTCCCCGTGCAACAGATCGTACCGCCTCGGGAAGGAAACGGATCCCCAGGATCGTAGACCAGCGTGTCTTTCGTCCCACCCCGCGGCCGGGCGAGGGAGAGCAGGCCGTCGCCCGCACTAGTGTTTGCACTGGTGGTGCTCGCGAGATAATAGGAGACCTGCCGCATTTCCGGAACCGGCCAGGTTGGTGCGGTCCGCCACTCGTTCTTGCCCATCACGTAGTACCGCACCTTGGGAAGATTGTCGAGGCCGGATTTGTTCCCCCTGAGCCAATAGTCAAACCAACCCACATACATCGCCAGGTAACCGAAGCGGGCATCTCCGAAGTCTTTGTCGCCCACTTTGGTGTGCTCGGATGCCGATTCCGATGCGCAGTGCCCCGTCGGAGAAATCACGATGTACTGGTGGTCCCGAGCGGCCACGTTCACCGCATTCCGCCGCATCAAGTTGAACAGATAGAGGCTCTGCTCCGCTCCGTAGTCCAGCCAGGAATTGACCTGAAGAGCCGGCGTCGAAAAATGATCGTCGTCGCTCGCGTACCCGGGTTCCTCCCAGTACGGATCGCCCGGCCCAGAAGTGACATAGTCCTCCCAATCCGTCTTGGGTCCGCCGGCTTTTCGCATCATGTCGACGAGGGGGAGGCTCCGAAGTATCGTGTTGAAATCCACGTTCTCAGGCACTTTCGCCCCTCTCTCCTTCGCCCCGGCTCCCAGAAACCACCCGAATCCCGAGCTGAGCCCAAACGTGCCGCCATCGTAGGCGCCGAAGTAGGAGTAGTAGCCGCCCCCCGACCCGAGCCCCCCTGCGGCGGCCTGAGGGATCATGGCCACGTGGTTTGGGTGGCGCATTCTGGCCAGAAGAATCTGCACTTCGCCCAGGTAGGAGCACCCGTAGGTCCCCACCTTGCCGGTCGACCATGGTTGCTTCACCGCCCAATCGATGGTGTCGTAACCGTCCCGCCCGTCGGTGAGCTGGACTCGATAGTCTCCCTCGGAATGGAACCTCCCGCGCACGTCCTGGGAAATGATTGCGAATCCCTGCCCCGCGAAGAACTCGGCGGGCGCCGTGGAGCCTCCATAGGCATCCTTGTTATAGGGAGTTCGCATCACAATCACCGGCACCCTGTCTCCCGCGCCCGTAGGTCGATAGACGTCCGCCGCCAGCCGCACTCCGTCGCGCATCGGGATCATCACATTCTTGACGACCGTGTACGGATAACGCGGCTTGGGTAGCGCAAACCCGTCACTTGGCGCTTGAGCGTCGACGGTGAGCGCCACCCCAACCATAAGAAACGCGGCAACACCGAGCCCTGACACGCGGCCAGGCAGCACCGGTCGGGTGAGTGAGGCGGGAGCGAAGGACGGGACATTTCTCATGGGCACCACCGGGGCATGAGGCGATTCGGGCAAGTCGATTTGGTCGGGCCTAGCAATTGTATCCAATTTCGAGCCCACCGCAATGCAGGTCCCGACCGCCTGGTCGTTCCCGCCCACCCCTCTTACCTTCGGAGCTTCGCCGCATGGCTCCCTATCCCCGGATTCTCCTATGCCCTGTCGAGTTCGGCTCTTTTGCATCTGGTCCTTCGCTCTCCTGGCCCCCGTCTCGCTTATGGGGCAGCGTCCCGCGGCCGTAGTGCCACCCTCCGCGCTGCAACGGGAGTATCAGGCAATCGCGGACCGAATCATCAGCGCTGCGCTGGCCGATAGCGCTGCGTGGCAGAAACTCGCGGAGCTCACGGACCGATTTGGAAATCGGATCAGCGGTTCGGAGAGCCTCGAGCGCGCCATCGATTGGATCATCGAGCGGATGAAGTCGGAAGGACTGGCGAACGTTCGTGGAGAGCCGGTCATGGTACCAAAATGGGTCCGGGGCCACGAGATGGCCGACCTGGTATCCCCGCGATACCTCCGACTTCCCATGCTGGGGCTCGGAGGTAGCGTGGCAACACCTCGAGGAGGGATCTCCGCCGAGGTCCTGGTGGTCAGCAGCTTTGACGACTTACGCGCGAACGCGGCGCAGGCCAAAGGGAAGATCGTCCTGTTCGACGTGCCCTTCACCAACTACGGGGAGACAGTTCAATACAGAGGGGCGGGCGCGATTGAGGCCGCGAAGGTCGGGGCGGTGGCAAGCATGATTCGATCGGTTGGGCCGTTCGGCCTGCGCACACCCCACACGGGTGCGCTCCGCTACGACACAACGGTCGCCAAGATCCCCCATTTCGCCATCACGATGGAAGACGCCGCGATGCTCCACCGGATGCAGAATCGGGGCGAGCATGTCGTCGTCCGGGTTGAAATGGAAGCCGTGACCATGCCGGATGCCCTATCCCGCAACGTCATGGGGGAGATCGTGGGCCGAGACAGGCCCGATGAGGTCGTTGTCATGGGCGGACACATCGATTCCTGGGACGTGGGGACAGGTGCGATGGACGATGGCGGCGGAGTCGTGATCGCTTGGGAAGCGCTCCGACTACTAAAGAAGCTCGGCCTCCAACCCCATCGGACGATCAGGGCGGTGGGCTGGACCAATGAAGAAAACGGGGGACGCGGTGGTGAGGCCTACCGGAACGCCCATCAAGCAGAGATGGGGAAACACGTTCTGGCGATTGAATCAGACGGAGGCGTGTTCAAACCAATTGGATTCGGTTTCACCGGCTCCGATTCCGCGCGCACGATCCTCCGGAAAATTGCCGGACTCCTCCACCGGATTGAAGCCGATTCCATCGCCGCCAGTGGCGGCGGCGCAGACATTGGCCCGATCATGGAAGCCGGAGTGCCGGGAATGGGACACCTGGTCGATGGAACGAAATATTTCTGGTATCACCACACCGAAGCGGACAACATCGACAAGCTTAACCCGCGCGAAATCGCAATGAACGTCGCGGCCATGGCCGTCATGGCCTACGTCGTCGCGGAGTTGCCGGAGCCGCTTCCTCGTCTCAAGAAGTAGGCTGCTTAGGGAGGCTCTGTACAAGGGTCGAGGCGGTGCCGGGGCTCGTCCGCAGGGTCCCTCCAGGCGCCCGGCTTTGCGGTCATGACGGTAACGCGGTGAGGGCCAGCTACCTACGAGCCCTCCGGGATCCCTGCGGCCTCCCCCCGCTGCGGGACCAGTGCAGAGTTTCCCTGGGGCGTCACCTACGGCACGATCATGATGTGAGCCCAAGGTTTCCCTGGATCCATGATCCAGGGGACACCGCGGGCCGGTGTGGCGGTGATTCCGGTCGTCTCTGGGGTCGCAAAGGGAATGTAGACTACCGCCAGCGGTTGCGCATGCTTCGGTTTGCCGGTGACGGGATCGAGATCCTTTGCCTCGGCGTTGAGGGTGTACAACGCGGCTGGGCGGTCGGGCATCTTCAGGGCACCAGACTTCACCTCCGCGAGGCGAATACTCTCGATCTCCGGGCGTTTCTTGCCCTCAATCCGGAGTTGTCTCCCACGAGCCATGAAGGGATCGAGGGCCTTGTGGTAGCAGGCGACCTGGTAGTTGGGATCTTTGGGATCGTCCGCAAGGCACACCATGTCGCCAGTACCGGCCCGAAGCGTCACGAACAGGCCCTTGGCGTCATATCCCATGACGGTCGCGGTTGCCTTGAGCTCTTTCGGAGCGGCCTCGATCGCATCAGCGACCTGCTTTTCTTTTGGCGGTACCCGGATCGGTGCCTGAGCTGTGAGTGAGCCCGAGGCCACGCTGATCATCAAGACCATCCAACGATACTCCATAAGAAGTCTCCGTCCGCTGACGTTAGTGACTCGCTGCGAGGGCAGCGAGGCGTTGATCGATTTCACTCCGACCGAGCCAACGGCCCTTGAGCACCACACCGTTGATTCGTGATACCGCGCCAATGCCCCGGAGGGGATTGGCGTCAAGCAGCAGGAGATCCGCTCGTTTGCCCGGCTCGACGGTGCCGGCCTCGTTGATCGTCTTGAACATCTCGGCCACGTTCCGCGTCCCCGACGCCAGTGCCTCGTATGGCGTGAGACCGGCCGCCACCACCAACTGCAACTCATGGGCGATCGAGAATCCGGGGACATTCCCGATTTGCGGCGAGTCGGAGCCCAGCACGAATCGCACGCCACCGTCATGCAGGGACTTGATCAAGAGTCGCCTGAGCTCCAAGAACCGCTGTCTTCGCGCGGGAGTATTCTTCGGATCGTTGCGAACCGCGGCAATCGCCTTCTTCCACTGATCGAGATCTTGCTGCGGCCAATACTTCATCTCGGGGCGCGACACGATCGCATCGATCGATTCGGTCCCTGCAATCGTTTCGAACAAGGTTTCAGTGGGGGTTACCCATACACCCGCCACGCGAGTCGCTCCGACCAGGGCGGGTAACTTGTTGACGTCGACCTGGTCCACGAGTCCTAAGCCAAAGAATCCATCATCAGCGAGACCGACGGGCTCACCATTGCCGTAGAGTCCTTCGAGATAGCCGTCGATGTGTTCGACTGTCCAATATTTGGAGGCGATGGCCCGCCGGATCCCCACATCCAGTGGCACATGCCCGGCGAATCGGATACCGAGCCGATCGGCGGTAGCGGCAAGAGAATCGAAGACCTCACGCTTGATTCCGGGATGGATTTTCAGGAGATCGAATCCCGCAGCCTTCTGTTCAGAGACTGACTTGATCGCGGCAGCAACGGTGGGCACGCTGGTTCCGTTGAGCGAAGGTCCCGCGGCGTAGATCCGGGGGCTCAGAATCTCACCGAGCTCCGCGAGGCGACGGAGCTCGAGGTGACTCGCGTGCCCGAACATCCCTCGCACGGTGGTGACGCCGTTGAGCACGTAGAGGGCCAGAACCCGTTTCACCGTACTGTCGGGCGCCGGAGCAAACGGAATATGCGAGTGCATTTCCGTGAGACCCGGCATCAGGAACTTCCCGGTGCCATCGACCCGGACGTACCCCGGCGGCACCGAGACCGTGGTGGCCGAGCCGACCGTCTCGATTCGCCCGGCCCGGACCAGAACCGTCTGGCCCTCCAGCACGCGCTCGCGATCCATGGGAATGACGTTGACATTGACTATCGCGATTGGACTCTGAGCGCCGGTTGAATGCGCTGGCGTCAATGCGATCAATACGCTCAGCGCGAGCGAGGGGCCACATTTCACGATCATACGGTCCTCCAGATCAACGTCTTTGGCTCGAGGAGAGCGAGGACATGGAATCTACCTTCATTCCGGACGCCCGACGCGGAAAAAGAGTCGCCAGGTGATCTCTCGAGCAAGACCCACCGGTCCCCAGGCACGCTCCATCGCCGGCTCCATCATGGCCACCGCATCGGTTTGGTGGGCATCGGCGTAGTGTTTCGCGGCGGACCAGGTCCGCAAGAATCCGTTAAACTGGGCGCAGGTCCAGGAGGCCTGCATCGCAAAAGTCGGAGCCTCGAGCTCCCGGAACGGAAACGCGATGGTCCGATACTCCTCGGCGACGAGCTCCCGCCCTTCCGGCCAGTATGCGCCGAGTACGTCCCGATACAGATGCGCCATGACTGATTCGATCGCGGGGGTCACCTTCGGGTAGGTGTAGCACCAGAGGGCGAGCACGCCTCCGGGTTTCAGGACCCGGCGCACCTCTCTGTAGAATCGATCAAGGTGGAACCAATGCACCGCCTGGGCGACGGTGACCAAATCGACTGAATGCGACGCCAAGCCGCTCTGCTCAGCGGTAGCGACGGAATAGGTGATCCTGGGATGGGAAAAAACACCACGGATTTGGTCGGCGCTCGCATCGGTCGCAACAATCCGGTGGAAGTGACCGGCAAGACCGAGCGCCGCTTGCCCGTTTCCGGTCCCGCAATCCCAGGCACAATCGGTTGTCTCCACCAATGAGGCCAGCCAGGCGAAGAGCCCGGCGGGGTAATGGGGCCGGAAGGCGGAATAGCCTTTCGCCAGACTCGAAAAATGGTCTCGGAACGCGGGGGAATCACCCAAAGGCAAGAATCTCGAGCCAGAGGTGCGAAATTCCGGAATCCACTTTATAATACAAAGTTGTTGCAGGCGACTGGAGACTCAATCGGTCCACCCTTTATTCGTAACGGCGCCGTATGACATATCTCACCCGCGTCTTGTTTCCCTTGGCGGACCACCGACGGACCCCATGGACACTCCTCAAATGGTGGGAACGTCGCCGGCTCACGTACAATATCTTCGTCGGTTCGGCCGGGCTCATCGCGCTCGCTCTCATTCGCCTCATCACCTGGCTGCCGCCCCACACCCCGTTCCCCGGCGGCTGGATAGGTGGGGTTCTCGGCTTCGCCGTTATGGCCAATGCTTGCTACTCCTTCGGCTGGGCAACGGAAACCTTCATGCGATTGCTCTGGGGAGAAGAAGCCCCCCGGGTTGGTCCGGCGCTCTTCCGTCAGGGAGTGGCCTTCTCGATTGGTCTTCCGTTCCTCGGTGTCTTCATCTTCGGTATGAACTGGGTGATGAAGGCGTTAGGGCACCTGTTTTTCTGACTCTGGCGATCGGCTTCGCGCCGTCCGAGTTCACGACGCGGGTTCGAGCACGTGGATCACCACCGACTTGAGGAGCCCCTTTACGCGGCGGCGGTATTCCCGCATGTGCGGGGCCTGACCGTGCGCCTCTAACGCTTCCACATTGCGCCATTTCTCGATGACCGTCACGCGATCAGCCCGGCAAGGGGCCTGTCCGACAATCGAGGTAGGAAGGTCGGTTGTCCCGTCATACTCGATGCATCCCTCCTCGTCGCGAACCAGCGGAACCAACCAACGGAAG
The DNA here is from genome assembly GCA_025358055.1 of Gemmatimonadota bacterium. Taxonomy (GTDB): domain Bacteria; phylum Gemmatimonadota; class Gemmatimonadetes; order Gemmatimonadales; family GWC2-71-9; genus JANYKV01. Next base: position 40,358 of record JANYKV010000063.1, read on the forward strand.
TGCGGCAGGAATTGCTCTCTTGCGCCATCCTCGAGATCAAGCACCGCAACGACGTGAACCATGATCGCTCCAGAGGCCGTCACAGCGGCAGTAGCAGCTTGAGGCTGAAAATGAGTCCGACACTCAAGAACAGTGGCTTGAGAAACACGGACCCGCGGCGGCTGCCGATCCGAGATCCGATCGCCCCACCCAGAAGGCTGCCCAGCACGGCCGGAATCATCAAGCGCAGATCGTAGTAGCCTTGAAAAATGTACAGGGTGGCGGCAAAGGCGCACCACAAGGCAGCGATGACGTAGTAATGTCCAAGCGCGGTGGGGAGATCGAACCCTCGAGTGCGGCAAAGCATCAGTACGCTGAGAATGCCATTGCCGGAACCCAACATTCCTTCGTAGCAGCCGAGCGGCAAGCTCAACGCCACCGGTAGCGCTCGGTTGGTTCGTGGCGGTTCGGGAACGATCCCAAACTCTCGATGGAGGAGCGAGATCGTAATGAGGATCAACAACGCTGCCCCGACGATCGGCTTAAGAAGGGCCGCGTCGACATGCGTCGTCACTCGGGTCCCAACGAACGCCCCTAAGAGCCCGACCGGTGCCATGCCGGCCAGCAGTTTCCAGTCGGCCGATTGGCGGCGCAAGTATTGATTGCCGGCCGGGAGGGTCCACATCGCCCCACAGAGCTTGTCGTTTGCCACAGCAAGGGGCAAGGGGATGCCGAGCATCAGCCAAGTTGGGGTGGTGATGAGGGAAGTACTGCTGCCGCTCATGGAGCCGAGCAACGTCGCGCCGGCCGCAATTGCAAACGTCAGAAGGGGCGCGGGCGCCGTGTTCGTCACGGATTCGACTCAGCTCCTGGACTCGGAGCTTTGCCCCCCGTCACCTTGTGATCGCATCATGACCAAGGGGGAATCCGCCGCCGGTCCGCCCGATCGAGAACGCGCCGCTGGGGGCGCGCCCCGAAAGGACCCTAAGCCCATCATCCCAAGAACAATGAGGGTCAAAACGTGCTTGAGCGCAGCTTTGAACACTCCAAAATCGAAGACGCCGCGCGAATCCTCCTGAACCCCGGCCCGGACTTGGAATACATCGAGTAGGAAAGCCACGAACGCTATCAAAAGCAGTACGGCTGCAACCATGTTGATGACACCGATGACCCGCTGGGTCCGCCTGCTCCCCTGAAGCGCCGCGGTGAGCGTGATAAGAAAGGCGCCGAGAAGGGGCGTCAACAGATACCCAGAAAGCAAGCCATAACTCCCATACCGCCAACCCACATCGCTAAACAAAAGGGGCCATACCGAGGCCGCCCCATCCAGCAACGAAACAAAGACCAGAAGCGTGCCAATGAGGTAGGCGGGCCAGGTGAGGTGTTTGGTCATGAGTGGGGACTGCTCCGCCGCAACGTGGTCGATGGATTTGGAAGGGGCAGGTCGAGCCGCAATCTACTGAGCCCCTTCAGGCATTGCCAGTTCATTGGATTTCCGAGCGCCTACGACGCGACAGCGGGCTGCGATGGTAGATCGCAACCCGCCTCTGTTCCTCAGTCAGACGCTGAGCTACTGCTTCTTCCGCTTTCGCGAGGCCCGCATCGCTACGAGTCCGAAGAGCCCGGTGCCAACCATGAGGTAGGTCGATGGCTCCGGTGTCACGGTTGGTTCGTAGTAGAGGAACTCCTGTTTGCTGTTGGGGTTATCCGTCCAACAGTTCGGAACCACTTGACCACGTTTCGTGCAGGCGACCTCGGAGGTGACGTCACTCAGGACGTGGAACCCGGAGTAGTCCGAGAGATGGTGCGTGTTCGACTGGGCCAGCCAGGTGCCGATGTGCGATCGGTCGTTGGCGGAAAAAGGGTAGGAGAAGGTCTGCGCCGTGAACGTGGTCGGCGACATGATCTCCCAGATCGCGGCCTGGATGTATTTCCAATCGGAGTGGTTGGTGGCCAGGTACTGCGTCGTCAGCCACGCCGCTTTCTCATATTTGCCAAGAGCAGCAGTGTATCCGGAATTCGCGGAGCTGTGAAGACCGGGCCCGTTCCGTGTATAGCTCAAATCCACATTGCCGGTGAGTTGCGTGTCATAGGCATTCCAGACGTTGTTGACGGACACGTGGTGCGCGAAATCGACACACCAGATATCCACCTTCGGCCCGCCGTCGAGGGTGGCCGCGTACGTTCCGACATACCAATTCCACCCAACCACGCTCCCGCCACTCTTGAACTTTACAGTGCGAATCGGCGGGGCCGCGTGTACGGGGACGCTCAGAAACGAGAGGCCCGTAAGGACAAGAACCGCGCGAAAGGCCTTCATATAGGCGTGATCCGATCTGTCAGTAGTTGAACGTTTCGTTTGTTGTCATTCGCGGACCCCCGGCCCGCGCTGGGGAGGTCAAATGCAGGACTTGTACCACCGAGGGTTCGAGGTGACATGCAGTTTCTGGCACGCCGAGTAGCATGTTGTGATGACGTAGTAAATCATTGGAGGCAATAGTGATAGCACAGTGCACCCAGGGGCGGGGGAGGCAGGCACCCAAGCGAGCGGCACCAACCGTGTTGTCGAGAATTGTGACTAGTAGAGGATTCGTACAGCGCGAATGTAGTGGTGCTTCAACAGCGGCCTAGCTGTCGCAAGCGGCTCCGCGCGCTAGACAGGTAGTGAAATTGGCAACGTCGATGTTGGCACCGCACACGATGAGGCCCACGCGCTTCCCTGCCAACCGTTCTCGGAGCGGGCCTAATAGCGCTGCGGTGGACGCGGCTCCGGCAGGCTCCACCGCGAGCTTGGAGTCCTGGAACAACCGATACAGGCTCACACAAAGCGCATCGTCGTCGACCAACACGAGTTCATCGAGAAAATGACGGCACACCGAAAAGCTGTAGGGCAGTGCGTAGGGCGCAGCGAGACTGTCCGCAATCGTCGCCGGGCGGTCGAGGGACTCGGGTTTCCCGGACTTGAAGCTCCGCATCATGCTATCGGCCCCGACGGGCTCAACACCGAACACTTTGCAATTCGGCTGCGTTAGCTTGAGGGCCGCGGCCACCCCCGAGCTCAGTCCGCCGCCGCCAATGGGAACAATCACCGCATCGAGGTTCGGCACTTCCTCCGAGAACTCAAGCCCCAGAGTTCCGGTCCCGGCCGTCGTGAGAGGCCCTTCGAAGGGGTGCACAAAGACCCGTCCTTCGTTCGCCTCGATTTCTTTGACCAACGAGAAGGCCGCCTTCGCGTCCTCGGCGAACACAACCTCCGCACCATAGGACCTGGAGAGGGCCACCCGCGCCGGATTTGCCGTCTTGGGCATGACGACTTTCGCGGTGGTACCCAGCTTCGATGCGGCGAAACTCACCGCTGCAGCATGATTGCCGGCGCTGACGGCGGTCACGCCATGTTTCAATTGTTCCGGCGACAACTCGAGCATGACGTTGAGCGCGCCCCTGGACTTGAAGCTTCCTGCGTATTGAAAGAGCTCCAGTTTCAGGAACACCTCCGTGGAAGCTCCGAGCCACCGCGTCAGCGCATCGCTCTGCCATTGCCACACGGGCGTCTGCCGAATATGGGGACGAATCCGACGTCGGGCGGCTAGAATCGAGTCCAGGGTGGGGAGGGTGTCAGTCATGGATCAAAGATATCCTCGCGCGAAGCGGCCGGGGGAGGGCGTGAGTCTGGAAGTAACGGCGAGCGGACGATAGGATTGTGTGGCGTTATCGTGGGAATTCGTCATTCTACCAGGCTCGGTCCTCCGTTTCTAGGACCGTTGGGAGAGAGAGTCATGAATCGCGAATTTCGTTTACTCATTGGAGTCGCTGCCATCGCTCTGGGGGCCTGTCATCGAACTCGGGATCCCGCCACGACCCCGGAGCCGGAAGTGACATTGAGTACTACGGTCCGGGTGGAGAACGACGCGTTTCTCGACATGAACATTTACGTCTACCGCGGCTCACAGCCGTATCGCCTTGGAACCGTGACGGGCCACTCCTCCACGGTTTTCGTCATCCCAAAAACCATCATCTACGCTACTACACCGTTGCGATTTCGCGCCGATCCCATCGGAGGCCAGCGGCTTCCTTTCACCGAAGAGATCACCGTCTCGCCCGGCGACCAGATCGGTTTGCGTATTCCGCCGAGTTGAGGGCGGGAGCGGCCTTGGCTCAGACCAGTTCCTGGACGGCGCGATACCCGTGATCGATTGCCGCATCAGTATAGGCATAGGCGCCGGAGTCGGAGTTTGCGATGCGTATCCTTCCGAACGGTCGTCGCGCCACCTCACACGGCGTAGTCCCACCGGGCCAGAACGAATCCCACAACGAATTGTATTGATAGGCATACCCGTGCGGCCACCGGTTCACGGTGAGGCCGACGATGTCTCTCGCGGGATCGAACCCTCCGGGCGACAGCATCCGCGACAGTTGATCCCGTGTGGCTCGTTCCAAATCCGCGAACGACATGCCTAGCAATTCTTTCCGCCCAGCCCGGTGCTGATCCCGGGCCGCCAGGCCCGGACTGCAGGGAGTTCGACTGCAGTGCAAGAGAATGGGTTCATCAGGGACCTTGGGGCAGCGGTATTCACCCAAGCTCACCGGAAAATCCAGGCTGACTCCACCATAAAACGCGCCAGGTGCCAAAGCCCCACGCACCCCGAGTTGCGCGAAGGCTTTCCAATTCCTCAAGGCCACCATGGTGTAGATCAGAGGCACCTTCACCGCGTAGCTCAGGGCGGTGCGCTGTTCCGCGGGCAATTCTGGGCACAGTTTGGGAATGACCGTGTGCCAGCAAGCGAGAATGCAGCCTTTGGCCTGGATCGAGCGAAGGCGTCCTCCGCGGAGATAGCTCACCTCAACCCCACCGCTTCCGGGGGAGGCCATGTGTCGTACGCGAATGGCGAGGGAATTGAGCCGAATCCGGGTGGAGGACTCGCCTCGATCCAAACGACCATAGTCAACCTTCGCGGTCACCACGTCTTCCATGGTGGAACCCGGCACCGCCTCCGGCAGCAGCGAACGGACGAGGAGCCGCGCGACCGAGGCGTTCCCATCGGGGAAGTGATAGATGTAGGGCTCCTGAGACCGAAGGGCCTTGACCGCATCGAGATTCATGCCGGGGGCGGCGCCTGGTTCCAGCTTGAGCCCCGTGAACCCCGGGAGTCCGAGACCCCACGCGTCGAGCGCTGGTACGGCGTCAATTCCAACTCCATAGAGGCCATGGGTCGAGCTCTGATAGTAGGCTGCAGCCGCAGGAGAAACTCGAAACTCACGGACCAGATACTGCCGGTAACTAATTTTGGCGAGGCGGCTCTTCTTTTCCGCTGAGGAGTCGCCAGGCCAAGTATCGTGGTGGCTCTCTTCAACTCGAAGGACATCATGCCGCGCGGTGGCGGAGAGCGGGGTGCGAGAGAGGAATTCGCGGAGCGGTTGCTTGGGCGAACGGGGCACCAAACGATCGGCGCCGAACGTCTCGCGATCGAAGAACACTCCGGTCTCGAGCCCCAACGAGGCATAGAGTGTTTGATCGAACGCCTGCCGAAATTTTCCGAGGTCGATCCCGAGATCTTTCAATAGCCCGATTGATTCGGGGCTATACAGCTCGGGACTATCGATCGACTGGGTACCCCCATATCCGATCAACAGACGGTCGGCGTGACGAAACTCATTGCGCTTGGCGTGGCCCCCAAAATCATCGTGATTGTCGAGGAGGAGAATCTTCGCCCGACGCCCAGCAGCCTTGCGATAGAAGTGCGCCGCGGCGAGACCGCTGATACCGGCCCCCACGATGACGAGGTCATAGCGCTCCCCGGTGTCCAGAGCCGACCCGATTGAGGGTCCCAGAATATCATCACGCAACCGGTGTGCGGCTTCAAAGGAGCCCGGATGACTTCCCCGAAGACCACTGCGCCCCGGGGGGTAGTAGTCCGGTGACCGCTCCGGAGAAAAGTCTTCACCCGCCCCACGTGGCGCGCACCCGATCGCTCCGAGGCCGACAGCGCCGACGGCTACTGCCACCCCATCGATGAAATCCCGGCGGGAAATCGGGCGATCGAGTCCGAGTTCTCGATCCGAGTTGGGCATCTAGCGCCCTAGCTCCGGAGGAGCCGGCAGAAGGATGACCGGCACGTCAGCCTGCTTCAATTGCGCATTGAATGCCGGGATGTCTTGCTGCAGCAGCGCGCTTAGCGATTGAGCCAGGCCGGCCCATTGAGATTCGAGATCGGCAAACCGGTCTTTGACACCTTGGGTAACCGGCGCCTCGTTCCCATCGATCGCCTCGACCAAGTACAAATACTGATCATTGATGCCATGGCGGAAATTAATGACATCCTGAACTGTCGACATTCGTTCCGAAACGAGTCTCGGCACCAGCCCGTCGATCGTAGCCAACAAGGCCGTTCCTTGGGTCAAGACGGATGGGCCGGCCGGGAGGCTCTTGGTTCTCCGGAGCAGATTGGTGACCTGCTCTCGCACATCGCGGAGGGCGATGGCGGCGCGCTGGATTTCATCCACCCGGGCGCCCACCGCAAGGAGCAGTCGCTCCCGCTCAGCCGCGTCTTCTCCACCCAGTTTCACCCGAGGATCCGCGAGGACTTCGAATGTCTGCTGCACGATGCTCCTCCCCACGCTCAAACGCGCCTGATACCTTCCGGCGGGTATGCGCCAGCCCCGCCTGCTCTGCACCGAAAACAGTTTGGGAATGCGGCGCGCATCGGGATATCTAAGGTTCCACACGAACCGATTGAGTCCTACGGCCGCGGGCAGGACAGGGTCCGATTCACCGCCAGGCGCATCCTCCGCCTTTGGTTTTGAAGTCGTGAACGTGCGGATGACTTTGCCCTGCATATCGGAAATCTCGAGCGAGGCCACCGTGGCCGTATCGGTCGGCTGGCTGAAGTAGTAGTCGAGGGTGACACCACCGGGTGGGTTCTTTCCCACACCGGTTCCCCCTCCCACCGCACCGTAAACCCGGTAGATCGGTAGGGGTTTGAACAGAGTCACGGGGGCTCGGGCGACTGAGTCCGTCAGCTGCTCGAGCGGACCAACGTTGTCGAGAATCCAGAACGCGCGACCCTCGGTCGAGATCACCAGATCTTGGTTCCGCACCTGCATATCGGTGACCGGTACGGCCGGCAAGTTCAATTGCAGGCTCTGCCAGTGTTGGCCTCCATCGTAGGAGATGTAAACCCCGGTTTCCGTTCCAGCGTAGAGCAGGCCTTTGCGATTCGGATCTTCGCGCACGACCCGCACCACGTCACCCGCTCGAATGCCATTCACCAGCTGGGTCCAGGTCTTCCCGTAGTCGGTGGTTTTAAACACGTGGGGAGTGTTGTCGTTCCACTTATGCCGGCTCACCGCGGCATAGGCGGTACCTGGGTCATGGGGGGAAACCTCCACCATGTTGATCAGCGAAGGTGAAAGTCCAGGCGGCGTAACGTTCGACCAGGTCTTCCCCTCGTCGCGGGTGAGGTGGATCAAACCGTCGTCCGTGCCGACCCAGAGGGTGCCCTTCTCATGCGGAGATTCGGCGACGTAGTAGATCGTATTGTAGACCTCCCCACCGGCGCCCTCATTCGTGATCGGGCCACCTCCGGGGCCTTGTTTGTCCTTTTCGTTGCGCGTGAGGTCCGGGCTGATCACGGACCAGCTCCGGCCTCGGTCCGAGGAACGAAACAGCACGTTCCCCGCAAAATAGATTACGTGACGGTCGAACACGGAGGTCAGGATCGGCGCGCTCCAATTGAACCGATACTTCTGCCGGTCGGACGGTTCCCCCAGCCCCAGCGCGGGCCAGGGCATAATGCTTCGAGTGGTGCGGTCGACGTCGTTGAACTCGTCGATGATGCCGTGGTAGCAACCGGCATAGCTATAGTGAGGGTCGTCGGGATCGAACGCCACGTGCGCACTCTCACATCCTCCTACCGGGTGCCAGTCGCTGGGGGTGATCCCGGCATCGAGCGTCCGGCTCAGGATCGCCACGCTCGTATTATCCTGCTGTCCGCCATACACCCAATACGGGAACCGGTTGTCCGTGTTGACCCGATAGAACTGCGCCGTCGGCTGATTGTTTTGCGTGGACCATGTCACGCCACCGTTGAACGTGATTTCGGCGCCTCCGTCATTGCCGTTGACCATGTTCAGGGGATTCTTCGGGTTGATCCAAAGCGCATGATTGTCCCCGTGCGGGTCGGGAAGTTCTTTGAATGTCCGCCCGCCGTCGATCGATTTAGTGATCGGCGCGTTGAGGACATAGACCACGTCGGCATTGGCTGGATCGGCCACCACCACGGTGTAGTACCATGCGCGGGCTCGAACCAATCGGTCGGAATTGACGAGCTGCCAAGTGACGCCACCATTGTCAGAGCGATAGACCCCCCCGCTGTCCGCTTCGATGTTGGCCCAGAGGCGCTCCGGGTTCGCCGGCGAAACAGCGATTCCAATCTTTCCCATCGGGGCCGGAAGTCCGCCTTCGAGTTTGGTCCACGTATCGCCACCATCGGTCGATTTCCAGATGGAACTCTTCGGCCCGCCGCTTCGCACTTTCCAGGGCGTCCGTTGGTGATCCCAAAAGGCGGCGTAGAGGACCCGAGCGTTCGATGGGTCCATGGTGAGCGCACTGGGTCCGGTGATCGAGTCAACGGAAAGGATCTGCCTCCACGATTTGCCACCGTCGGCGGTCCGGTAGACGCCACGTTCAGCTGAGGGCCCGTACCGGCTTCCCTGAGCGGCGACGTACACCAATTCGCTGTTGCGAGGGTGGATTACCACGGCGGAAATCTGGCGACTCTCGGCAAGCCCGACGTGCATCCAGGACCGCCCCGCGTCGGTGGACTTGTACATCCCATCCCCCCACGACGACGAGACTCCCCGAACGGGAGCCTCCCCGGTCCCGACGTATACCACGTTGGGATCATCTTCTGCCACAGCGATCACCCCGATGCTCCCCATGCGCAGAAACCCATCGGAAACCGGCTTCCAGGAGCCTCCAGCGTCCTCCGTCTTCCAGACGCCGCCGCCTGTCGCTCCCATGTAGTAGACCATCGGCTGCGAAGTGACCCCGGCCACCGTGGTCACCCGGCCCCCACGAAACGGGCCGATGTTGCGCCACCGGAGTGCGTGGAATCGGGCGGTGTCGTAGACGGTGGGGCTCAGTCGGGCCTGGGCGGAGCATGGAAGTGCGAGGACGCCGAATAACACGCCGGCGAAGAGCGAACGGGAAAAAGCGCTGACGCGGACCATCGATGGCCTCTCGGATGCGGCGAGGTGTTGGCTGGTAACGGTGAAGGGAAGATATGGCGGCCCACGCAGGCCCCGTCAAGCCGGGGCGAGGAGCCGCCTACTGGCTGGTTTGGCGCAGAAAAGAGAGGACGGGAGCATCGAACCGGGACGCGTCCTTCTGGTTGAGGGTCTGTCCGACCACCATTGGGAAATGGGGGTCAGCGCAAGTGGAAGGAGCCCCCCGTAGGGCGGGCGGTCCAGCCGAGAGTGATGGCGACCGCGTTCAGACACACTTAAAGACATGCGGGGAACGCCCGCGAAGCAGGATGAACGTCCCCACCACATCTCCGCTCTTAGTCAGAGTAACGGTCAAAGTCATAGTGTCTCCCTCGATCCGGCCTTCATACCAGGCCGGGAGCGAGTCCGGCTTCTCTCCCAACCGCACCGGCCCGCCGTGGCCAGGGATATGGATGCCGCTGGCTCGAATGAGCCCATTCTGGTCGACCATCACGGGAGGATCGATGTGACCGACCGCGCAGTCATACTCGAGGTCGCCCCCTTTGAGGGAGACTGTCAGGCCCGCGTGATCGCCGCCCCATTGGCCGAAGAGATCGCCGGGGGCCGTGTCGAGTTGAGTACAGGAGAGAACCATGAGAGTGGCGAGGGCAACTCGCGCAGAATTTGGAAATTGCATATGACCTCCAGAACGGAACGAGACTCAATGTACCGGCTCGCGTTTCGGGTGGCGAATCCCATCACCCTCGGCCAGGGAGACGGAGCGACGTCCGATCGGTACACACGCCTTCCCCGGCAGGGAGCCGCGTGCTAGCTTCGCCGACGACCTCAAGCCTGTTCAAGCAACCAGTGTATGACCCTTTCTGGAGTACGCTCATGAAGATCGCCGCTTTGATGGTTCCCTTGCTGCTGTTGGCGCCTGCTCCGACACCGACGGACCCGCAACCGAGACCACACCGGGTCCCGGCTCCAAGAATTCTCGTCTTGTACGACATGGAGGGGATTTCGGGGATTAGCCGGCCGATCCAAGTGCTCTATCCCAGCAAAGAATACCAAGCAGCGCGCACGTTCCTGACCGGTGATGTGAACGCCGCGATCCGGGGGCTCAAGGCAGGTGGCGCGGGAGAGATTGTCGTGACGGACGCGCATGGAAGCGGCAATGGGGATGAACCCGATATGCTCATCGAGAAGATGGACAAACGGGCAACGTTTCTCTTCCGCGATAAGCCATATGACCCCTATACGGACGCCATGGATGCGAGTTACCAAGCCATTGTCTGCATCGGAATGCATGCCCGCGCGAATACGCCGGGATTCATGGCGCACACGGTGACCGTCGAGCCGGCCTACAAGGTGAATGGTACCATTCTCAACGAAACCACGATCGTGGCCATTTCGGCCGCCCGGTTCGGTGTCCCGGTCATCATGGTTTCGGGGGACAATATCTTGCGCGAGCAGATCAAGGAGCAATTCCCCAACGCGGAGTATGGAGTGGTGAAAACGGCGCGAGGCCGGGCCAACGCTGAGCTGCTCCCTGAGGCGACCGCGCAGGGAAATATCGAGAAGGCGGCCAAGGCGGCAGTCGCGAAAATGTCGTCGTTCAAGGCCTATGTCATGGCCAAGCCATTTCATTTCGAAATCTCGTATTTGAACAAGATGCAGGCCGACCTCGCATCAACCGTCGGCGGCCTCCAGCGGGTGGACAGCCTGACCCTCGGCTTCACCACTGAAGACTTCGTGTCCGGGTATGAGAAGAGCAAACCGATGACAGGGATGGCTCGGATGGAAGAACTCCGCCTGATGGTACAGGCGGTGCAAAGCCGGCCGGACGCGAAAGCCATCATGGGCGAGTTCAGGACCCTCTTGATCACGAATTGGCTCGAGCCGGAGAAGATGCCGAAGCCAAAGGCCCCCGCGGCCCAGACTAAGAAGCGCTATTACGGGGACAGTTAGCGCCAAGGGGCTGTGTCGGCAAACGGACTCGGCCCCGAACGATTGTTTACCGAACCGTTGCGGTGCACTCGATCTCAACCTTCGCCCCGCGCGCCAGCCCATTCGCACCCATGGCGCTGCGCGCGGGTTTGTGTTTCGGGAAAAAGGTGACATAGACCGTATTCATAGTGGCCCACTCGCTCATATCGGCCAACATGACCAAGCATTTGACCACCTCATCCATGGAGGAGCCGTTCCGGTCCAGCACATTCTTGATATTGGTGAGTACCTGCCGAGTTTCGGCCACTATGCCGCCTTTCACGGGGAACCCGGTGGAATCCCCGCCGATCTGCCCGCTGAGGTAGAGGATGTGGCCGACCCGCACCGCATCTGAAAAGGGCAGAGTGGAACTCGAATCGCGCAGAAGATAGCGCACAGGCGGCATCGGGTCTTGGGCGTGAACTCGGCCGCCGAAGAGTGTCACTACCGATAACGCGCATAGAACCATTCGATTCGCGATACGCATCCCGCACCTCACTGTTCGATTGTGAAGATCAGAACCCACACCTCATCGGCCAGCCGCCTTAATTCTCCGCCCTACGCCGGACCAAGGTAAGAATCGAATAGACCGCTACCGGCTCGAGGTTTTGATTGATCACTTCCACGTCCCATTCGACGATCCCTTGGGGAATGCTCTCCGGGGGCGTGTCTTTGGCCGTCTTCTTCTTGCACGTGAACCGCACCTGGAGAGTATCGCCGATCCCGACCGGCTTCACGAACCGCAGGTTCTCGAGGCCATAATTCGCGAGCACCGGGCCCACCGCCGGATGCACGAACAAGCCGGCGGCGGCCGATACGACGAAGTATCCGTGCGCTACTCGTTTTTCGAAAAGCGACTCCTTGGCCGCAATCTCATCCACGTGCGCGTAGAAGTAATCCCCGCTGATATTAGCGAAGTTGACAATGTCGGCTTCGGTCACGGTACGCCGGTGGGTGATGAGCGCGTCTCCCACCTCGAGCTCTTCGAAGTATTTGCGGAACGGATGGAGGGCGTCGATTTTCTGCTCGGCCCCTCTGCTCCATTCATTCGTGATCCGAGTGAGCGTGGTCGGCGAGCCCTGCAGCGCGGTCCGTTGCATGTAGTGGAAGACGCTCCGAATGCCACCCATTTCTTCGCCGCCTCCCGCCCGCCCGGGTCCGCCGTGTACTAGATGGGGCATTGGAGACCCGTGCCCCGTCGATTCCTTGGCGCTGAAACGGTTAACGACCATGATTCGGCCGTGCCAGGCGGCGGCTCCGAAAACGACATTTCGCCCAAATCGGTCATCGCCGGTGAAGACCGATCCGCAGAGACTCCCCTTCCCTAGCTTGATGAGCTCGATGGCGTCGTCGAGATTTTGGTATGGCATCACGGTGCTCACGGGGCCGAAGGCTTCAATGTTGTGCGGTTCGCTTTTCCGGAGCGGCTGGTCGCAATGAAGCAGCATCGGCGCGAAGAACGCCCCTTTCTCCCGATTGCCTCCCTTGATTTCGAATCCGTCGAGTTGTCCGAACACGGTTTCCGTGGCGTGACCGAGTTGCCCGACGCTGTTTCGAACTTCGGCTACCTGCCCCCGGCTCGCCAGGGGGCCCATCCGCACACCCTCGATCGTGGGGTCTCCAAGCGTCGATCCCGCCAGCCGCTTCTTGAGCGCCTCGACCACCGGCTCAACCAGCGCGGCGGGGACGAGCGCCCGCCGGATCGCGGTGCACCGCTGCCCCGCCTTCAGAGTCATTTCCCGAGCGACTTCCTTCACGAACAGGTCGAACTCCTCCGTTCCCGGTGCCGACTCGGGGCCCAGGAGGCAGAAATTCAACGAATCCGCCTCCATGTTGAATCGAATGGAGTTGTCGATGATGACGGGCAGCGACTTGAGCTTGCGGCCGGTGGCCGCCGATCCGGTGAACGTGACGACGTCTTGGCAGGTGAGATGCTCGAGGAGGTCGCCGACACCGCCGCAGATGAGCTGCAATGCTCCCTCCGGCAAAATGCGCGATTCGATCATCATCCGCACCACACGTTCCGTGAGGTAAGAGGTCACCGTCGCGGGCTTCACGATCGCCGGCATGCCTGCCAAGAAGGTCGGTGCGAGTTTCTCGAGCATCCCCCAGCACGGAAAATTGAAAGCGTTGATGTGAACCGCCGTGCCTTCCAGAGGCACCGCAATGTGGCGGCCGACGAAAGTGCCGCCTTTTGAGAGCGGCTCGACCCCGCCATCGATGTAGAACGGCTCGTTCGGAAGCTCTCGTCGTCCTTTGCTCGAGTAAACGAAAAACGTAGCGATTCCGCCGTCGATGTCGACCCAGGCGTCCGACTTCGTCGCTCCCGTCGCGGCAGACACCCGGTACAGCTCATCCTTTCGTTCCGTCAGATACTTCGCGACCTCCTTGAGGAGCAGCGATCGCCGGTGGAACGTGAGCTTCCGAAGCGCCGGCCCGCCGGTGCGTCGCGCGTACTCCAACATTCCCTGAAAATCGACACCGTCGCTGTTCGATTCGGCAACCTTATCGCCAGTAACCGCATGAAACAATTCGGTGACTTTGCCGCCCCCATCGACCCACTGTCCCTTGGCGTAACTCTTGAGCCTCATGGGCCTACTCTCCGTCACTTCGCAGGTGGGCGGCGGTTTCCCGCCAGGTCTGATACATCGCCGGCCGAGTGGGTCGGTCGGCCGGGAGCTCGCGGAGCGGCTCAACCGGCCGCACCCGGGCCGAGGTATACATCCCGGCCGATGATGACGTTTCCGGTGACCGCGGCCGTCGGGTGCACAAACGCCGACTCGTAGAAGCCAGGACGAACCCGCCAAAGCTACAGATCATCGCCACCCCATGGATGTCACCCCAAGGAACCGGCGCACTAGACGCGCTCCACGATGGCCGCCATCCCCTGTCCGACTCCGACGCACATGGTACAGAGGGCAAACCGTTCCTTCCGATGTTCCAATTCCCTCGTCGCGGTAAGGACCAAACGAGCGCCCGACATACCCAAGGGGTGGCCCAATGCGATCGCCCCTCCGTTCGGGTTCACCCGTGGGTCATCGTCCGGAATACCGAGCTGGCGGAGACATGCGAGCACTTGGGCGGCAAAGGCTTCGTTGATTTCGATGACATCAATGTCCGAGAGCTTGAGTCCGGCCTTTCGGAGCACCGATCGAGTCGCCTCAACAGGCCCCAACCCCATGATCCTAGGCTCGACACCCGTTGCGGCCGAGGCGACCAGGCGGGCTTTCGGGGTCAAGCCGAACTCACTGGCACCGCGCTTTGATGCGAGCAACAGCGCGCACGCCCCGTCATTGAGGCCGGAGGAATTACCCGCGGTGACGCTGCCTTTCCCGTCCGTCCGGAAAGCCGGCTTGAGCCTCGCCAATGTTTCGATGCTCGTGTCAGGCCGAATGAATTCGTCCTGCTCGACGACGGTGGGTGGCTTCCCTTTCGCCCCCTCAATGGGGACCGCCGTGATCTCCTCTCCAAATCGCCCAGCCGTTCTTGCGGCCGTTGCTTTCTGTTGGGAACGTACCGCGAACGCGTCCTGGTCGGCTCGCGATATTCCAAAGTGCTCCGCGACGTTCTCCGCCGTTTGGCCCATCGAATCCACGCCGTATCGATCTTTCATTTTGGGATTCACAAACCGCCAGCCCAGACTGGTATCAAAGAACTCGACGTTCCGGGCGAACGCCTGGGCCGACTTCGATAGCACGAACGGCGCACGGGTCATCTGCTCCACTCCACCGGCCAGATATACATCACCATCGCCGGCCTGGATGGCATGCGCCGCGTGCATCGTGGCCGCCAACCCCGAGGCGCACAGGCGGTTCACGGTCTCGCCCGGCACCGTCACCGGAAGCCCGGCGAGCAGAAGTGCCATACGGGCCACATTGCGGTTGTCCTCTCCCGCCTGGTTGGCACAGCCGAGGATGACATCAGTGATGCGACTTGGGTCGAGGGCGGAGGATCGCTCCAGGAGACGGGCAATCACAAAGCCCGCGAGGTCATCGGCACGTACTGAAGAGAGTGCCCCGCCGATATTGCCGATTGGCGTGCGTACGCCATCGATCAAGAATGCGTCTGTCATGGCGCTAAGTTACCTTATTCTCGGGTCCTGTCACGGAGTTGGCTCGCGCGGTTCGCCAACCAGCCCCCTGTTTGTATACAATTTATCGTCGCCCCGCAACCGAGCCAACGTCGCACGCCGAGGCATCTTCATGGCGTACCAACACTTGCTGTACCAATTCGCTGGAGGGGTGGCGACGATCACCCTCAATCGTCCCGAGGTTCTGAACAGTTTCAACGAGGTCATGAATCTCGAGCTCCGAAACGCCATCGAGCAGGCGGCCGATCCCTCCGTGCGGGCCGTGTTGCTCACCGGCAGCGGCCGGGGCTTTTCCGCGGGCCAGGATCTCGCGGAAGCGACGGCGCAGCCGCAGAACATCGCCGAGTTGGTCCGACGAAAATGGACGCCCTTGGCGTTGGGAATCCGCAACCTCGAAAAACCGGTCGTGTGCGCCGTCAACGGTGTCGCGGCCGGAGCGGGCGCCAACCTCGCCCTGTGCTGCGACATAGTGCTCGCGGCCGAATCCGCGTCCTTCATTCAGTCGTTCGCCAAGATCGGTCTCATCCCGGACACCGGCGGCACGTTTGCGCTTCCCCGGCTGGTCGGTTTGGCGCGCGCAACTGCCCTCATGATGTTGGCCGAGAAGGTTAGCGCGGCCCAGGCCGTTGCGATGGGCCTGATCTACAAGAGCTACCCTGACATGGAGCTCTTGAAGGCGGCCCACGAGCTGGCCTCTTACCTCGCCACCCAGCCAACGCGCGGGCTCTGGCTCACCAAGCAAGCCCTCAACCGAGCCATGACCAACGATCTCGCTGACCAACTTGAAGTGGAAGCTATGCTCCAACAAGAAGCGAGCGCATCGGCGGATTTTGCTGAAGGTGTGGCGGCCTTCCTCGCCAAACGGAAGCCCACCTTCACCGGCAATTGACCATGACGAGCGTGGGGGGGGCGTCCGCAACGACCATCGGGATTCTCGGGGCGGGGGCGATGGGCGCCGGCATCGCGCAAGTGGCCGTGACCCATGGTCATCCCGTAATTCTGGTCGATACCAGCCCCGCCGTCGTCGCAAATGCCCGAAGCGGCATTTCGAAAGCTCTGGATCGCGAAGTGGAAAAAGGCCGGACCACGGCCGAGGCTCGGACCTCGAGCCTTGAGCGTCTCACGGCGGTTGCTGTGCCCGCCGGAGCCGATCTCCTCGCCCTGGCTTCCGCGGGCCTCGTCATTGAAGCCATCATCGAAGATCTCCGCGCAAAACGTGACGTTTTCCTGCGGCTGGAAGCCGTCCTCCCTGAGTCGACGGTGCTCGCCAGCAACACCTCATCGCTATCGATCACCGCGATTGCAAGCGGGTGCCGGCGTCCCGAACGGGTGGTGGGCATCCATTTCTTCAATCCAGTGCCGCTCATGCCCCTCGTCGAGATCGTGCCGGGGCTGGCCACCGAGGCCTCGGTGACCACCGCGGCGCGATCGTTAGTCGACGGTTGGCAGAAGACTACAGTCCTCGCGAAGGACACGCCCGGATTCATCGTGAACCGTCTGGCGCGACCATTCTACGGCGAATCACTCCGGATATACGAAGAAGGCGTGGCGGACCAAGCGACGATCGACTGGGCCATGCGCGAGATTGGTAGATTTCGGATGGGTCCGTTCGAACTCATGGACTTGATCGGGAACGACATCAATTTCGCCGTCACCCAGTCAGTCTTCGAGGCCTTTTTCTACGACCCGAGGTACCGGCCGTCGTTGACCCAAAAGCGGCACGTCGAAGCCGGCCTGCTCGGCCGAAAGTCAGGCCAAGGATACTACGACTATCGCGCCGGTGCGGTTCGGCCCGAACCGACCAAGAATTCAGAGCTGGGGCAGCGAATCGTCGACCGTGTGGTGGCGATGTTGATCAATGAGGCTGCCGAGGCACTGTTCATGGGGCTAGCGACGGCCGAGGATTTGGATCTGGCCATGACTCAAGGGGTGAACTATCCGAAAGGCCTGCTGCGCTGGGCCGACGAAATCGGGGTGTCGACCGTCCACCGCCGCCTGCAAGCGCTCCAGGAGGAATACGGGGAGGACCGGTATCGGCCGAGTCCGCTCCTCCGCCGCATGAGCCAGGAAGGACGCCGGTTCTATCATGCCTGAACCGGCGCACGTGCTCGCTCAGGCAATCGTGCAAGGGATGCTCGACCGCGACGCCTTCAGCGCCTGGCTCGGCGTGCAGGTGATCGAGGTCAAGCCGCAGCGCGTCGCGATCCGAATGACCGTCCGGAACGACATGCTCAACGGGTTCGGGGTTTGTCACGGTGGCGTGACATTCGCCTTCGCGGACAGCGCGCTTGCTTTCGCTTCGAACACGCACGGAAAACTCACGGTCAGTATCGAAAACAGCATTCGGTATCCTGCGCCGGCTCACAGCGGAGATCAACTCACCGCGATTGCCGAACCCGAGCACGTCGGCAACCGCATCGGCTACTATCGGGCGACAATCACGAACCAGTCTGGAGCCGTTGTGGGATTGTTTCGCGGGACCGTATACTCGACCAGCAAAAGCCACGATCTCGACGGTGGGAAAACAGCGTGACATTCAGGATGGGTAGCGCGCATGACGCAGATTGATTGGAAGCGGGTGGCCTATCTCACTCTGGTCTCCCGGGCGATTGACGACACCGAGGAACACCGACTCGTTCCCGAGAAGAAGGTTGCATATCAGTTCAGTGCGCGGGGACACGAGGTGGCTCAGATCATTCTGGGTCAGTTCCTCACCGACCCTCACGATGCCGTGGGTGCCTACTATCGGTCTCGGCCGCTGCTTCTCACGTTGGGTCTGACGATCGAAGACGCCTTCGCCGGTCCAATGGGCCGGTCCGGAGGATTTAGTGATGGCCGCGACATCGGCGTCGTCTGCAATTTGCCCAACGAGCGCGGCGGCGTGGTCGTGCTCCCGATGTCCGGTGACGTCGGCTCCCAATACACCCCAACGGCCGGATGGGCCCAGGCCATTCTTTATCGCCATGAGGTGCTGAAGGACCCGTCCTACTCCCGGTCGTTGGCCGTGGTGCTGGGCGGCGAGGCGTCCGTCGCCACGAATGGATTCTGGGCTTCGCTGACAATGGCAACCACCCTCTCATTGCCCTTACTCTTTTACATCGAGGACAACGGCTACGGCATTTCCGTACCCTCGTCGTTCCAGACCCCCGGCGCCAATATCGCCGACAACCTGGCCTCCTTTAAGAACCTTTTCATTCGAGACGGGGACGGAACGAACCCAGCCGAAGCCGCGAGGCTCTTTGAAGAGACCATCGGTCACGTCCGCGACCGGAAAGGACCCGCGTTGCTCCGGCTCACCGTACCCCGGCTGAGCGGGCATTCGGGACAGGATACTCAAGCCTACAAACCCAAAGACTTCATCGAACGCGAAATGGCCCAGGACCCGCTGGGAAAACTGAAGGCATTTCTGCTTGGACATCTCACCGAAGTCGAATGGAACACTATCGAGGCTCAGGTGAATTCCGACGTCGCACGCGGACTCGAGTCGGCCGTCAATCGCCCCGAACCAGATCGAACGATGATCACTCGGCACCGGCGGACCGAGCGCAATCCGGACGGCAGCGCGGAGCTCCAGCGACGTGGGGGTCTACTTCCGGAAGGCCACACCTTCGCGACGGGCACTCCGGTACCGGCGCCCCAAGGGCCGCGGATTAATCTACTCACCGCGGTCCGCCGCACTTTGGAGAGCGAGCTCCGATCCAATCCAAAGATGTTGGTATTTGGCGAAGATGTCGGACCGAAGGGCGGGGTTCACGCTGCCACCCTTGGACTACAAGACGAGTTCGGTACCGCCCGCGTATTCGATACGAGCCTGTCCGAGGAAGGCATCATCGGTCGGGCCGTTGGCATGGCGATCGCCGGACTTCTGCCGGTTCCCGAAATCCAGTTCCGGAAGTACGCCGACCCCGCCACGGAGCAGCTCAACAACTGTGGTACGATCCGATGGCGAACCAAGAACCGCTTCGCGGCACCGATCGTCGTGCGTTTGCCGGGTGGGTATGCGCCCAAGTGCGGCGACCCATGGCACAGCGTCAACGGCGAAGTAACGTGGGCCCACGCGGTGGGGTGGCAGGTGTGTTATCCGAGCAACGCGGAGGATGCCGTGGGGCTGTTACGCGCGGCGCTCCGAAGCAACGATCCCACCATCTTTTTCGAACACCGCGCCCTTCTGGACGGGACGTGGGCGCGGCGTCCTTACCCCGGCGATGACTTCGTGCTGCCCTTGGGACAAGCGAAGATCGTCCAAACCGGAGAAACGATCACTCTGGTGACATGGGGCGCGATGGTCGAACGGTGCGAAGCGGCAGCAACGAAAACGGAGATTTCCGCGGAGATCGTTGACCTTCGAACCATCGCTCCCTGGGATCGAGAAACCGTTTTGCAATCCGTCCGCAAAACTCGACGGTGTTTGATCGTGCACGAAGACACCCTCACGGCTGGTTTTGGCGCTGAGGTGGCCGCCGTAGTCGCCGAGGAGGCATTCTTCAATCTCGACGCCCCGATCCGCCGACTCGCCATCCCGGATGTCCCGACGCCATACAATGTGGATTTGATGAACGCCGTGTTGCCCTCCGTGGACGGCATCGGGCAGTGCATGGTTGAACTGGTTGAGATGTAGGCCGATCCAGAGAATCTCGAGGAGACGCATGGCCGAATTCGTCGATGTGACGATGCCCACGGATCAATCGGAGGGCACGGAGTCTGTGGTGGCCCAATGGTTTCGCGCGGTCGGCGAAGCCGTCAGGATCAACGACCCGCTGCTGGAGATCAGCACCGACAAAGTAACGGTCGAAATCGCGGCCCCGACGAGCGGCGTCCTGTGCGAGATCCTGAAACCCGAAGCGGAGCAGGTCAGCCCGGGAGAGGTACTCGGCCGCATCGAAGTCGGTGGCAACGCGGCTGCGGTGGATTCGCCTGCCCTGAGCGCAACCGGAGTGACTCCGAGCGCCGCGGCCGCCAAACCCGCCCCCCTACCTGGCGGCGGCCCGGAGGATTTCAGCCCTGCAGTTCGGAAGCTGCTCAAGCAACACGGCCTCAGCGCGGCGGATGTGACGGGGACCGGTCGCGGGGGCCGCATCACGGCAGAGGACGTCGAAGCCGCCGCGAGCAAACGCTCCGCGCCGGCCTCGGCGTCTGGAATCCCAAGCCGGATGATTCCTCATTCGTCCTTGAGGCGAAGCATTGCCCATCATATGGCGCAGAGCATGCAGACAGCGCCCCACGTTACCACGGTCTTTGAGTGCGACCTGACCGCGGTGATTGCCGATCGCGAACAACACCAGGCCGAGTTCATGGCACGCGGGACGAAACTCACGTTCACCGCGTACTTTGTGCGCGCCGCGGTCGCCGCCCTTCGCGCCGTTCCTGAAGTCAACAGTCGTTGGCACGACGCGGGGCTCGAGGTCTTCGAGGATTGCAACATCGGGATCGGGACGGCGCTCCCGGCCGGAGGATTGATCGTGCCGGTGATTCACCACGGCCAGGCGCTCGATCTCCTCGGGATCGCAACTCGGCTCCAAGATCTCACCACCCGGGCCCGCGCGGGCGCGCTCACACCCGCGGACGTGCAACACGGGACGTTCACCATTTCCAACCACGGGGTGAGCGGCAGTCTTTTCGCGGCGCCGATTATCATCAACCAGCCCCAATCTGCCATCCTGGGAATCGGCAAGCTGGAGCCGCGTGTCGTGCCGAACCCCACTAGTGGAGTCTTGACGCCGACGATCCGGCCTCGGCTCTACGTCACATTGACGATCGATCACCGGGTACTGGATGGATTCCAAGCCAACAGTTTCCTCGCCAAATGGGTGGAAACCATCGAGAACGTGTGAGAAAGACGAACGGCGGTCACCATCCCATGCTTGGAGTATCGAATGAAAGTGGCCAGAGCCAACGTGCTCGTGTTGGACGATGTGGCGATTGCGGAGATGATTTCGATGGCCAAGGTGATCGAATTGGTGCGAGAGGCCTTTGCCGCGGATGCCAACGGCGAAGTCAGCACGATGCCGGTGGTGGGTCACACCCTGCCGAACCACGACGGCGCCCGATACGGCATCAAATCCTCGCACCTTCGCATGCGGGGTCGGTCCGGCGAAGTTCTCGGCCTCAAGACCGGTGGGTACTGGCCCAGCAACACCAATCGCAAGTTACCGACCCACTATGCCGTCATTCTCCTCACCGACCCGGAGACGGGGCAGCCCGTGGCGCTGATGGCGGCCAACGTCATCACCAGCCTACGGACAGCGGCCGGTGGGGCCGTGGCGGCTCAGTATCTCGCCCGGGCTGATGCGTCACGGGTGGCCGTCATCGGCGCGGGAGAGCAGGCCCACGTTCAACTTGAGGCGTTGTGTGAAGTGCGTCCCGTCAAAGAGGTCCACGTTTGGGCCCGACGCAGAGAGGCGGCCCAGAGCTACGTCGACCATTGTTCCGCGAAGGGGCTCACCGCGACGGCCACCGCGAGTGCCCAGGAAGCGGTTGCGTCCGCCGACATTATTCTGACCACCACCCCCTCGCGGACACCGGTCGTGATGTCCCACTGGGTGAAGGCGGGTACCCACATCACCGCGGTAGGATCCGATTCGCCGGGCAAACAGGAACTCGAGGTAGCACTCTTGGCGCGCGCCAAGGTCGTGGTGGACAAAATCAGCCAAAGCACCACCATTGGCGAAATGCAGCATGCGCTTGGGTTGGGAGGGTTGGGGCCGACTCACATTTATGCCGAGCTCGGGGAGTTGTGCGTGGGTCGGAAAGCGGGCCGGACCTCGGAGGAAGAGATCACCGTGTTCGATTCGAGCGGCGTGTCGTTTCAGGACATGGTGGTCGCCGGCCACCTACTCAACCTTGCCAAGGCGAACCAGCGCGGTACCATAGTGACGCTGTAATTGAGCCTCAGAACGGCCATCCTGGTTTCCCCGACCCCGTAGGGACTTTCATGACCCGTCGAATTGCCACCGCAGCACTCTTGAGCGCGGTATTTGTCTCCGGCACTCATCGCTCCCTCCGGGCGCAGGGACGATTGCCGGAGCACACTTTTCTGTCCGCGGGTGCGACCATGCACTACTCGGAACTGGGCCCCAAGACTGGAGTGCCACTGGTGGTGCTGAGCGGGGGACCAGGATTCGACTATTGGTATCTCACGCTGAGCAGCGCGTGGCGCAAGATCGCGGTAGAGCGCCGGGTGGTATTCCTCGTGCAGCGCGGAACGGGTGCCTCCGCCCCTGTCGGCCCTAAAGATTCCGTCACGATTGCAGATTTCGTCGCGGATATCGACGCTCTACGAAAGACTCTCGGCACCGATAAGATTGACCTCCTCGGTCACTCTTTTGGCGGCTATCTCGCGATGGCCTATGCGGCAAAACATGGCGACCGGCTTGCTCATTTCATTTTGATGGATTCGGCGGCGCCCAAATTCTCCGAGACCTTATTTCTGTTTGCCCAGGCGTTCCCGGAGAATGTGGGATGGCAAGAAAGGTTTGCCAAGGGACTCTCGACCGGCGACACGGCCGCGATGACTTCGGCGACGAACACCTACATGTCCATGGTGTGGTATTCGCCCGCGAATCGGGACCGGTTTCTCAAGGAGTCTCGGGGTATCGGCTTCAACCGGCACCAATACAATCAGCTGCAGCGGGACATGAATAATGTGGATCTCAAGCCGGTGCTCGCGTCATTCAACTTCCCCACCTTAGTCATCACCGGCCGTTATGACATGAATGTCGCCCCGCTGACTGCGTACCAGACGCACCAGGCAATTCGGGGTTCGGCGTTCGAAGTGTTCGAACGCAGCAGCCACATGCCGTTCTATGAAGAGCCGGATCGTTTCGCAATGGTGGTGGGCGATTTCCTGCGGAAATAAGCAGCGCTACAGCGACTTGAAATACTCGAAGGGCTGCTGGCAACCGGCGCAGGCGTACAACGATTTGCAGGCCGTGGGCCCGAACTCACTGCGGAGTTCGGTGTTGCTCGACCCACAGAACGGGCAGGCCACTCGCCGGATGGTCGGCCCGAGCGGCACCAGGGGTCCATCTGTGTGTCGGTCCGGCGGTGCGATCCCGTAGGCCTTGAGCTTGGCCCTTCCGGACGCGCTGATCCAATCCGTGGACCAGGCCGGAGCAAACACCGTCCTCACTTCGACCCGATCCACGCCAAGACGCCGCACCGCGCTGACGATGTCGGTTTCGATCACGTGCATTGCCGGACATCCCGAGTAGGTCGGGGTGATATCGATCCGCACCGTATCGCCCGCCAGGGTCACATCGCGAACGATTCCCAAGTCCACTACGCTGAGCGCGGGTACTTCAGGGTCCAGGACGTCCTCGAGCGCCTCGTAGATCCGCTCGGTCGTGAGAGTTACTACCACTTCGCCCCCGGGTGCGATCGCGCCACGATTTGCATCTCGGCCAGCATATGCCCGAGATGCTCGGTGTGAGATCCCCGCCGGATGCCAGGCGGGGGCGCAGTCACGACGGCGGGCACCATGAGTGTGGCACGCCCCATCACGTCCTGTACCACCAACTGCCACTGCCCGCGAAGGGTCGAGAGTTCGGGGCTGATCCCGGCGGCGGTCATCGCAACGTCGGCCGCATCGGGCTGAAAAAGCTCCCCAACGTAGGGCCACAACTTGTCCATGGCGTGTTGCATGCGTCCGTGACTCTCTTCGGTGCCGTCGCCGAGCCGGATGACCCATTCTCCACTGTGCCGCACATGGTACCGGTCTTCCTTGACGCACTTGCCGGCCAGAGCTGCCAGGCCGGTGTGACTACAGGCTTGGAGTGTATCCATGAGATGGAAACTGTACACGTCAAAGAGAAATTGCCGAGCGATGGTGAACCCAAAATCTCCGATGGGCAGTTCCACCAAGCGGACGTTACGAAAGGCGATTTCATCCCGGAGATAGGCGAGGGCGTCCGCATCCCGCCCTTTGCCTTCGACCTGTCCCGCGAGATTCAGAAGAGTGGAGGCCTGACCGAGAAGGTCGAGCGCCATGTTCGTGACCGCGATGTCCTCTTCGAGAATTGGCCCGTGCGCGCACCATTCCGACAAACGATTTCCGAGCACCAGACGGTCATCGCCCAAGCCCAACAGGTAGTCGAACAGCAATACAGGATCGGCCGACATTGGCACTCCTCAAAACACGCGCACGCCTTGCGGTACTTTGTAGAATTGCGGGTGGCGATACGCCTTGTCACTGGCAGGATCGAAGAACGGACCGGTGTCGCTGGGACTCGTCGCCGCAATCACCGCGGTCGGAACCACCCAGATACTCACCGCCTCGCCCCGGCGCGCATAGACGTCCCGCGCGTTCTGGAGCGCGATCTCCGCATCGGGAGCGTGGACGCTGCCGGCGTGCTCATGAGGAGCGCCGGACTTCGCCTGGGTGAACACCTCCCACAGAGGCCACTGACCGTCGGTTCCACTCTTGGCGTCATTCGACATGGTCGCTCACATTACGCTGCGGTGGATTGGGCGCGCCCGCGCTGTTTTGCCGCGTACGCTTCGGCTGCCTGCCGAACCCAGGCGCCCTCCGCATGAGCTCGGCGTCGAGCCTCGAGCCGTTCCCGGTTACAGGGACCGTTCCCCTTGATCACGTTGAAGAACTCATCCCAATTGATCGGCCCGATCTCCCAATGATTGGTGTCAGTGTTGTGCTTGAGATCGGGGTCGGGTAGCACCAGGGCAATCGCGTGAGCCTGGGGAACGGTCAAGTCGACAAAGCGCTGGCGGAGCTCATCATTGCTCTTTCGCTTCACCTTCCAGCGCAGGAGCTCGGCACTGTGCGGCGAATCCTTGTCGCTCGGTCCGAACATCATGAGCGAGGGCCACCACCAGCGGTTCAGGGCGTCTTGGGCCATCGCTTTCTGGGCTGGGGTCCCTTTCGACAGGGTAGCCATGATCTCGTAGCCTTGACGCTTATGAAAATTCTCCTCTTTGCAGATTCGGAGCATCGCCCTTGCGTACGGACCATACGAGCACTTGGCCAAGACGGTTTGGTTCACGATCGCCGCACCATCTACTAGCCAGCCTATGGCGCCCATATCGGCCCACGTGAGGGTGGGATAGTTGAAGATGCTGGAGTACTTCGCTGTTCCGCTCAGTAGTTGATCGATGAGATCGTGGCGATCCACGCCCAGCGTCTCCGTCCCGCAGTAGATGTAAAGCCCGTGCCCACCCTCATCCTGCACCTTCGCGAGCAGGGACATCTTGCGACGAAGACTAGGAGCTCGGGTGATCCAATTTCCCTCCGGCAGCATGCCCACGACTTCCGAGTGCGCATGCTGCGACATCATCCGGATCAGTTGCTTCCGGTATCGCTCGGGCATCCAGTCTTTGGGTTCGATGGTCTCACCCGCGGCAATCCGCCCCTCAAAAGCGGCGACCCGAATGGGATCGTCCGCTGCGGGTTGAGCGACGTTGGATGGGGTCATGGGGCATCTCCATTTGGTATACAACCTTTTGCTTACTCTATATAAAACAATAGTTTAAGCCAATTCGCAATCGTCGCGAGCGAGGGCCCGCCAACCCGAAAAATCGCAAGAATGCTTTACCCGCGCTCGGCTGGGCTGGAAGCAATCGTGCAGCCCCTGACCCCGTCAGGGTTTAGGCGACCGGGGCCCCTCCTTCCCCCCGGTGTATCCGCCGCCCATGTTTGGGGCGGCCATCACCGAACCCAGGAAAGCGAGACACTATAGTGCCCGAACCTGCTGACATCAACGCCGGACACGTGACTACCTCGATCGACCAGGGAATCGGGACCATCGAATTCTTCCATCCCAAGGGCAACTCCCTTCCTGGGGCCATCCTTGCCCAACTCGCGGACTCAGTTCGATCCTTCGGGACCGATCCGAACGTCAAAGCAATCATTCTTCGGAGCGGGGGAAGCGGGCCATTTTGTGGCGGGGCTTCGTTTGCGGAGTTGCAAGCGGTGCGCGATAAAGTGATGGGAAAGAAATTCTTCAGCGGCTTTGCGAATCTCATCATCGCGATGAAGGACGCACCAAAGTTCATCATCTGCCGAGTCCACGGGAAGGCGGTGGGCGGCGGGGTTGGCGTAACGGCGGCGTCCGACTATGCCTTGGCTACGAACAGCGCGGCGGTGAAGCTCAGCGAACTCACGGTGGGCATCGGCCCGTTCGTGGTCGGGCCAGTGATCGAGAAGAAAATCGGCACCGGCGCCTTCGCGGCAATGTCGGTCGATGCCGAGTGGCGGGATGCCGAGTGGGCCAGACAACACGGGCTCTATGCGGCCACTTATGCGACGATGGATGCCCTGGACGCCGCGGTCGGACAGATCGCGACGAAGTTGGCCAGCTGCAACCCGGAGGCAATGGCTCTGCTCAAGCGAGTATTTTGGGAGGGTACTAATGATTGGCGTGCTCTGCTCGCCGCGCGTGCTGAGATGAGCGGTACCCTCGTGCTCTCCGAGTTCACCAAGCGGGCCATTGGCCTATCGGCCGGCCGATAAAGGAGTCCTTCTCATGGAGTTTGATACTCTTGCGGTTCATGCCGGGTCGCATATCGACCCGGCTACCCGCGCTGTGACATCACCGATCCATCTTTCCACCACATTTGAGCGGGCCGCCGATCTGAGCTTTCCCGGCGGGCACAACTATATCCGCAGCGGCAACCCGAATCGGGCGGCGCTTGAGGAATGTCTAACTTTGTTGGAGGGGGGCGCTGCCACGGCGGCCTTTTCTTCAGGTCAGGCGGCCACGGCCAGTGTATTTCAAGCGCTTCGTCCCGGAGATCACGTGGTGGCTCCTCTCGACGCCTACTACGGGACGCCCAAATTGCTTCGGGAGGTGTTCTCGCCCTGGGGGCTCGAGGCAAGCTTCGTCGATATGACAAACCTCGATGAAGTACGAAAGGCGGTGCGCCCGAACACCAAGCTCATTTGGGTCGAGACTCCCTCGAATCCGGTCATCCGAGTTACGGACATCGCGGGCGTGGCCGAGATAGCACAAAGAGCTAAAGCTCATTTGGCCTGTGACAACACATGGGCAACCCCAATGCTGCAACGGCCATTTGACCTCGGCGCCGACCTCGTGATGCACTCGACGACAAAGTATCTCGGCGGGCACAGCGACCTTCAGGGCGGGGCGATTGTAACGAAAAAACAAGACGAGATGTTCAAGCGCATCCGCTTGGTGCAAGTCGAAGGAGGCGCCGTCCCTTCGCCATTCGATTGCTGGCTCCTTTTGCGGGGAATCCGGAGCCTGCCCCATCGAATGCGAGGGCATTGCGAGAATGCGAGGCGGGTCGCGGAATACCTCGCTTCCCACCGCGCTGTTGAGGTCGTCCACTATCCCGGGCTTTCAACTCACGTGGGGCATAGCATTGCTCAGCGGCAGATGAAGGATTTCGGCGGAATGCTTTCATTCCAAGTCCATGGCGGGCGAGCGGAAGCCGTCGCGCTGACTGAGCGGCTCGCACTTTTCACCCGAGCGACCAGTTTGGGCGGCCCCGAAAGCCTGATCGAACACCGCGCCTCGGTCGAAGGCCCCACCACTCGGACGCCGGAAAGCCTGCTCCGAGTATCCGTGGGCCTCGAGCACCCGGAGGATCTGATCGCGGACCTCCGGAATGCTCTCGGCTCGAGGTAGCAACCCGGGCTTAAACCTCGGCCAATCCGGCCGATACTGGGGACTTATGGACCAGCCGTACGATTTCGATCTGATCTGTATCGGGAGCGGTCCCGCAGGGCAGCGCGCGGCCGTGCAGGCCTCCAAGCTCGGGCGGCGGGTGGCCGTCGTGGAGCGCCAATTTTCGGTCGGGGGCATCTGCGTCAACGCAGGGACTATCCCCAGCAAGACGTTCCGCGAAGCGGTGCTTCAGTTCGCGAGCCTCCGCGACAACCCCGACCGCCGGCGCTATACCGGAGGGGACTATCGCCCAACCGCACCCGAGTTGCTGGGCCGAGTGGAGCGGGTGATCCAGGACGAGGTCCAGGTCATCGAAGATCAGCTGCGCCGCAATGATATCGCGATCCTGTCTGGGGTCGCATCATTCAAAGATCCGCACCGGCTCATCGTCAGCGACAAAGGGATCCAGCGGGAAGTCACCGCGGCAAATTTCTTGATTTCGGTCGGTACCCGCCCCACAGCACCGCCGGTGGCCGTTCAGGACCCGGAGTTGATCCTGACCAGCGACGAGATCGCCTGTCTCAAACGAATCCCGAAGAGTATCGCGGTCGTCGGCGCCGGCGTTATCGGGATCGAGTACGCCTCGATGTTCGCGGCCATCGGTGTCGAGGTGACGGTGATCGACCGCCGAGAACGGCCGCTCGAGTTTCTCGATGAAGAAATCGTCGACGAGCTCGTCCACTATATGCGGAAGCGCAAGGTGACCTTTCGCCCGCAGGAAGCCGTGCAATTCCTGGAGATCATCGAGGGTTCTCCCCGTCGCGTGATGATTCATCTGGAATCCGGAAAACGGATCACGTCCGACATGGTCCTGTTTTCCGTGGGGCGCGTGGGCGCCACCGAGGGACTCAATCTCGAGAGCATCGGGATCACGCCGGACGATCGAGGGCGCATCAAGGTCGATGAAAATTTTCGCACGACCGTCCCCCACATCTATGCCGCCGGAGACGTGATCGGGTATCCCAGCCTGGCCGCGACCTCCAGCGAGCAGGGCCGCCTGGCCGCATGCCATGCGCTCGGCGTCGCCGCTCGGCCCATGTCGACCCACTTCCCCATCGGCATCTACTCCATCCCCGAGATTTCCATGGTCGGGGAGCCCGAACACACGCTGACGGAGAAGAAGATTCCATATGAAATCGGCGTGGCGCGATACCGGGAGATTGCCCGCGGTCAAATCTTGGGAGACGATAGCGGATTCCTGAAGATGTTGTTCAATCGGGAAGACCGCCGTCTCCTCGGCGTCCACATCATCGGTACGGGCGCCACCGAACTGCTTCATATCGGACAGACGGTACTCGGCCTCGGAGCCGGACTCGACTATTTCCTGCAGACAGTATTCAACTATCCTACCCTGGCGGAGTGCTACAAGGTTGCGGCGCTGAACGCTTCCAACAAAATGGCGGGGTGACAACCCGGCAAGCCATACCCCCGACTTCGGGTTGGGGCGAGAACGCCGGTCACTTCAAATGGGCGATCCAATCCGCCAGGATCGGCTGCAGCAGTTCGGGCGCCGTTTGCGGAAACAGGTGCCCCTGGCCTGGCACGACCACGCATCGTGCGGTCGGTCGAATCGCTTGGAGCCGTGCTTCGGCCGCTGGAATGAAGGCATGGGATGCTTCTCCCCGAACCACGAGCACTGGAATGGCCTGATCGAGGCGCTCCAGCTCTTCCCAACATTCATGATAGAAGGCCTCGTAGTAGTACGTTTCCCAAGCGGGAGACCACGCCAGAACAAAGCCGCAACCATCTTCGCTGTCTCGTAGCGCGGCGCGAACATATTGCCAGAGCGCCTCATCATTCCAATCGCTGAACAGCGGTTTGGGCCTCCAGTAGGCGAATGCCTCTGCATGGGTCGGGAATTCATTCCGTCGTTGCCGCGACTTCTCGGCCAGACGATGGATCTTCTTCCCGTGCTCATCCGTGCGATACACCCGCGAAATGTCCTCCGGCAGTACCATCGTTGGGTCGAGCAAACAGAGACCTCTGAAGCGATCGGGGCGGCGGGCGACCGCAACCAAGGACCCCACGGCGCCGAACGAATGGCCGATCGCGATCACCTCTTGAAGGTCGTGCGCCAACACACCGGCAACGATGTCCTCCCCCACCTCGACCCAACTGCCCGTCGCAGGCGGCGGAGCTCCGATCCCAGGCCACAGAGGTCGCGGTGGAAAGCAAAGAACCCGGTGCCGAGCCGTGAGTGGCTGGATCACAGGCAGGTAGGTGTCAGGCGGAAAGCTGTTGGCGGGCGCCAGATGGATTGGAGTCCCTGACCCGCCATACTCGATGAGAGGTTGTCGCATTCACGATTCTCAATGGTCCGTTAACCGCATCGGCCGGATGGCCGTTGACGGGGCGTATTGACTGGCCCCTCCGGCCCTCCTGGGCAAGGTGGACCGGAACCGTGCGGGTGACAAGTCCAGTCCGTCCTGTCAGTCCCGTTCCGTGATCTCCGCAGAAGAAAATTGGCGCGAACGCTATATTGGGGCGGACGGGAGAATCCAAACTATGACCGCTCAGGCTCGTGAGTGGATGAGCCCAACCGGACTCTACAATGCGGCCGTCGATCTGGTCGATCGCAACGTGGCCGAAGGCAGGGGGCACCGAATCGCCTGCGTGGACCCCGCCCGGCAGCTGACCTATGATGAGCTCAAACAGGCCTCGAATCGCTGGGCGAATGCGCTGCCGGCCCTTGGCATCGGCCGGGAACAACGGGTTCTACTGTTGTTGCTCGACACGGTCGACTTTCCGGTCGTCTTCTGGGGATGCATCAAGGCGGGCGTGATCGCGGTACCGGTCAACACGATGCTCGGACCGGATCAATGGCGTTACATGATCGAAGACAGCCGAGCCGCGGCGGTGATCATTTCTCCCGAGCTAAGCGAGCGCGCGGCCGACATGCTCGACGACGTTGCGCGCACTCGCCGCCTGCCGGTCATCGTGACCGGTGAAGCGAGGGGGCCCGGCCCAGTCGGCCTCGCATCCGTCCTCGCCTCGAGCTCACCTGATTCCCCACAAGTCGCCACCCACGCCGACGAAGTCGCCTTCTGGCTCTATACCTCCGGATCCACTGGCGCACCAAAGGCGGCGCGACACATCCACGCGAGCCCCGCATACACCGCGCATTTGTATGGCCAGGGTGTGCTGGGCATCAACGCCGGTGACGTGATCTTTTCCGCTGCGAAGCTGTTTTTCGCGTACGGGCTGGGCAATGGGATGTCGTTCCCCTTTTCGGTTGGTGCCACAGCCATTCTCCTTCCGGAGCGGCCGACCCCGGATGCCGTGCTCTCGCTCATGGGCACTCACGAGCCAACAATTTTCTGCGGGGTGCCAACCCTCTACGCCGCCCTACTGGCCCATGCTCCACTCGGTAGGGGTGCGGGTTCGCGGCGCCTCCGCGCCTGTATCTCAGCCGGCGAGGCGCTCCCGGAGGAGATCGCCCGCCGATGGACCGAGCGAGTCGGCGTCGAGATTCTGGACGGGATCGGGTCGACCGAAATGCTTCACATTTTCATCTCCAACCGTCCGGGCGAGGTTCGATACGGATCCTCCGGCCGGCCCGTGGCAGGCTATGAGGCCCGGATCGTGGACGACGCCGGCGACCCCGCAAAGCCTGGTGACATCGGCGAACTGCTGGTCAAGGGTCCCACCGCGGCCGAGGGGTACTGGAATAAGCGGGAGCGAAGCCGGCGGACGTTCGCGGGGGAATGGACGGTGACGGGGGACAAATACCGGCTCGACGCAGACGGTTATTTCCACTATTGCGGTCGGGCCGACGATATGTTCAAGGTGAGCGGAATCTGGGTTTCGCCGTTTGAGGTGGAATCGGCCCTCATGGCGCACCCTGCGGTGCTAGAAGCAGCAGTGGTCGGGCACGAAGACCTGGATCGCTTGGTCAAACCGAAAGCGTTCATCGTCCTCAAGTCCGGCTATCAGGCGGGAGACGCGTTGTTCGACGATCTCAAGGCGCATGTGAAGGCGGTGGCGGGACCGTGGAAGTATCCTCGCTGGATTGAAGTCCGTGACGAACTTCCCAAGACAGCTACCGGAAAAATCCAACGCTTCATGCTGCGATCACCGGCCACCGGTGGGACCTCGCCCTAAGAGGAGCTCACCGGCCCCCCGGTTCGATCACCTCCGGATTCGATTGTTGGTACAAGAACTCGACCAGTGCCGCGCGGCGATCGAGAACGGCCCGTTGATTGATATACCCTTTGTCGGTAATCTCGCCGGCATCGATCGATGGCGGCTCCTCCATGACGAGCGCCCGCGTGGCATGTGTCGATGAGCCTTCGCTCTCGCGCTTGAGCGTGAGGAGCCCGGCGGAGACAAGACTACGCAGGGTCGGATGGCCGATTACCTGTTTCAGCGAGGCATCCGAAGGCAGATCGGCTACCAGTTGCCGGCAAGACACCAGATTCGGGAAGATCAAGAGGCCGATTTCCTTGCGGTCATGTCCGGTCAGAACGATGTCCTGCGCCACAGGAGCCAGCGCCGCGATCGCCTTCACCCGAAGCATCCCAACGTTCACCCATGTGCCGGTGTCCAGCTTGAAGTCCTCTGACACTCGGCCGTCGAAGAGAAGGCCCTGTTCGGGATGCTCCGGGTTCACCAGGCGCACCGCATCGCCGATCCGATAAAACCCTTCCTCGTCGAACTGACTGGCAGTCAGGTCCGGCCGCCGCCAATATCCGGGTGTCACGTTCGGCCCGCGCACGCGAACCTCCAACTTCTGCCCGCTGGGCACCAGCTTGAGATCACACCCCGGTACCGGAAGGCCGATTACCCCGGACCGGTCCGCTTGAAAGTGGCAATCGGCGGCCAGCGGGGCCGTCTCAGTCGAACCCCAAGCCGACACCATCGGGACCGCATGGCCCAAGGTGCTCAGCACCACGTCCGCTAAGTCCTCCCAGAGGTTCTGGGGCAATGCGGCGGCGGCGTAGAAAATGATTTGAAGGCGGCTCGTAAAATTGCGCCGGAGCATCTCGTCGGCCCGGAGTGCGGGAACCAACATGTCGTAGCCGCGGGGGACATTGAAATACACGGTCGGCGCAATGTCGCGGAGATTGGCCACCGTCTGATCGAACAGATTCGGTGTCGGGCGACCACCATCGATGTGCAGCGTTCCCCCGTGGCGCAGGACCATGTTGAAATTGTGGTTGCCACCGAACGTATGAGACCACGGCAGCCAGTCGACGATGACGGGCGGCTGTCGGCTCAAGAACGGCCACACCTGGGTTCGGGCTTGTTGGCTTGCCGAGAGCATACGTTGGGTATTGATGACGCCTTTCGGCTCGCCGGTGGAACCGGAAGTGAACAGAAGCTTTGCGACAGTATCGGGGCCGACGGCTCGAAACGCAGGTTCGACCAGCGATTCATCCGCGACCGCCATCAAATCGGAGAAGGAGGTCCTCCCGCCGCCTGAGCCGGCCTCGCCACCCACCACCACGACGGCATTGTGATGGCCCTGGATGGCCGCGAGCGCTCCCGCATAGCGTGCCTCGTCCTCGACAAATACAAGCCCGGGCTCAATGAGAGTGATGATGGTCCTCAGCTTCCGGAAGTCCCGGGAGACGAGCGAATAGGCGGGCGATATTGGAACCACCGGAATGCCCGCATGCAGCGCGGCCAGCGTCAATAGACCGTGCCGGACACTGTTGTCGGAGAGGATGGCCACGGGTCGGCCCGCAGATAGCCGCCGACGCAGGAGTCCGGCGGCCAGGCGCCGGACCTGAGCCAAGGCCTCGCCAAAGGTCGACCCGGTCCAGGAACCGTCCGGGGCTCGTTCGAGAAGAAATGGCCGTTCGGGTGCCACCCGTCCCCAGTGTTCTAGGTACTCACCAACACAGGGCGGGTACTGACCCAGCGGCACCGGCGAGCGAAGGATGGCGGTACCATCCGCTCTCCAGCGCAGCTCCACGCTCGGAGGGGCGAACAAGCGCGCTGGGTCCGGCATTACGTGGGCCATCGCCTGGTTCTCCATGACCTGAAAAGTCTTCCCGCCAAACGCCGCCCTGCCATGCGACAACGTCGGAGGTGCCCACCGGGAGGTCAAGAGGCGCGCACCGACGTCTTGACCAATGCAAGAGCTAGCGGTAGAATAGTTACCGAACGTTCGTTCGAAAATAAGGCCGCACTATCGCGGACCCTCCCCTCTCCTCGCGCTCGAGAATCATCGGATGACCGTTCTTTCTCTCCGACCGCAAGCAATACCAGGCCGGCGCGAGCGCGTTCGCAAAGCCACCCAGCGGAAAGCGGATGAACTACTGCAAACCGCCGCGGCGCTCATGGCGGAGAAGGGATTTGAAGCCACCGCCATCCGCGACGTCGGAAGGAAGCTGGACGCAAGCTTGGCCGGGATGTACTACTATTTCAAGAGTAAGGAAGAGTTGCTCTATCAGATCCAGTACCGCACCTTCGCCTCGCTGCTTCAAGCCCAGCAGCAAATCGCCGAGCGACCGGGAACCCCCAAGGACCGACTCCGCCGTCTGCTGATTGGCCACCTCACATTTTTCACCAGCCACCCGAACGAAATGAAGATCTGCACCTACGAGTTGGAATCGCTCACGGGGGAATACTACAACACTGTGTTGGAGCTGCGGCGGCGCTACTACCGGCTCATGGCCGATCTCGTGGCCCAGCTGATGACGGGCCCGGCGCGAAAGGCGCGCGCGTCCGCTCACAGCCGGCGCGTCACGCTGTTTGTGTTCGGAATGCTGAATTGGGCCTTCACCTGGTATTCTCAGGCCAAGGATGGCACCGCGGAGAAACTTGGCGGCGAGATGTTTGATCTCGTCATCAACGGGATTGGCCTCGAGCCGCTGAACCGATGACCGGCGGCCCCATGATGAACCACCTCACTATCAACGGGACCGGACTGGAAACCCGATGGATCGGACCGGGCGCGGATCGAGCGCCGACGATCGTCCTGCTCCACGAAGGTCTCGGCTCGGTGCGACAATGGGGCGACTTCCCGGATGCGCTAGCCCAGGCCACCGGATGCGGCGTCTTTCTTTACTCTCGCGCGGGATATGGCGGCTCCGACCCGGTCACTCTTCCCCGACCCCTGAGCTACATGAGCGACGAGGCGCTCGAAACCCTTCCCCATGTGCTCGACGCCATCGGATTCCGGCGCGGGGTTTTATTGGGCCACAGTGACGGCGCTTCCATCGCGACGATCTACGCCGGCAGCGTCCAGGATCAGCGCGTGCGCGGACTCATTCTCCTGGCGCCGCACTTTTTTGTCGAAGACGTGAGCGTTCAGAGCATCACCGCCGCGCGTGTCGCATACGAAACGACCAATCTTCGCGATCGGCTCGCGAAATATCACGGGGCCAACGTCGATTGCGCCTTCCACGGCTGGAACGACGCCTGGCTCGACCCCGGTTTCCGGACCTGGGACATTCGGGAGACAATCGCCTACGTCCGCATCCCAATGCTCATCGTCCAGGGTGCCAAGGATCGATACGGAACCGAAGCGCAGTTGCGCGCGGCGGAAGAAGAAGCCTATTGCCCGGTGGAAATTGCGCTCCTCGAAGGCGTTGGTCATGCGCCGCACATCGAACGGCCAGAAGCAACGCTTCGCGCGGCGGTTGGATTCGTTCGCGAGTTGAGAGAAAACGGCGAGGTAACCCTTGATGCATGAGGGCTCACTCGGCGGGGAGATGGGAATGTCCTCGATCGATTTTCGGACCAGCCCGGACCGGTACCGACATTGGAAGATCACAATCGATGGGCCGATTGCCTTCCTCCTGATGGACGTGAATGAAAGCGCGGGGCTCAATCCGGGCTACGACCTCAAGATGAATTCGTACGATCTTGGTGTCGACATCGAGCTTCATGACGCCGTGCAACGCCTTCGGTTCGAACACCCGACGGTAAAGGCCGTCGTGATCCGATCGGCCCAGGAACGAGTGTTTTGCGCCGGTGCCAACATCCGGATGTTGAGCCAGTCGAGTCACGGCCACAAGGTCAACTTCTGCAAGTTCACCAACGAAACTCGCAGTGCGATTGAGGATGCCAGCACCGAAAGCCGGCAGATCTATCTCAGCGCAGTGAGCGGTACCGCTGCCGGCGGCGGCTATGAGCTGGCCTTGGCGACCGAGCACATCATGCTCGTCGACGACCGAAGTTCCGCGGTATCTTGCCCGGAGACCCCACTCCTGGCGGTGCTGCCGGCCACCGGTGGGCTGACTCGTATCGTCGACAAACGCAAAGTTCGCCGAGATCTAGCCGACGTGTTCGGCACGCTCGAAGAGGGCGTGAAGGGCAAACGCGCCTTGGACTGGCGCTTGGTGGATGAGCTCGTCCCTAAGTCCGTGTGGAACGAAAAGGTCCGGGAGCGGGCCATGGCGCTCGCTCGCCGCTCGGACCGGCCGGATCGTGCGCCCGGCATCACGCTTGGCCCTCTCCACCGACGAATCGAGGGCGATGCCATCCAATATCGCTGGGTGGAAGTGGTGCTCGATCGAGCGAGCAGGGTTGGCTACGTCACCTTGAAGGGTCCAACCGAGCCGCCGCCAAAGACGCCGGCGCAAGTGCTGGCCCAAGGCGATGCGTTCTGGCCCCTGGCCCTCGCCCGTGAGTTGGACGACGCCATCCTTCATCTTCGATTGAACGAGCCAAAAATCGGATTGCTGGCTTTCCGAAGCGTAGGCGACCCCGTCACCGCGCTCGGGTACGACGCTCTGATCGACCAACATGGCACGGACTGGCTCATTCGCGAAGTGCGGCTGTTTCTCAAGCGGGTGCTCAAACGGCTTGACCTGACCTCCCGCTCCTTGATTGCGTTGATTGAACCGGGCAGCTGCTTTGCCGGCACCCTGGCCGAGGTGGCGCTCGCCTGCGATCGCTCGATCATGCTGGAAGGGCCGCTGGTGGTCGGCGCGCCTTCCGCAGTGATCGCGTTGAGTGCGCTCAATTTTGGCGCCTATCCGATGTCGAACGGGATTTCGCGGCTCGACACGAGATTTTTGGGTGAGCCCGAGAGCGTCATCCGTGCGGCAACGCATATCGGGGAGCTCCTCGACGCCAAAAACGCCTCCCTCTTGGGGCTCGTCACCTTCACGTACGATAGCACCGATTGGGCCGACGAGATTCGCATCATGTTCGAGGAGCGGGCGAGCTTCTCTCCTGATGCGCTGACCGGCATGGAGGCCAACCTTCGTTTCGCCGGACCCGAGACCATGGAAACCAAGATTTTCGGCCGACTTACCGCCTGGCAAAACTGGATTTTTCAGCGACCAAACGCAGCCGGTGACGAAGGCGCTCTTCGGCGCTACGGCAGCGGCGTGCAACCGAGCTACGATCACAACCGAGTGTGACCCATGACTGATGCGATGAACGTCGATTACGATGGACTGATCCCCAACAATGTCGGGCTCAGCACCGACGAGCGGGTCAAAAAGGCGCTCGAGAAGTGGCACCCAGGGTACATCGACTGGTGGATGGATATGGGACCGGAAGGCTTTCAGGAGGCGCTCGTCTATCTCCGGACCGCGGTGGGAGTCGGCTCGAACGGATGGGCCCGATTCGACTATGTCAGAATGCCAGAGTACAAGTGGGGCATCTTGCTCGCCCCAGCGGTGACCGATCGGCGAATCCCCTTCGGGGCGAACAAGGGCGAACCAGTGTGGCAAGAGGTGCCGGGCGAGCATCGCGCGATGCTCCGCCGGCTGATTGTTATCCAAGGCGACACCGAGCCCGCCTCGGTCGAACAGCAGCGCCACCTGGGTAAGACCGCTCCATCTCTGTACGACATGCGCAACCTCTTCCAGGTGAATGTCGAAGAAGGCCGTCACCTCTGGGCGATGGTGTATCTCCTGCAGAAATACTTTGGCAACGATGGGCGCGAAGAAGCCGAGGAGTTGTTGCGGCGTCGCTCCGGCGATCAGGATTCGCCTCGGATGCTTGGTGCCTTCAACGAATCGACGCCCGATTGGCTCTCTTTTTTCATGTTTACCTTCTTCACTGATCGCGACGGCAAGATGCAGCTCGAGGCACTGGCTCAGTCCGGGTTTGACCCTCTCTCCCGAACCTGCCGATTCATGCTGACGGAAGAAGCGCATCATATGTTCGTGGGTGAGACCGGTGTGGGGAGGATTGTTCAGCGCACCTGCCAGGCTATGAACCAGGCCGGTATCACGGACCCATTCGAGATCGAGTGCGTCCGCGCCCTGGACGTCATCGACCTCCCCACGATCCAAAAGAAGGCCAACCTACATTTTTCGTTGACCCTCGACCTTTTCGGATCCGAAGTGTCGACCAACGCGGCCAACGCGTTCCATGCCGGCCTCAAAGGCCGCTATCGCGAAGACAAGCTCGACGACGACCATCGCCTGGAGACGGCCACCTACCCGGTTCTCCGCCCAACGGATGGTGTCATCCAATCGATGGACGTACCCGCGTTGTCAGCGCTCAACATGCGGCTCCGTGACGACTATGTGAAGGACTGTCAGAAGGGCATTGACCGTTGGAACCGCGTTATCGCGAATGCCGGAATCACATTCGAGATCCGATTGCCCCACGTTGGATTCAATCGGAAAATCGGTGAATTCAAGAGCGTGCTCACGGATCTGGAAGGCAACTACCTGACCCAAGAAGAGTGGGCCGCACAGCGGGATCGTATGCTCCCGAATGCGGAAGACCAGACCTTTATCGAAAGCCTGATGCAGACATCGGTCGGCGTGCCGGGTGAGTATGCGGGCTGGATTGCCCCGCCTCGGGTCGGCATCGACAACAAACCCGGCGACTTCGAGTATGTGAGAATCGCATAACGGTACTGGTAGGGTCTAGAACCTGGTGATCAAGGGTCCAGCTCCATCATCGTTGCCCACACCGCATCGCCATCGTAGTATAGCGGGGACATTTTCACATCCCGGAGGTCTGGATTGCCGTCCTCGCCCAGCAAAACCAAGGGACCCTACGACGTGATCGTTGTCGGCTCGGGAGCCGGCGGAGGCATGAGCGCGTATGCCTTGGCGATGTCCGGACTCAAGGTGCTGATGCTCGAGGCCGGCCGCTGGTACGATCCGATCCGCGAAACCCCGATGTTTCAGACCCCGAAGATCGCCCCTCTCCGCGGCGGGGGTACTCCGGACAAACCGTTCGGCTTCTACGATGCCACTGTGGATGGCGGCTGGCGCGTGCCGGGCGAGCCGTATACGAGCGACGACGGCGTGAACTTCGCCTGGTGGCGGGCCCGGATGTTAGGCGGTCGGACCAATCACTGGGGCCGCATTGCCCTTCGCATGGGGCCGTACGATTTCAAGCCGCGCAGTCGAGACGGGCTCGGCATCGATTGGCCGATTTCATACGAAGACCTTGCACCGTACTACGACAAGGCCGAAGCCTTGATCGGGGTGTATGGGTCGAATGAAGGTCTGGAGAATACGCCTGATTCGCCGAATAGCACGCTGCTCCCGCCTCCCAAGCCTCGCGCGTACGAGCTCTTGGTTCAAAA
The DNA here is from genome assembly GCA_025358055.1 of Gemmatimonadota bacterium. Classification (GTDB taxonomy): domain Bacteria; phylum Gemmatimonadota; class Gemmatimonadetes; order Gemmatimonadales; family GWC2-71-9; genus JANYKV01. Next base: position 79,716 of record JANYKV010000063.1, read on the forward strand.
GGCGGGTCCCAAGGTCGGTGTCCCCATCATTCCGTCGCACTTGGCCATCTTGAGTCAGAAGCAAGATGCGGAGCGAGTTGCCCGGCTCTGCCACCCCGACAATCCGCGAGCCCGACAGCTGCTCGTAGCATCGATTCGCGGCCGCCAAGCGTGCTTTTGGGCGACGGAATGCGGCCGCGGATGTAGCATTCGCGCCAATTTTCAGTCTCCCACAGTATTGCTTCCTCCCGCGCTGGCGAGCGGCAACCTCGACATCATCACCAACGCGATGGTTCGGGAAGTTACGATCGACAAGACCGGGCGCGCCACCGGGGTCCACTACATCGACAAAACTACACGAACCGACAAACACGCCACGGCACGGATCGTCGTCTTGGCCGCGAGCGGCTGCGAGTCCGCGCGCATCCTGCTCAATTCGAAGAGCTCTCAATTTCCGAATGGCCTCGGGAACGGCAGCGGAAAGGTCGGTCGATACTTGATGGACACGGTGGGCGCGGGCATCGGAGGGCAAATTCCGGCGCTCGAAAACATGCCGCCCTACAATGACGACGGCGCGTCGGCCATGCACGTGTATAGCCCCTGGTGGTTGTATAAAGAACAGGCCGCCGGCAAACTCGATTTCCCCCGCGGCTATCACATCGAGCCTTCGGGGGGTAGAGGGATGCCCGGCGCCGGAGCCTTCGGCGGCCTGGAGAGCCTCACCGGCGGAAGCTATGGCAAGAAATTCAAGGAGGACTGTCGGCGCTACTATGGCACCTTCGTGTACTTCGCTGGTCGAGGAGAGATGATTCCCAACGACGACTCGTACTGCGACATCGACAAGAACGTGGTCGATCAGTGGGGCATCCCGGTCCTGAGGTTCCACTGGAAATGGGCCGACGCGGAGCTCAATCAGGCGCGTCACATGCAGAAGACCTTCGCCGGAATCATCGAAGCGATGGGGGGCAAGGTTCAGGGGACGGTACAAACTGATGGCCGGAAGGCGATCGCCGCTCCCGGGGAGATCATTCACGAGGTCGGAACCACCGGCATGGGCAGCGATCCCGGCAAATCCGTGCTCAATGAGCACGCCCAGTCCTGGGAAGTGAAAAACCTGTTCGTCGCCGACGGCGGACCGTTCGTGTCCAATGCCGACAAAAACCCGACGCTGACGATCCTGGCCCTTTCGTGGCGCACGGCGGACTACATCGCTGATCAGGCCAGGAAGGGGGCGCTATGACCTCTCGGAGGGAAGCCCTCAAGATCCTGGCCGCCACCGCAGCGGCCCCAGCACTCGCGGCTGTAGTCCCGACAGAGGGCAGCGCTCAGACACCGGCTCCTCCAGCCTCGGCCCTGGTATCCGGACACGCCGGACCGAGAGGCACGCCGTCCGACCCCGATCTCATTCGGCCGATGGTGACGTGGAAGAAGCTCTTGACCGCCCCCGAACTCCACACCGTCGCGGCACTCTGTGATATCATCATTCCGGCCGATGCGCATTCGCCTGGGGCGAGCACCCTAGGAGTGCCGGATTATATCAACGAGTATGTGAGCGCACCGATCGAGGGACAGCAGTCTGCGTTAGTCATGCTCCGTGGTGGGCTCGGCTGGCTCAATACCGAGTCGACGAAGCGATACGGCAAAGCGTTCGGCTTCTTAAGCCACGCGCAGAAGACCGCCATCTGCGACGACATCTGCTATGCGCCCAAGGCAAAACCGGAATTCGCTCAAGCCGCGGCTTTCTTCGCCTTCTTCCGGAATCTCACGGCCACGGGGTTCTACACTACGCCCGAAGGGATGAAAGACCTTCGGTACGTCGGCAATATGGCCCAACCGAAGTGGGACGGGCCGCCACCCGAGGTACTGAGACATATTGGGATGTAGGAGGGGAAGGGGAAAGGGGAACGGGGAAGGCAAAAACTGTAGGGGCCGGATACATCCCGGCCCGTTCCTGGCGAGAAAGCCAACACCATAGCGAAACGTAGGGCTACCAGGGAATCCTGCTACGAATGGCCCTGATTCGCTCCGAGCTCGTCACCATCCGCAAATACTCTTGCGGCACGTAGGGTTTCCCCATCGCGGCGGAATGGTTCCGCCACTGCATGCGGCTCTCGACCGGTAGCGTGCCCCGCACGTGAACTTCCTTGACTCCGGTACGGGCCACGATCTCTGCCACGCTGTCCTCGTCGATCCCTCCGCCAGCCAAGATTTGGATCCGCCCCGCCGAGTGTTGCACACAGCGTTTGATGGCGTCGGCGCCCTCGAGTGCGGTACTGGCTTGGCCGGATGTGAGGATTCGATCGACACCGAGGTCAATCAACTGATCGAGGGCGGCAATCGGGTCGCGAGTCATGTCGAAGGCACGATGGAACGTGAAGGGAAGCGGGCGAGTGGCATCGATCAGCTGCTTCGTCCGCTCGATATCGATAGTTCCGTCGGTTGCCAAAGCGCCGCACACGATCCCGTCCATGCCGTAGTCCCGAGCGAGAGTGATATCGTGCAACATCACGGCCATCTCGTCCTCGGAATAGACGAAATCGGCACCTCGGGCCCGGACCAGAATGCAGATGCCGATGCGCACTCGTTTTCGGAGAAGGGACATGGTCCCGGCGCTCGGTGTGGTTCCACCCTCCACCAGGTTATCGCAAAGCTCGAGGCGCTCCGCTCCGCCTAACTCCGCGGCAACGCCCGAATCGACCGAATCGACGCAGGCCTCAATCAGGGTAGCGTTTTGGGGCATGGCGGGATAATCTACCCGAGGGTACCGGAATTTGCCTCCTCTCCTTCCAGACTCGCCGCCTATGTCATCGACTGAAAACGTGAGCCGACGCTCCGCCCTTTCGCTCCTGACCGGCTCGGCCGCGGCCATCGCCGCCCGCCCGGCTTTCGCGCATACCCCGGATTCGATCTCCCAACCTCTAGTGGGCCGGCTCAAGCAGTCCGTCTGCCAATGGTGTTACAACGGCATGCCGCTCGAAGACCTCTGCCGTCACGCTGTCGAAATTGGGCTGAAGTCGGTCGAGCTGCTGGGTGAAAAGGACTGGGCCACCGTCAAAAAGTATGGCCTTACGTGTGCCATGGCCAATGGCCCCACCACCATCCCCAAGGGCTGGAACCGGGTGGAGAATCACGATGCGTTCGTGAAGGAATCCGAGCGCCTGCTGCCATTGGTCAAGGAGGCCGGTCTACCGAACATGATCGTCTTCTCCGGCAATCGGAACGGTCTCTCGGACGCCGAGGGGATCCGCAACTGCGTAACGGGCCTCAAGCGGATTACACCCCTCGCGGAATCGCTCGGCGTTACTGTCTGCATGGAACTGCTCAACAGCAAGGTCGATCACAAGGACTACCAGTGCGACCACACCCCGTGGGGTGTCGAGGTCGTCAAGGGAGTGGGATCGGAGCGATTCAAACTGCTCTATGACATCTATCACATGCAGATCATGGAAGGCGACGTGATTCGCACGGTTACGGACAACTTCGCCTACATCGCGCACTTCCACACCGGGGGGGTCCCGGGGCGTGCTGAGATCGACGATACCCAAGAGCTCAACTATCGCCGAGTGTGTCAGGCAATCGTCGATCTCGGGTTCAAGGGGTATCTGGCGCAAGAATTCATCCCTAAACGTGATCCAATGAGCTCCCTTCGAGAAGCCGCCTTATTGTGCGATGTGTAAACTGTGGACTCAGGGTTCCGAGACCAGCGTAGAATGGAGCAGGGCATGAACCGGCGAGAAGCGGTGCAAATGATGGGGGCGGTAGTAGGGGCGGTAGCCTGGCGGCCTGGCGCTGCGCAGCTCCGCATGGACCGCATCGGACTCCAGCTCTACACTGTGCGCACCGAGATGGCCAAGGATGTGGATGCGACGCTGGCCCGGGTTCGCGAGATCGGCTACACCGAGGTGGAATTCGCGGGCTACTTCAACAAGCCCCCTAAGGAACTCCGAGCCAGCCTTGACCGCATTGGCCTTACCGCTCCGGCGGCCCACGTAGAGTTGGGTCCGGATTGGAAGAAGGTGCTCGATGACGCTCTCGTCATGGGACACCGATATGTGGTCGCGCCCTGGGTGGCCGCCGAGCGGCGGCGAACCCTCAGTGATTGGAAACGCGTGGCCCAGGAGTTCAACAAAGCAGGAGACCAGGCGCGCGCGGCCGGCCTGCGGTTCTTGTATCACAATCACGACTTCGAGTTCGTTCCTCTCGAGGGAAAACTGCCCTACGACGTGCTACTGGCGGAAACGGACAAGAACCTTGTTGGCCTCGAGATGGATCTGTATTGGATTACCAAAGGTGGTCAGGATCCGCTCGCCTATTTCAACAAATACCCAGGCCGGTTTTCCTGCGTGCATGTGAAGGACATGGACCGGACGCCACAGCAAGGCATGGTCGATGTCGGCGCCGGCAAGATCGACTTCAAAGCTATCTTTGCGCGGTCCAAACAAGCGGGCATTGCGCACTATTTCGTGGAGCACGATCAGCCGGCCGTGCCGTTCGACTCCATCCGAAATAGCTATCAACACCTCAGAGCATTGACCTGGTAGTCGAGCGCCACAACGAGGGGGAGGCCAGCATGGACCGCAGAGAAGCATTGAAACTGCTCAGCCTAGCGGCGGGGACCCCATCGTTTCTCAATTGGTCTTCGGACGACCTCGTCGCGGGCCTCCGGGCGCACGGAGCACATCTGGAGTCGGCCGGCCCCCATCGGTTTCAGACCCTCAACCCACACCAACGGGCCACGGTGGCGGAGTTGTCGGACCTGATTCTTCCCACTACAGAAACGCCCGGCGCGCGCGCAGCCAAGGTGGATGAATTCATCGATACCATTCTTACGGACTGGGTGACGGAATCCGAACGAACGTCGTTTCTCGCCGGCCTCGCGGATGTCGACGCCAAGGCCAAGGACAAATTTGGAAAGACCTTTCTTCAGGCGTCCTCCGGGCAACGCGGTGAACAGCTCACCCAGATGGACAGCGAGGTCGCCGATCTGCGGAAAACGAAGGCAGCCTGGAAAGAAGGCAGCGGACCAAAGCCGGCCGATCCTCATGAGCACTTCTTCCATCGAATCAGGTCGCTTACAGTGTCCGGCTACTATTCCAGTGAGATCGGAATGACGCTCGAACGCAAAGTAGAGATCATCCCGGGCCGGTTTCAAGGCTGCGTCCCCGTCAAGGTACTCTGACCATGCGTGCTAATTCCTATGATGCCCTCGTGATCGGCTCCGGGATTACAGGTGGCTGGGCGGCCAAGGAACTGACGGAGAAAGGCCTCCGCACGCTGGTTCTCGAAGCGGGCCGCAACATCATCCCCGAGAGGGATTATGTGGAACACGTGCAGCCCTGGCAGCTCAAGTACCATGGCTGGGGCGATCGCAAGAAGCTCGAATGGGAACAGGCCGTCCAAAGCACCTGTTACGCCTGCGACGAGCTGGGGAGCCGATTCTTTGTCAACGATCTGGACAATCCGTATTCGACCGACCCCGACAAACCCTTCTCCTGGATTCGGGGCCGCCAGGTCGGAGGGCGGTCGATCATGTGGGGCCGGCAGTGTTACCGGTGGAGCGACCTCGACTTCGAGGCGAATGTCAAGGAAGGCATCGCGGTAGATTGGCCCATTCGCTACAAGGACATCGCTCCCTGGTACGATTACGTCGAATCTTTCGTGGGGATCACGGGTCAGGCGGAAGGCTGGGATCAACTACCGGACGGAAAGTTCCTGCCACCGATGGAAATGCGCTGTGTGGAAACGCACGTCCGCCAGGAGCTTCCGAAACATTTCGATGGCCGGCGCCGGATGACAATTGGCCGTGCGGCGGTCCTGACCCAACCCCATCACGGAAGGGGAGCGTGTCATTATTGCGGTCCCTGCGAACGTGGCTGCATCACTCGGTCTTATTTCAGCAGCCCCAACGCGACCCTGCCCGCCGCCCACGCCACGGGACGCTTGACGCTCCGACCGAACAGCGTCGTCAAGAGTCTCATCTACGATTCCAAGACCGGCAGGGTATCCGGTGTGGAAGTCATCGATGCCGTCACCAAAAAGGCGCTCGAGTTTCACGGAAAAATCATCTTCCTGTGCGCCTCAAGCATAGAGTCGGCCCGCATTCTGCTCAACTCGAACTCTCCTCGGTGGCCCAACGGACTCGCCAATTCGTCAGGAGAAGTCGGGCACAACCTCATGGATCACACGATGGGGGGAAACGCGTCCGGTGAGTACGACGGCTGGACCGACAAGACCTCGTACGGGAATCGCCCCAACGGTATTTATGTGGCCCGGTTTCGGAATGTGAAGACCACGCATCCGGACTTTGTGCGCGGGTTCGGCATGCAGGGCGGCGCCGGTCGGGGTCACGTCGATCCGGCCGAAATCAGTGGGTACGGAGCGGCGTATAAGCGTGCGTTGCACCAGCTCGGGCCGTGGAATATGTGGTTGGGTGGTTGGGGGGAGTGTTTGCCTCGGCATGGGAATTATGTCGAAATAGATGCCACCAAACTCGACGCGTGGGGCGTCCCGGCCTTGAAGATTCACTGTGCATGGAGCGACAACGAAATCAAGATGGTGCAGGATGCCGGTCACGCCGCAGCAGAGATTCTCGAGGCCACCGGCGCCAAGAACATTCGAATCAGTACGACCCCGACACCGCCCGGGCTCTGTATCCACGAAATGGGAACGGCCCGAATGGGACGAGACCCCAAAACATCGGTGCTCAACGGTTGGGGCCAGGCCCATGACGTGCCGAATCTCTTTGTCACCGACGGTGCGTGTATGACCTCATCCGCGTGCCAGAATCCCTCGATCACCTACATGGCACTCACCGCGCGCGCCTGTGACTACGCCGTCGCTCAGCTGAAACGGGGCGAGCTGTAAGCAACCGCTGAGGAAGGTCTTCTCACGGCGCGGGTCACCCCTCCAAGTACGGGCCCCCGGTAGAGAGCACGGCTACTTACTTCCCGCCAGCCAAGTAATCCACTGCGAGACTCGCCATCGTCCGGACCCCTACGATCAGCGCGCCCTCGTCCACGAAAAAGTAAGGCGAGTGATTCGGTGCCGCGGTCGAGGCATCCTTGTCCTTCGGCGTGCCGCCGAGGAGATAAAACAGACCAGGGATCTTCTCCTGGAAGAAGCTGAAGTCTTCCGAGCCGGTGACCGGGCGGCCGAGGATCACGGAATTCTCGCCGACCGTCCGTTTCAGGGTCGGAAGCATGCGAGCCGTCAGAGTCGGGTCGTTATACGTGACCGGGGTTCCCTCACCAATCGTGACCTCGGCGGTGGCGCCGGCGCTTTGCGCGATTAGCTCGGCGGTTCGTCGGATGCGCATATGGATGTCTTTGCGCATGTCGGGATCGAACGTACGGATCGTGCCGACCATCTCGACACTATCCGGAATGATATTCCCTCGGATGCCGCCGTGAATGCTGGCGACGGTGACGATTGCCTGCGCCTGGGTGATGTCCACCTGCCGGCTGACGATTGATTGCAGTGCGGTGACGATTTCGGCCGAAACGACCACGGGGTCAATACCACGCCAGGGTTGCGCACCGTGGGTCTGACGGCCTCGCACCACGATACGAAGACCATCGGAGGCGGCTAGGGCCCCCTCAGGCCGGTACACGATCGTGCCAGCCGGAAACGGAAAGACATGGAGGCCGAAGATGGCATCCGGCTTCGGATTGTCCAACACACCTTCTTTGATCATCAGCCCGGCCCCACCCTCCTCACCGGATGGCGCCCCTTCTTCCGCCGGCTGGAAAATGAACTTTACCGTTCCGGCAATGTCCTGCTTCATCCCCGCGAGCACCTCCGCCACGCCCATCATGATTGCGACGTGATTGTCGTGCCCACAAGCGTGCATTACCCCAACCTGCTGGCCATTGTAGGTTGCGGTTTCCTTCGAAGCGAAGGGGAGGTCGACCATTTCCTTCACCGGAAGCGCGTCCATGTCGGCGCGGAGCGCCACCACCGGGCCTGGTTTGCCACCCCGGAGCAACCCGATGACGCCGGTGTGCGCCACCTCGGTCTTCACTTCGAGACCCAGCGCGCGGAGATGATCCGCCACGAGCTTGGAGGTCCGAAATTCGCGGTTGGAGAGTTCCGGGTGCTGATGGATATCGCGCCGCCAAGCAATCACCTTGCTTTCGACCGCGGCGGCTCGGCGATCGATTTCCATCGCCAGGCGGCCTAAGGGCTTAGCCTGTCCCGATACGAGATGAGTGGTGCAGAGCAGCAAAACGCCAAGGACCATCGGCGAAGGACGCGGGGTGGCAAAGATACCACGCATACGTAATCTCCCAGAGATATTTGAGGACGTACTTGCAAGGGCTCGAAGTTACGGCAAGACGGAAAGAGCCTAGCAGGGCCGCTGAGAAACCGCAGTGCTGTCATTCCGAGAGAGCGTAGCGACCGAGGAATCTCAAGCTTGACAACGGAGCCGGTTCTCAGCAACCTAGCTCGCTCGCCGAAGAAACCGCTCCGCAAGCTGGATCATCCTGTCATCGTCCTTCTCTAGAGCCTCGGCCAAAATCTGCCGGACCTCTCGGATGAGGCGGACGTCACCGAAACGATACCCGGTCGCATCTTCGGCGCTCTGTGAGTCGCCTTCGCCCGCTCCCCGAAGGAGCGCTCGCGCGGCCGCAAAGGGATAGCCCGGATGGTCCAGCGCTGGAAGCTGATACCGCTTCGGACCTTCTCCGTCCGCGTCCTCTTTCACAAACGCGCGTGACAAGGTTCAACTGTCTCCCGCAGCGTCGCGCACCCGTCCGAGATAGGCCCGAATGCGCTTTGCGTTCGTTCCCACGTCACCCCCGCCGAGCCGCGAGACGGAACGGACATCCAGCCGTGTGGCTGAGCTACCCGCCGGCCGGAGCCGGATCACGACATCGTCCTTGAACCCGAACCATCGGGTTGTGGCGGTCGCTTCGATCCGTCCCGCCGCGGAGTCCGCCGCGACCATGTCCCAACCCATGGCCTTCGCGGCAGTCAACGCTGGCCCCCAGGCGCGCTCGGGCGGGGAATGGAGCTCCATGCCGGTGAGGTCGGGGTAGCCCTTGTGCTGCGCTTCGGCCACCTTAGCGCCACCATACTCCGAGCCGTTGGGTGCAGTCGCCCGGAGCGGCAGGATCGCTACGAACTTGGGCGGATCGTCCGTGTCCGTGGTCACGTCGTGAATCGGAGGCGTGCTCGTCGCGATTAGGAACCACCGCAGGAACACACCGACGCCGATCAGACCGAGCCCCAGCGTGATGATCGAAGGCCCGAAGCCCAATTGCTGCGGTTGGATGAAGCCGGGTTTGTCCGGAGGTGGTGATGGGTAGTGTCGAGGCCGGCTGGTCACGGCAGCGATGAGTGCGAAAACTACCCCGATCAGGCAGAGAACCGCCGCCACGAGAAAGAGGAGCAACCCCGCGGTCATGCCCCATAAACCAAGACGAAGCCCGAGGCCGGAAAAAGGAAGCAGGGGGAGACCGGCAATCGTGAAGATTTTGGCAACGCGGAGTGTTTTCGGCGCGGGAATCATCTAGGCTCCTTCATTTACTTCACCTCGGTGAGCGCCGCGAGCGCGCTCCGATTCACCAGCACGCGGATATTGTTGCTAGCCGGATCGATCGGCAACATGAAAAAGAAACTTCCGCGCGGCGGAAAGCGATTGCTGAGCCCCGAAATGCGTTCGCCGTCTTTGAATCGGGCTTCGACCCGTTTGGCGCCTTTGAGTCGCGGATCTTCCGGGTCGGGCTCAGTGCGATCGTTTCGCTTTGGATCTCCCTGAAAGGTCTTCACGAAGAAGAGCGCTTTCATGTCCGCCAATTTGACTTTGGTGGCGGGCTGGCCCTGCGTGACGAGGTGGCAAGTGGGATGTTCCGGGTCGACGTCCATACTGGTTCCCTTGACCACCCGGCCATCAAGAAAATGCACCACAACGTTGTTGGCCATGTCACCCCTCCGGATGCCGAGTAGTAGGAGTCCTGCGAGGCGCGTTTGTTTTCCGGGTGATCGTAGGCCGAGGCTAATGCCCAACCGCCATGCCGTCCTTGCGGGGATCGGAACCCGCGGCCCATCCGCGCTTGAGCTTCATGATCGCCTGTGCTCCGCCCGCGGAGCTCGCGGGTAACTCGATCACTTCGTGACCCATCATTCCCAGGGCCTGCCGCACGGCGTCCGTGAACGGCGCTTCCAAGGCGACGCGATTGCCGCTCAGGTGCCGGAACCGCGGCGCATCCACAGCTGCTTGTAGATCCATGCCAAAGACGAGGAGGTTGAGGAGCACCTGCACATGTCCTTGGGGTTGCATCGCCCCACCCATGACGCCGTAGCTCAGCCAGGGTTCTTCTTGGGTCCCGTCCATGCGAGTAACAAAGGCCGGAATGATGGTGTGGAAAGGGCGCTTGTTGGGGCCAAAGGTGTTCGGAACACCTTCATCCATGGTGAATCCGGCGCCGCGGTTCTGGAGGGCGAACCCGGTCCCCGGCACCACAACTCCCGACCCAAAGGCGCCCGCGAGGCTGTTGATGAAGGATACCATGTTCCCGTATTGGTCTGTCGCCGTGAGATAGATCGTCTCACTGGCGGTCAAGGCCGGACCGGGCTCTGGCCGCGCCACCGCTTTCGCTTCATTGAGTTTGGCGCGACGGGCGCTGATAAAGCCGTCGGACAAGAGGTGCGCGGCCGGCGTTTTCATGTACGCGGGGTCGCCGACGAACCGCTCAAGGTCCGCGAAGGCCAATTTCTTCGCCTCGATGAGGTGATGGAGGTACACCGGTGTATTGTGGCCCATCGCCTTCAAGTCGTAGGACTCCAAGATCCGGAGCATTTCTAGGGCCGCGATTCCCTGCCCGCTCGGCGGAATTTCATAGAGGCGGTAGCCTTTGAAGGGTACTGAAATCGGCGTCACCCAGTCGGAGTGATGTTTGGCGAAATCCTCCACGGAGAGGAATCCGCCCATGGATTGGAGGTGACTCACGATCCGCTGTCCAATCGCGCCACCGTAGAGGGCCTTGATTCCGTCCTTCGCGATCGCGCGAAATGTCCCCGCTAGCTCGGGGTTCCGAAACCACTCCCCCGCGCTTGGCGCCCGTTGGCCGTCCACCAAATAGAGGGAGCGGGCACCGGGATCGCTTTCGAGCACTTTGATCGCGTCGTTCCAGTCGCCCGCGATGACCGGGGTGACCGGAAATCCTTCTTCGGCAATACGAATGGCGGGCTCGAGGGCCTCAGCCAGAGTGATCGTCCCGTATTTCTGAAGCAAGTCCGCCCATCCGGCCAAAGCGCCAGGGACCGTAATGCTCTCCGCGCCGAGCACGGGCATGGTCGTGCGACCACGTTTAACGAGTGTCTCGCGCGTCGCCTGGGTGCCCGAGTGGCCGCTTCCGTTGAGACCGAGGAGACGATGCTCTTTCGCGGACCACACCAACGCGAACATATCGCCGCCGATCCCGGTCATCATCGGCTCGGTGACGTTCAAGACCGCGGCGGCGGTCACCGCGGCGTCGATCGCATTCCCGCCGCGTTGCAACACCGCGAGCCCCGCACCGCTCGCCAACGGCTGACTCGTCGCAATGACACCACGCGGCGCGTACACCGTGGAGCGCCCCGCCATCGTGAGCGGTCGGGCCGACTGCCCAGCGACTGGTACGGCGCCAATCCCAGCAAGAAAGCTCATTGCCAAAAACGTCCGGGTATCCATGATCGTGCCTCCAAATTCATGCGTTCGCTCTCACCAAAGGACGGTTGGCGCCGGGCCAAGCACCGGGGGCTGGAGTGTCATCGCGATCTTCCGCCTCTTCGCGGATGATCCGAAAGCCGCGAGCCTCATATGCGGCGAGGGCGCTGGGGTGATCCAGGCTGCAGGTGTTGAGCGTCACCCGAGCTGCGCCTAGCTCCCACCCGCGCTCGACCGCTTTGGTAAGCAGGTATCCACCCAGTCCCCTGCCGATGAACGCCGGCAGGAGGCCAAAAAACAAGATCTCGACGGTACCCATCTCGCGGCGTTCCAGCTCGAAATAGCCTGCGGGAGTCCCGCGCACCGATAGCACCCATGTCTCTATCTCCGGGCGCTCCAGATATTCCATCCACCGCTCGAAGGACCACGAGAGGCGATCAGTCCAATGCCATTCATCGCCCACGGCGGCATAGAGAAACCGATTGAGCTCCGGCAACGGAATCTCCGCCCGGCGAACCTCAGTGCGGTCCGGAACCGCTCCGGCGCACGGACGAAGCTCATCTGGACTCGACATCTCGAGATACCAGCGCATGACTTTCATGGGTTCGAAGAGCCTCGGCGTTCCGGCAATCGTAGGGGAACCAAGGGACGGACGCAAGAAGCACCCCGACCGCTACGGTGACTACCTATTCCGCTCCCACTTGGGTCAGGATGAAGGCATAGTCCAGAGCAAGCTCCCGCAAGCGATCGTATCGGCCGGAGGAACCGCCATGCCCCGCGCCCATGTTGGTGAGCAAGAGGAGGGGGTTAGCGTCGGTCTTCAAAGTACGCAACTTGGCCACGTACTTCGCGGGTTCCCAGTACATCACCTGGCTGTCATTGAGTGACGTTCGAACGAGCATCGCAGGGTAGCGTCCCCGCTGAAGATTGGAATATGGGCAGTACTGTCTCATATACGCATAGTCATCCAGATCCGCCGGGTTGCCCCACTCCTCGTACTCGCCAACCGTGAGTGGCAGCGAGGGGTCCGACATCGAGTTGATCACATCCACGAAAGGCACCACCGACAGGACGGCCTTGACCCGCTCGGGCCGGAGGTTGACCACCGCCCCCATGAGGAGACCGCCTGCGCTGCCGCCCTCGATGACGATACGGTCCGCCCGAGTGTAGGCGGCGGCCACGAGGTGATCGATCGACGCAATGAAGTCTGTGAAGGTATTCATCTTCTGCCGCATTCGTCCGGCATCATGCCACGGCTTACCCAAGTCGCCACCGCCCCGTACGTGCGCAATCGCATAGACCACTCCGCGATCAAGCAGACTCAATCGGTTCGACGAAAACGTCGTGGGAAAGGGAATCCCGTAGGCGCCATAACCCTCGAGGAGAACCGGACTGCGGCCGTCTCGAATCAATCCACGCCGATAGACCAAAGAGATCGGGACGCTGGTCCCATCGGGCGCCTGGGCATGAATTCGCTCCGACCGGTACTGGGAGGCGTCATACCCGCCAACGACCTCGGTCTGTTTTCGGAGGGTCCGAGTCCGGGTGGACAGGTCATAGTCAAACACTGAGGCCGGTGTGACGAGCGATTCGTAGTGATAACGAACGAACGACGTGTCCCAGTTCCGATTCTGCCCCGGGGAGACCTCGAACACTGGCTCAGGAAACTCTACTGAGTGGGTTTCCCCCGTGGACCAATCTGTTACCCGGATTGCCGGCACACCGTCCTCACGTTCGTAACGGACCAGGTACCGCTCGAACACGTCGAATCCCTCGAGCATGATCGCCGCGCGATGGGGAACCACTTCCGACCAGTGCAGCCGGCCAGACGATGCAATAGGCACCGTAACGAGGCGGAAGTTGCGTCCGCTGTCGTTGGTCCGGATCAGAAACTGAGCGCCGCGGTGATCAAGATCGTATTCCTGCTCATGGATCCGCGGCGCCACAAGGGTCCAGTGCTCCTCGGGACGATCCGCGGGCAGAAACCGGATTTCCGATGTCGTGTGGCTGCCGACGCTCAGCACCAAAAAGCGTTTGCTACGAGTTTCCCCCACGTGCACGTGGAACAGTTCGTCGGCCTCTTCATACACCAGGTCATCGGGACCCGCTGCGCCCAATTTGTGTCGGTAGAGTCGATATTGGCGTTTGGCCTCGTCCTCGGTGGTATAGAAAAGGGTGCGGTCGTCCGAGGACCACGCGGCCGACCCTACCCCTGGCACTCGCTCCGGAAGGAGTTCTCCGGTGCGAAGATCCTTGACCCACAACGTGTAAACCCGGAAGCCGGTGGAATCGGTGCTGTAGGCGAGCAGATTGCCGTCGTGGCTCACCTGGAGCAGCCCAAGAGCCATGAAGCTCAGGCCCTGGGCCATAGCGTTGAGATCGAGCATGATCTCCTCAGGCCCTTCCTCAGAACCGCGCTTTCGACAGTATAACGGATACTGCTGTCCCTCCACGGTGCGGGTGTAGTACGCGAAGTCTCCGAGCCCGTAGGGCACGGAGAGGTCGGTCTGCTTGATTCGGCCCAACATTTCGGCGTATAGTACGTTTGCCAGCGGCTGAACCCGCTCGAGGACCGCCCCGGCATAGGTATTCTCCGCCTCCAGATATGCGGCGACGCCCGGATCCGACTTCTCCCGAAGCCAGAAATAGTCGTCTTCCCACCGATCCCCATGCATTGCACGTTGGGTAGGGCGGCGGTCCGCGACCGGCGGGATTGGACCGTTCGGCTGTTTGAAAGAGCCACCCATGGGACCACCTTCAACACCGGAAGGAGAAGGAAACCTGCCATCTGGCTCACGAATTAAGGCGCTGGAGCCGAGGGAGTGTAATTCATGGGAGCAGGATTGCCAGATCACTGAGCGCCACAGTGATGAGTTGTATATACAACTACTAAAGGACTCTCCGGAAATTATTGTTATTCCGAGAGAGCGCAGCGACCGAGGAATCGCAGGGCCTGCGAATGAATCCACTTCTGACACTTCCTACCGGCAATTTCCGTATTGAAGCAACGTTTCGGATTGAACCTGCATCCAATGGTGATGCCCCCTACTTGAGGTCTCTATGCGCGTCCGAACGACCCTTCTCGTCATCGCGGGATTAGTCTGCATCACTGGAGCGGCGGTTTCGAAGCGAATCTCGACCATTCGACCAGCATCGGTTAAGGAGGTCAGGAACGGTAAATGGACCGGTGAGGTTCGACGTTCTAGGTCTGACGGTTCTTCCCGTCTCGGGTTGCAAGTGGACCTCCGGGAGTCGGCCGGCTCGTGGAACCAGAACTACGGATTTGAGATCCCAGCCGAAGAGTTGACGGGGCTCAAGAATCTCTCGCGCGACTATGCAGCCACGGACGTTCACTTCGAACTCGCCCGCGAAGCGGGCCAGGTCAGCTTCGCGGGGTCGTTCCGCGATGGCCAGGGCGAGGGGGAATATGTGTTCACGCCGAGCCCGAGGTTCGTCGCCGAGCTACGTAAGATGGGCTATCAGGAACCGACTCGGGATGCTCTTCTCGCCTTGACGGTGCACGATGTGAAAGCCGCTTGGGCCAAGGGTCTCGCGGATGCCGGAGTGGGAGCCAAGGACGTCGATGACCTGATCAGCATGCGCATCCACGACGTCTCCCCCGAGTTCGTCCGCGAGCTGCATGATCTGGGATACGACCATGTGGCTCCGTCCGACCTGCTCGCGATGCGAATCCACGATGTGACCCCGGACTACATCCGGTCCATGCAGCAGGGTAGCAAACGGCAACCCACCGTCGAAGACTTGATCGCCATGAAGATCCACGATGTGGAACCGGGCCTCCGCGAAGAGCTCGCGGAAGATGGGCAGGAAGATGTCGACTCGGACGACCTGGTCTCCATGAGGATCCACGGCATCACGCCGGAGTTCATTCGCGACATGACGAGGCTCGGAATCGAAGCGGCGGATGTCGATGGCCTCTTGTCGCTCAAGATCCACGGCATTACGTCGGACTTCGTTCGGAACCTCGGCCACTTGGGCTACAACCACGTCGATCCCGACGATCTCGTCTCCATGAAGATCCACGGAATCACCCCGGAGTACATCCGAGATATCGTTGACGCAGGCTTGCGGTCGGTACCGATCGACGATTTAGTGTCGTTGCGGATTCACGGCGTGGATGGCGCCTTCATCCGCGCAATGCGGGATGCGGGGCGGGCGGTTGATGATGCGGACGACCTGATCGAGCTCAAGATCGGAGGCGACCGGCATCACAATGGTGATATGGACGACGACGATGATGAGGACAGCGACGATTCGGACGATCCCAGCTGAAGCATTCTGACGAAACCTATGCGGGGGAAAGGCAACTTTCCCCCGTTTCGTTTACCGGTCAGCGCGCCGCTTTCGGAAGCGAGCTGAGCCGCTCGGCGGCCTTGCGGAGCATATCGTCGGTTTTGCAGAACGCGAAACGGGTATACCGATGGCCTAGCTCCGGGCGACTAAAGAAACTGGTTCCCGGTACCGTGGCAATTCCGCCTTCCTTCACCAACCATTCCGCGAATTGATCGGACGGGAGCTGGCTCAGGGCCGAGAAATCGGCCAGGATGTAATAGGCTCCTTGCGGCGCCTCACAATAGAAGCCGCTCTCCCGCAGCGCCCCAACGAGGAGATCGCGTCGGGCACGATACTCCCCGGCCAATTGCTCATAGTACGAGCGACCCAGCTGTTCCATCGCTACCGCTAGGCCTTCCTGTAATGGGGCCGGGGCACCGACGGTCAAGAAATCGTGCACCTTTCGGATGGCATTGGTAATCGCAGCCGGCGCGACGATCGTTCCGATCCTCCAGCCCGTGATACTGAACGTCTTTGACGCGCCGCTAATGGTGATCGTGTGGTCCCGCATACCCGGGAGCGTCGCGAGGGGAATATGCTCGCCTTCGTAATAGATATGCTCGTAGATTTCATCGGTGACGGCGAACGCCCCAAAGCGAAGGCAGAGATCACCGATGGCCTTGAGCTCGGTGCGATTGAGCACCCGTCCAGACGGGTTTCCCGGGGTATTGACGATGATGGCGCGGGTTCGGGGGGAAAACGCCTGCGCTAGGCGGTCGAGGTCGAGCGGCTCACCCGGGGCCATCGACACGTAGATCGGCCGAGCGTCACACAGGATGGCGTCAGGACCATAGTTCTCGTAAAAAGGCTCGAGAACGATCACCTCGTCGCCCGGATTGACGATGGCGAGCAATGTAGCGGCCATCGCCTCGGTGGCACCGCAAGTGATCGTGAGTTCGGTCTGGGGGTCCACCTCCATGCCATACCAATCGAAGTATTTCTTGGCCACGGCGTCGCGCAAGCGTTTGGCGCCCCAGGTGATGGCGTATTGGTTGATGTTGTCTCGAATGGCCTTCGCCGCCGCCTCCTTGAGGACATCCGGCGCGGGGAAATTGGGAAAACCCTGGGCTAAGTTGATCGCGCCGTATTGGTCCGACAGGCGCGTCATGCCTCGGATGACGGATTCGGTGAATGTGCGGGTACGCTTGGCGGTTTCCATGAAGGCTGGGCTCACTGTAAGGAATCGGATTTTGGGGAACGCGAAGCGGGAAAGTATACCGCGGATCCGATCGGCACAAACTGTTGTGGCCGGCGCGGCGCGAAGGGTGGTTACGGCACCGCCGACCTGCGGGCGAAAGGCCTGACCGGCGTTGTCGCGGTTACCGATGCGCCTTGCAGAAACGCGATATTGCTTTTAAAGGGGGGGCCCCCAGCCCAGCCCCACACTTCCGGGAGAACGGCCGGAGGCATCCTCGGCCCTCAGGCGGAAAGCGTTGCCTCGCTACTGAACACCCTACCTACAGGTGAGCGAGCTGGTCGCGTGCCGCCTAAGCCCGGTCCTTCCAGTTCCACCACTTGAGGAGCTCTGGATCGTGGCGGCTCCGAGAAGCGAAGTACACAGCACACCGGAATACGTAGAGCAAACAACGGTCGACGTGCATCCCCTTGAGTCGCATGAAACGTTCGTACATCTCCTCCGGGTTTGCGCCCTTGAGATCACGAATTCTACTGTACCCCAACTCCACGAGGTCCTGCGCAATGCTTGGCCCCACGCCGGGGATTTGACGGAGCTCGCGCAGCGTTTCGTTCGGGATCGCCGCCACTCGTCGCTGAGCCATTGATGCGTCTCCAATCCAAGTACTTCGAGTTCGGGACGGGGTCTCAGTAAGTCTCGAGGTCGCGGGCTGAGACCGCCTTCCCATGATAACCGGCAGACCGGAGTTCGCGAAGAAGATCGTCATCCGAGGCGCCCCAGTAGAGTTGATGATAGAGTACCAAAAGCTTCGGGTGTGCGCGCAAAGCCAGATGTGCCAATGAGTCGGTGCCGGTGTGTGCGGCAGAGTGGTACCGCTTCCACGGCGCCGGCAATTGTTTGAATCGGGCGGCGGAATAGACCTCGTGGACCAGCACATCGCAGCCGTTGCAGGCCGATACGACCGCTTGGCTCGCCCGGGTGTCTCCGGAAACCACAATCGTTCGATCCGGCGTGACGAACCGATAGCCAAACGCAAACTTCCAGTCCGCATGGGGTACGGCGAAGGCAAACACCTTCACGTTTGAATCTTCGTACACCAGTCCGGGAACAATTTCGGTGGCCTCGACTCGATAGCCGCCCTTGGTGGAGGGTTGCAGTCCATCCCGGCGAATCTTGATGTCCTCGGCAAACGCCAACTCGAGATGCTCCATCATTGCCTTGGTTCCGGGCGGACCGAATGCGTGAATCGCCCCAGTGCGCCCATGGACCCAGCCGGTGTGAATCAAGTCGGGGATGCCGACGGTATGATCAGAATGGAGATGAGTGAGGAAGAGGTGGTTGAGACGACTGGCCTGGAGGGCTGGTTGCCCCTTGGCCGCCAAGGCCGCGGCCCGACGCACTAGTCCTGGGCCAGCGTCCACAACGTACGCGGTGCCACGAACCACTATGGCGACGGACGGTCCCGATCGCTCGGGGTCGGGGTTCGGTGTTCCGGTCCCCAGGATGATGATTTTCGTGGTGTCGGTAAACAGAGACGGCGCGGCCGAAGCTCCGACCCCGCCGGCCACCTGGAGCGCCAGTAAGATTGTAACCATTCTTCCCTCCGAGCCCTATTTCTCCGGTCGGTTGGCGCGGGCCTTGGCCACGATCTCCTTCACCTCGCGAAGTAGGGTGGGGCCATGATAGGCGATGCCGTCTTTGATCGTCCATTCCACGCCACCGGTATGCACGGCCTTTCCGTCTCGGATCTCATCGACTCCAATCGGGTAAAGCACCTTGAGGTTCTCCAGTGGGTTCCCGTTGACGACGATAAGGTCGGCCGTGTAGCCCACCCGAATGCGGCCAAGGCGCTCCTCCTGGCCGAGGATCTTGGCGTTGTTGAGGGTGGCGTGCTGGATCACCTTGAGAGTACTGAAACCCGCCTCCTGCTGGAGCTCCAATTCACGAATGACGCCAAAGCCATACATCTGGTATATAAACCCGGCGTCCTCACCCACACCGATCAGCCCGCCGCGGCGCTCGAATTCCCGGAGCGTATTCATCCAGATCCGGTAATTCTCCTTCCAGAAAGTTTCGTCCGTCGAAGTCCAACCAAGGAAATAGGATCCGTGGTTGGCGGGATTGGGGCGGAAGTACTCCTCGAGAGTCGGATGCAGATAGTCCTTGTACCAAGGCTGGGCCTGCGCCCGCTGGAGATCCCGGCTGGCCTCGTAGATGACAAGGGTCGGATCCCACGCCACATTCGCTGCGACCATCGCGTCGAGTAACTTGCCCAGTTTCTCCGGGTCGGCTTCGCGCCAGAGACGTCCCGCATACCGGAATCGGTCCACTTCGTTGTTGTAATTGTATGTGGGCGGGAACGCCTGTACGGCATCCTTCAGCGCGGCATCGGGCACTCCGTACCAATGCTCAATACTGGTGGTTCCGAACTTCACATCGTCCCAGGCATTCGTCTCTTCGACCCCGGTATGATGGGCAATTCGGAGGCCGACTTTGTGCGCTTCATCTTCCATCGCTTGCATGATGTCGCGATCGATGCCCAAGACCTTGATGCCGTCCACGCCCATCGCCTTTAGCTCGCGCACGTGGGCGCGCGCCTGCTCCGGCGTCCGCACGCGGTCCGTGGTCACTCCGTCCGTGGTCACTCCAAATCCCTGGCCGAATACGGCGTAGATGAAGAACCTCGGCGCTTCGAGCGTCCCTGCATTGCTTCGATCGCGAAGGGCCAAGGATTTCTTGACGTCGGACCCGACGTCGCGCACGGTGGTGATGCCGGATGCCAACCAGAGTTTGAATTCGTACTCGAGCGGCTGCGGCAGCCCGGCCCGCTCATCCTGGATGTGGCCGTGTGCATTGATGAGCCCGGGGAGGACATATTTGCCGGTCGCGTCAATCACCACATCTCCGGCTGGGTGTTTTGCTCGCCCTTCCCTGGCGGCGACCGGGTCGAGGGGTACGAGGTCCGCGATCCGGTTGCCTTCGACCACGATGTCGAACGGGCCGCGCGCGGGCGATCCGTTACCGGGAACGATGGTGGCGTTCCGTATGACGAGCCGAGGGTACCGTTTCCCGTGTTCGGGCAAGGCCTGGGCGTTCACCAGCGCCGAAGACAAAACGAGAGCACCCATGGCGACCAAAGCCAAGCGCATAGTCCATCCTCCGAAGGAACACGATTTTGGCCACCGTCGACGCTTACAGCGCCACACGTTCCAGTTCGTTGATCCGGGTCACGTTGAGGTGCACGATCCCATCATCCCGCGGCGGCTCGATGATGTTCACGAATCGCGCGCCCATAATGATCTCCTGCCCGGTGTACGAGACTCGGGCATGCACGGTCTGAGAAAAGGCTTCCTCAGTGGCCGTCAGCAAGACGAAGAGTTCCGCCTCCGCGCCGTGCAATTCCGCCTCGGATACGCCGAAGATCGGACTCTGTTCATCGATCGGGTGCACCACCGTCCACGTGAGCGCAAGGAACATGACGTCCCGGCGCTCCAGCTCGAGTTCGAAGAACTGACGATCCTGTTCGCCGGGTTTCTTCCACGAGAAATACACGCGGGCAGTCACCTGAAACAACTCGTTCCGGCGGATGTTGGTCAACCGGAACATCAAGGCTGTCTTGCCTCGATAAGGGCCAATGACCGCGCGTTGACTGAACACGACCCCCGCGGTGGGTCGAGACACCCGCGCGAACACGATCCCGGCGATCATGGAGAACCCAACTAGCCCGACGAAGGACTCGATCGTGACCAGGAGGTTCGCTCCGAGGCTGGCCGGACTAACGTTGCCGTACCCTATCGTCGCGAGGGTGTGAACGCTGAAGAAGAAGACTTCCAAGAAGCGACCTGTCGGATCATCGGCGGCCGCGCCGGTCAGGGCTCCGGACCCGAGCCAGAAATAGCCCAACGCGAAAGCGCAGTTGACCAGCACGTAGGCCCCGACGGTCATCAATAGGAATCGGGGCCACGTCATTGTGAGAAGAGAATGATAGAGAGAGAGGGAGCGGAAGAACGGCAACCCTTCTCGTCGCGCGTTGAACGATCCGTCGCGATTCAACAAGCGCGCGCGACTTTCCCGCGCGAGAACGGAGCCGAAGCCGAGATCGCGGCTTTCGTTTGTGGTCTGGGACACCGAACCCCGCGCCGTCATGCGGCGAGGTACCGCTCGCGCAGTACGCGAAGATGATGAACTTCGTGACCCGCGATTATGTAGGCCAATGCGCGGACCGAGATGGCGTGGCCGCTCGCGGTGCCCAGCCGGGCAAATGCGTCCGCGTCGAGATTGGTCAGCAGATCCAGCGTCGCCTGGCGCACGTGAGCAAATTCGCCGGACAGATCCGTGACGGTGCGCCGCGCCGCACCGGACACCCGCGCGAACGCGTTCTCATCGAACCCCGGCAAGGGTGTCTCATCCCCTCGCGCGATCCGCAGAGCACGATACGACATAACGCGCTCGGTGTCGGAGACGTGTCCGACGACTTCCTTGACACTCCACTTACCCTGGGCGTAGGCGAAATCTCCCTTGCTGCCGGGAATAGATTCGAGGAACGCCCGAGTGTCTCGCATTTGCGCGCGCAAAAATACCAACAAATCGCCATCGGGCACACCTTGGATATACCCAGCGTAAAAAGCGCCATATTCGGTGGGTGCTGGCCGTGGAATCATGACCGCCATGGGTCTCCCTCCCTATTGCCGCCGGAAACGAACATTCAGCGCTCGTCCGGCAAAGAGCGCCAGTCCATCGACAATGCTTCCCTTCCCCCGGCTGAATCGGACGGAGAAGAGCTCCGATTGGAATCCATCGCGATCCATCGGCCGGAGGGATATGGCTTTCGTCCCCCGCCGTCGCACCGCCAACGAATCGCCCTGGAGGAGCACGTCGTAAATCGTCTCGAGTTCGTCGCTGTAGTACGTGCCAACATAGCCTTGCAATTCTGCGAGTGTCGGGTGTACCGCCTTCGTTGCGACGAACCGAACCGAGTTGCCGTCCGCGCTAATGCGGGTGAGGCCCCGAGCCTTCCCCGCCGGGTCCACGTCGAACGCCAAGTCCACGGAAACGCCCACGGCAGTAAACTGATTCACCGCCTTCGCGATCAAGGGGGCCGTCCGACCAAAATACTCGGCGACCAGGGCGTTGTCTTTGACCTCAACGCGAAGGATGTCCTCGGAGACAGGATCCCGATAGAGCCCTGCCAAAGCCGTGACATCTTGCATCTGCGCGGGCCGAGTGCCGGACGCGGCCAAGGCACTCGGCGCGGCGGGCAGAAATACATCGGCAACCTGATGGCCGAGGCTCACCGGGTCCGCCGAGGCCAGGTTGCAGAGAAGCGCCACGGAAACGTTCTGTTCCGGATAACGGCCCAAGAATGCTCGGTACCCGGCTGTGGCGCCGCTGTGCTGCACCTCAAGGGTGCCGTGATACTGGCCAATCAGGAGTCCGAGAGCGTAGGAGATGTCCCGTCCATCGCGCAGCACACCGCGGCGGGTCATCGTGTCGACCAGTGCTTGGCCACCCACCACCGGATGGTCGAGGTTCGCATTCCATTTCAGCAAATCCCCAACGGTCGTCAGGAGCCCTCCGCTCCCAAAGACGTTCGAGAAGGGCATTTCCAGCCGGAAGCCGCCGGACGGTGTGGTCGAATAGGCGGTGGTCCGGCCGGGAAGGACGGCAGCGAAGTCTTCCCGCCAGCGCGTGTGCGTCATCCCCAAGGGTTCGAACAGATTGTGGTGGGTGAACACGCCGAGCGGCTCGCCGGAAACCCGTTCGACGATGACCCGGAGGAGAATGTACCCCGTATTGCTGTATAGGTATCGGGTGCCCGGCGGAAAATTGAGATCACGCTGCAGACTGATCAGATCGAGTACTTCCTCGAGCGAATGCACCGCGGTGCCCGGCTCGCGTCCCTTGAGGGCTAAGAGAGTCCATTGATCACGGAGGCCGCTGATGTGGTGTAACAGCATCCGAATCGTGATCGGCGTGCCAAAATTGTGAATTTCCGGAAGATACGTCCGAATATCGTCATCGAGCGAGAGTTTTCCACGCTGGGCAAGCAGCACCGTCGCTGCCGCGACAAACTGTTTGGAAACCGACCCGGCTTCCGAGATGGATTCCACGGTCAGAGGAGCGCCATACTCCAGATTTGCCATTCCGTAGGCCCGCGTGATGCTCATGCCTCCGCTCGTCACCCCGACGATGCAGCCAGGGGACCGTGTGTTGTCCAGCTGAGAAAACACTTGATCCACTCGATGAGCCACGGAGTCGGGCACCTGAGCGGCCAGCCGGCCGAGCGCCACGAGCAAAAGCGGGCCGAGCGCGGCAGAAGTACTTCTCATGGACAAGCGGCTCCTTGTTCCGGGCAAAGGGTCAGCTGAACGTAGTGGGTCCGGTTGAGGTATTCGCGAGCGGCATCTCGGACATATTCCGAAGTGATCGCATTGGTCCGCTCGAGCATACGACCCAGCACCTCTCCCAGTGGTTCACCATTCTGATCGGAATAGGGAACTTGGCCGAGCCAATACTGATTCTCCTTCAGGTTGGTTTCGTGGTCCCGCAATTCCGCCTCTTTGACTTTGGCGAGTTCGGCGGGCGTCGCACCGAAACGGGCCACCGAATCGATCTCGGCGAACACGGCTTTAGTGAGCTCACCGGCGCGAGTGGGCGCGGAACCGAATCCAACCGAGAACGTGTACGTGGACTTCGGGATACGATTGGACTCCGCACCCACGGATACGCCGTACGTGCCTCCGAGCGCCTCGCGCAGCTGTTCCCGGAGCCGAATCTCGAGCACCGCACGAAGGACACCGAGCCGATGGCGATTGACCGGAGTGAACTCGAAGGGACCGGTGAATATGATGTCCGTTTGACTCTTTGGCTCGATTCCTTTGCGAATGACGCGCTCGGTCACCCCGGGCGGCGGCTCGATTCCCGTATCCTTCCACGAGTCGTCACGCGTGACCGTGGGGAGCCCACCCAGCCATTGCTCCACCAACGGTCGAATACTATCGAGCCGGAAGTTCCCGACGAATAGAAAGGTGAAATCGCCGGCGTCGGCGAATCGGTCGCGATAAAACGTCATCGCCTGGTCGAGGTGGATTTCCCCGACACGGTCCGCGGTGAACGGGCGCGCGCGCGGGTGATGGTTCGCGAGGGTGACCTGAACCGAATCCTGGAACACCGCATCCGGGCTGGCGCCCCGGTTGGCCAGGGAGGATCGGATCAAGTCCGTAAACGCGCCGAAGGCAACTGAGTCTCTGCGGGGAGCGGTGAAGTACAAGTAGATCAACTCAAACATCGTCGTGAAGTCTTTGGGCGAAGCCTGCCCGTTGAACCCCTCTTGCATGTCCCCGATATAGGGAAAAACGCGGACCGCCTTCCCCGCAAGTTTCTTCTGGAGCTCAACGGCGCTGAACGTACCTAAGCCTTCACGGCTCACGATGGCGGTGGCCAGCGCCGCGCTCAAAAGTTGCTCGTCCGGAACCCGCGAGGATCCGCCCGGACTCCAGCCGGTCATTAGAATCTCGTCGTCCTTGAAATTGGTGGGCTTGAGCAGGACGCGCACCCCGTTGCCGAGCCGCCACTCCGTGATGTCGTAGGTCGTGTCGCGTTTGTCGGACACGACGGCCGAACCCCGAGGAGGATCGGACACAAGGGGTGCCGAGGAGACGCTGTCCTCGTATGCGGTGAGTGCCTGGCGCGTCACCTTATCAAAGACTTGCAGGAGGGCCGATTCGGTCGGAGGGGCGAGGCCGGCTTTCTCGGGCGCATTGGCGAGAACGACACGATTGCGCGGACTCAAGCGATCCTTGATGAGCGCGCCCACATCCTCCACTGTGATCGAAGGTACTATCGTCTTCGACAACTCATATTCGTAGCGAACGCCGGGCGCGGGATCGCCGGTCAGGAAGTGATCGATATACTCACTCACGTATCCGTCCGATTCAGCTTTTTCTCGTTCGGCGTACGATTGTTCCATCTGGCGCAGATAAATCGTTTTGGCGCGTTCGAGTTCAGTCGGGGTCACTCCAAACCGTCGAATTCGCTCGGCCTCCGTCAGGAGCGCCTCGAATCCGCGTTCGATGCCACCTTCCTTGACGGCCGTGAAGAGCGAGTAGCCTTCGCGGGACCGGACGAAGCGCCCCTGTCCGGAGCCCGCGAAGAGAAACGGCGCGTCCGCCTTCTGGGTGATTTCATTCAGGCGCGCATTGAGGATCTGGTTGTAGAGGCCGGCGACGATCCCGCGACGATAGGCGGCCACCGTGCCCGACTCCTCGGGCGCACGCAGGACGACCAAGCTCGCGGATGAATTCGTGGCCTCGGCATCGGTGGCTACCGTCGCCATCTGAGCCTCGTGGTCCGGCACGGGATAGATGACCCGTTTTCGGGGGGACGTCGCCTTTGGGATGTTCCCGAATTGCCGGCGGACCAAGCGTTCGATCATCGCCCCGTCGAAGTCGCCAACCGCGATGACGGCCATCAAATCCGGTCGGTACCAATCCCGATAAAAACGCCGAAGCGAGGCGATGCCGAAGGTCTCCAGCGATTCCTTGGTACCGATCGGAAGCCGGGTGGCATATCGGGAGCCGCGGAACAATATGGGGAACTGCTTATTTTGCATGCGCGCTTGGGCGCCCCGCCCGAGGCGCCATTCCTCGGTGATGACTCCGCGTTCCTTCTTCACCGCCGCAGGGTCGAAGGACACTCCATGGGCCCAATCCTCGAGAATTTGGAACGCGCGGCTGACAATCGCGACGGTGTCCGTCGGAATGTGAAGCTCGTAGGTGGTCTCGTCGAAGGAGGTGGAAGCGTTGAGGTCCGCACCGAAGTGCATGCCGATCCGTTCGATGTAATCCACCAGCTCCTGTTTCTTGAAATGGGTGGTGCCGTTGAACGCCATGTGTTCGACGAAGTGGGCGAGTCCCAATTGGTCGTCATCTTCGAGGACCGATCCCGCATTCACAACGAGCCGGAGCTCCGCGCGCTTTTCGGGCTTTGGGTTTGCTCGGATGTAGTAGCGAAGCCCGTTGCTCAAACGACCGACCCTCACGGCCGGGTCGAGCGGGATTTGCTGCGCCTGGGTGGAGGAGGCCGGAAGCAGTAGCCCGAGGGTTAACCAAAAGACGAACCAGCGCGAAGGCATGGCGGGGGCCTTTCGAGGGCCGAAAAGTGGCTGCGAGTTGGCGGGCGATTGGTGAGACCGGGCCGGGATGACCGCGGCCATCGCATCACCCGATCGGTGAATCTTCCATTTGACCCTGCTGCCACAGGCTGATCGCGAGTAGGACGGCCCCGATGCTGACGCCCATATCAGCCACGTTGAAGGTCCAAAACCTCCAGGCGCCGACCCCCATATCGATGAAATCCACTACCCCGCGCGCCGAGCGGACCCGATCGAGCAGGTTGCCCAGCGCGCCGCCCACGATGAGACCGAGTGCCACCAAGCGAAGCGTTGCGGCCTCCGGCGTCTCCTTGAGCACGCGCCCGAGCAGAAACAGAACTCCGATACCGATCACAAGGAACCCAGGCCGCGAGAACGCCCCGAGGGACATGCTGAAGGCGGCTCCCGGGTTGTATGCCAAGGTGAACCGCAAGAAATCGCCGAGGATTTGGTGTGGAATAAATGGGGGAGAGAGGTGCTCGACGGCGAGCGCCTTGGTGGTGCAATCCGTGAGTAGCACCAAGAGCGAAAGCGGCGCCATGAGCTTGAACTTCCGATTCACCTTTTCCCCCCTTTCGAAATGCGAGGTGTGCCGGGATCCGCTATCTCGGCGGTGTCAGCGACATGTTGCGCCAAACGATTGATCAACACGAAAAGCTCCTCAGTGCGGGAGCGAGCCTTGCTTCGGAAGATGCCACGCGCCAACGAGTAAGCCCCGAGAACGATTCCGCCGGCCAATAAACCAGCGGCGAGTGGGGAATGAAGCGCCCCCATTCCGACCCCCATCGCAACACCGAAACCGCCCCCACCGAGACCGCCCATGAGGCCCCCGAACAGTCCGCCGGCCAGACCATTGAGACGCTCTTCCACACGAATGCGGGTCTGCCCGCCGCGGGGCGTGATCAGGACATGCACGTCTCGGCCCACACCCGAGCCCGGCGCGGCCGTCGAGCGCCAGGCGATTGAGTTGCCGAGCGTGCTCACTTGGCCCACGTTGTTGATCGCCAACCTAATCTCTTCAACCATGGGTACGTACTCGGATTCGGGGACCTCACCCTCGACCACTCGCTCGAACACCAATAACGCCGGCCCGCCGAGAAACACCGACGGCCTCTTCGCGGCAGCTGGAGGTGTTGCCGAAGAACGCCATTGCGATGCGCGGGGTGCCGGCGAAAGGACCTCACGGGCGGCACGCCGAACGACCGCGGGTTCGATTCCCACTTCTGCCGCCAACCGCTCGACGCCACCAATCGTCATGGCGCCGGTTAAGGTTGGCTCGGTGGCTTCCAGCTCCGCGGCGCGATTCACGATCGCTTCCACTTGGGGAGCCGAGTAGCGCAGACGCTCACCAAACGCGCCCGCGAACCGCTGAGCAAATTCGAGGGGGGTCGCATACCGGAGATTCGGTCGCAACGCCATCGCACGCGCGAGCGTCTGTTCCGCTCCGCCGGGGAGAAGGTCGAGCTTGGCCCGGTGCCCCGGCTCCGCGTCTTGAAAGTGTCCCAAGCGAACCGCTTCTTCCGAGAGCCACATCCCTGGCGTTTGCCCCACCACCATCTCGTATGTCACCGCGGCGAGGCTGAACACGTCCGTTCGCACATCGAGGTCCATCAGTCCCGCCGCTTGTTCGGGACTCATATATCCCGGCGTCCCGAGCGGGAACCCCGTTCGGGTCAGGTTGACTCCGCCGGCGGTCGAAACGGCTTTTGCAATTCCGAAGTCTGCGACTACGGCGTGCCCACCGGATAGCAGAATATTCTCCGGCTTGATATCCCGGTGGACGACCCCATGCTGATGCGCGTAATTCAGCGCCTCGGCGATTTCCAACGTGAGGCGGACGGCTTCCGCGGACGGCAAGGTTCCACTGCGAGCCAACCAGCCTCGGAGGGTTTCACCCTCCACAAACGGCATGACGTAATAGAGATAATCTCCCGCTTTGCCCGAATCGATGAGCGTGAGCACGTTCGGATGTTGCAGCTGGGCAATGATTTCAATTTCCCGGAGGAACCGGTCGACCCCGATGACCGCGGCCACTTCGGGCCGCAAAACCTTCACTGCCACCGAACGACTGTGTTTCCCATCCTTCGCGAGATAAACCGTGGCCATCCCACCGCGTCCGAGTTCACGCTCGAAGGTGTACCGGTCCGTGAAGGCCGTGGCGAGCGGTTCGGGAATCTCAGACATCCGTAAAAGATAGCGCCGGGGGGTTCAAAAGGCGGCTACGGTTTCAGGTGTTCGGACCAATCGTAGAAGCGGAGACCAGGCCCCCCCGGCCGGTACACCTGGACGGCAACCATGCCGCGCGGTCCGGCCATTGCGGCGTGCCTGACACCTCGAGGAATCCGAAGCGAGCCTCCCTCCTTCAACTCGACCTCCCGGCCGTCGACCAGCACCTTCGCGGACCCGCAGACCGCCCAGAGGATTTCATCACCTTCAATATGAACATGCTCAGCAACGGAGCCCGCGGGAAGAATGTTGATCCATCCGCCGTACAATCCCAGGCTATCCACCTCTCCTCGCGTAAAGATCGGCCGCACCCGAACGGACCCTGGTGGATTCTGCCGAAACGCTCCACTCCCAGGCATTTGACACGCCTCCTGAGCGTATGCCTGACGGCACGGTAGCAACACGGAGAGCACGCCACCCACAATGGCAAGGAGTTTGATCATAAACTCGGGCCTCCAGGGTCCAGGTAAGGAATATCATCCACCCGTGAGAAAATGCGGCAATGCCCTGAAGGGGGAAGAGAGGTACGTTAGAAGTGGATATTACGCCGTTAGACTACTGGCGGCAATAAACCCCAACACTCAAGGTTCCGACTATGGCGGATCCAGCGTTTCTGTTCTCGACCTTGCGCGAACTCGCTAAGGCCATTCGGGAGCACCGCGTTTCTCCCACCGAAGTCGTCGAGGCTACACTGGCTCGGATCGAACGACTCAACCCTGCCTTGAACGCATTTATCCGAGTGTCGGACACCGCACTCGAAGCGGCGAGGGCGGCGGAAGACTCCCTCCGGAGAGGGAACCACGCCTCGCTGCTGGGCGTACCGATTTCGGTCAAGGATCTCATCCTAACGCGTGGGATGCCCACCACCGCCGGATCCAAAACTTTTGGGCCTGGGCTCAAGAGTCGGCGCGACGCCCCGGTTATCGCGCTTCTCCGGCGGGCGGGTGCCATCATCATTGGCAAAACGAATCTCCATGAAGTCGCGCTCGGTGTCACGAGTGTGAATGAGCACTTTGGCCCCGTTCGAAATCCATGGGCACCCGACCGCGTCGCCGGTGGATCGAGCGGCGGGTCTTCTGTCGCAGTGGCGGCGGCCCTGGGATATGGGTCGATCGGAACGGACACGCGCGGCTCCATTCGAATTCCGGCGGCCTGTTGCGGCGTGGTCGGCCTCAAACCCACCTATGGGCTGGTCTCGGTAGATGACGTCATTCCGTTGAGTCCAAGCCTAGACCATGTCGGACCGATCACGCGAAGCGTCGAGGACGCCGCCGTCCTCTTGGGCGCTTTGGTCCGCCGAAGAAATGCATCGGAACGGTATCTCAAGGCCGTTGACACACCCTCAGCCCGGCTCCGTGTCGGCCTTTCGGAGTTTCACCTCCGCGATTTGGACGGCGCGGTCGGAAAATCGGTACAAGAGGCGATCGAGGAATTGAGGCGTCAGGGGCACGTGCTCAGCCATGTCTCGATGCCCGAATTGGAAGGCAGTCTGGCCGCATCGGGCGTGATCACCGGTACCGAGGCTGTGGAGTATCACGACACCCGACTCAAAGAGCATCCGGAGGGCTTTGGCCCCAATGTTCGGAGCCGGCTTGAGAAGGGCTATGCCTGGTCCGGAGTGGACTATGTCCGGGCGCAGGCAAAGCGACGAGAAGTCACGGCCGCCTATGAAGGCGTTTTTCGATCAGTGGACTGCCTGGTCGGTGCCACCCTGCCGGCGGTGGCACCCAAGATCGTGGACCAACAGGTGTATATCGACGGGGTTGCGGTCAATACCGTCGAGGCCTTCGTCCGCTTCAACGCTCCCCAAAATATGGCCGGGCTTCCCGCGCTTTCGATTCCGTGTGGGCGCAGTCCGGCCGGTCTCCCCATCGGCCTGCAGCTCATCGCGGCTGCAGGTCGCGACGACATCGTGTTGGCCGTTGGCGCGGAGTTCCAGCGCGAGACCGATTGGCATCACCCTATTGCCTTACGGTCGGATACTTGATGCCGAGCTGCTCCAAGTAGGTCTTGTACTTCGTGGGATCGTAGTAGTATTTGCGCATCTGATCGCGGAATTTTGCCATGCGCTGGACGTTCAAGTCGGTCGCCGGCTTGTCGTCCGGACGAAGCAACGAAATGTATTTCTGGTCTTTGGTCTGGACTTTGGTGAAATACTCCCACGCACTTTCCCGAAGTGAAGGGCTGAGCAGTAGGTCCAGCACCGTCATCGCCGCTGCTTTGGCGCCCGCCGTCGCACCTTTGTGGGCAATCGGGGTCGCCATCGCAATCGCATTGGCCCAGTGGTGGCCGGGCAAGTTGGGGATATTTGGATGGATAGCGGAGCACGATGGTCGGCACGTTCCACGACACGTCCCCGATGTCGTCCGAACCACCACCCCGGTTCTGTTCATCGGTCACCATGGTGTCCAACTTCGCGAGCGCGGTATCGAGGCCCTTCTCCAGTACTTTGAGTTCGAGTTGCAGTGCCTTAGCCAGAGTTTGATCATCCTCGCTCCACTTCGGGAGCCCAATCTGCTGGATGTTCTTGGTCATCGCCTCCGCGATGGGACGGTTGAAGTACCCGGGCCATGCCGTGCCCAGAATCCGCACCTCCCCTAGTTTCGTGCCGGTCATCATCGCGGCGCCTTGCGCCATCGTCTGACCCAACTCGAATAACTCCTTGATGTGGGCGTAGTCGGTTTCCCGAAAGTAGTACCACACCGATGCGCTGCTGGGGACGACATTGGGCTGATCGCCCCCGTCTCGGATGACGTAGTGGAGGCGAGGTCCGAGCCCATCGCGATCACCGGCTTCCCTCTCCCCCACGTGGCCACCCAACCGGTCTGCATCCCGGCAATCCCTTCCTCGACCGTGAACCCATTCTTCCGAAGCAGGGCGACGAGATACTTCGATGTCTCCACTTCTTGGAAGCCCAGCTCGCCGAAGGAAAAAATCTGATCGACTCCTTGCTGGGTCAGCGTTTTCATCCCCTCGACTTCGCTCACGACGTCGGCCTTGGGCGGGCGATGGTGGCCTCGTCGGCCGCTTGGCCGGTCAGCTTGGATGGGGCGAACGAGGCGACTAGGCACGCGGCGCCCAAGACGACCCCTTGGAGAGTGCAAGCACGCATTCGGGAGCTCACGATAGGGTCGGCACGAACAGAGAAGCCGGCCCGCGAATGCGAACCGGCCCGATAATCTACTGCGCGCCTGAATGGGTCGCGCCCCCCGGAAAAACTACGAGCCAACCCGGACCACGGTGTTCAGGCCGCCGAGGCCATCTGAGGACTTGTGTGGGTTGCCGGGGTCGTTGAGCCAGCGAGTTCCATCCAGCAGAAATTTGTACTGATAGGTCCCTGCCGTAAACGCCCGGACGGAGGTCTCCCAAAACCCTGGTTCGACCAATGCGGCCGGCCATGGATTCCGCCAACCGTCCCAGGTCCCGAATACGGCCACGGTCCCTGCGCTGTGATCGTGCAGTCGAAACGACATCTCCTCACCCGCAAGCACCGGGGAAAACGGCCAGGAGAGTTCGTGACGGTGATGCTCGGCAAGGGCGAACAGCACCGCACGGCCCGCATCGAGCGCACCGGCCCCCTGCCGCTCGGGTGGTGCACCTTGGACCGGATGGGCAGTGGCGACGAGGGCATCACGAACCGCGAGGGATTCCAGCGCAGGGTTGGCTTCCAGCATGCATGCGATTGCACTCGCCACCACCGGCGCGGCGAAACTGGTCCCATCGACGTGCATGTAGTGCGGCGTGATCAGTTTGCACTCGGCGATCGCTTCGTCGGCGGAAGCATCCCCCGCGCGGCGCCGAGCGAAGAGGGCCTGCGCTTGTTGAGCAAGCGGAGTCTCCGGTAGTACCGGCGCCGCCACCCAGAGGCTCGGCGCCACAAGCTCGGGCTTCGGATTGCCCCCCTCTCCTTCACCGTAGTTGCTGTGCCAGAGCGTCACCTCGGTATGACTGAAGACGTTGTGATCGTCGATCCCACCGACCGTGATCGCGAGCGGGGCGGTCGCCGGCGGAATGAGACGGCGCACTCCATCATTGCCTGCCGCAGCCACCACGCTCACCCCACTGCTGACCAGCGCCATGACCGCATCGTCCACCGGGGAGCCGCCTGGGCCGGTGAATCCATCGCCGCCAACCGAGAGACTCACGACCCGAATCCCGAAATCGGTTGCATGGTCGTAGACCCACGTAAGCGCGCGAGTCAGATTGGCGTCAGTGATACGGCCATTCTCACCACGGACCTGGATCAGAACTAATTCCGCCTCGTGCGCGAGCCCTCGATATAACCCGCGGCTCATGAAGCCATTGCCGGCGGCGACGACGCTCGTCATCGTGCCATGCCACTGCGACTCTGCTCCCGCCCGGGCACCCGGCCAATCGACCGGATCGTCAGGTCCGAGTACCACGACCTTGACCGGATCACCGGTCGCGTCCACCCAGGCGCGAATCCGCTGTCGCGGCTGGGTGAGATCGGGGTGGGGGTAGAACCCCGAATCCACGAGCGCAATCGTCACCTGGCGACCGACGAACCGAGGATCGGCGTGTAAACGCAAAGGTGTCGGAATGATCCCGAAGGCCGCCTCGGCATCGAGGGGCCATACCGATTGCACCGACGAATGGAGCGCCGTATCCCCAGCGACCAACAGGGTACAGAGCAGCGTTTGCTGCACGCACGCCGGGCACGCACCGCTCGAGTCGCGCCAGAAAGCGTACTCATGTGCCTCGGCGAGGACCGCGGGATCGGAGGGGGTTCCACAGAGCGGACAAGGTACGGACGGATTCATGGTGCAACCCTAACGCGTTTCCGGTGGCCCGAGTTCCTTTGAACCTGTTTCGGCCCGCCGGCGGAACTCTTCGATTGCGGATAGTGCCTGTTGGAGCCTCGTTTTCCAGGAACCGCGAATTACCGCGTGAGGGAGATCGAGCGACTCCAGCGTTTGGCGAAAGTAACCATGCATCTCTGCACGGTCGTTGGGGCGATCTCGTTGCGGGTCCGCCACCCAGGGTACGTCGATATCCAGGAGCAGGTACAGATCGGCGGGATCCCTTCGAAGAGCCTCGTCGATCCACGACGGACTCTCACCATAGTAGTGGCGAGCGTAGACCATGGTGCTGAGGAGATCGGTGTCGCAGATCACGAGGCTGGGCGATGTGCTCAGCAGGCCCTGTTGTAGCGCGAGCTGGCCGCGTGCGATGGCCTCCACGTCGTCGCCGGTTAACGGAGCACCCTTGCCGGCGAGATATTCGCGCGCGAACTCGGGAACCCAGGAGGCGCCGTAG
This sequence comes from Gemmatimonadota bacterium, assembly GCA_025358055.1. Lineage (GTDB taxonomy): Bacteria > Gemmatimonadota > Gemmatimonadetes > Gemmatimonadales > GWC2-71-9 > JANYKV01. Next base: position 113,487 of record JANYKV010000063.1, read on the forward strand.
TGCTGGGCCAGCGCTTGGGCCAGGCTCGTTTTTCCGGTCGATTCTGAGCCGGTGAGGACGACACGACAAACAGGCATCAGGCGGAAACCAAGGCCGGCCTCGGGAAGACAAATCTCAATAGGTGATCTGGATCGCCGTGTTGAAAACGCGATCGGTGTTTTTGAAGGCCGCATGGTTATCGTGACGGACTATGTAGCCCACTTTGAGCGCAACGCTCGCCGAAAAGGGCGCGACCAAGCTCGACTCAGTATTCAATATCCAGCCGGATGTGTCTTTGAGATCCTCGAGGAATTCCGCGGTTTGTTGGAAGAAAGACTTCGCACCAAGCATGTGCTTGTAGGCCCCGGCGGCGCGACCCGCTGGGTACTTTTGATCGACCCGCAAGCCGGTTGAGGTGTCCGGATTGAAACTCTGCTGTTGGATGGCGGAAATGCCGGATGCGAGGGCCAGTTCATCCGTTTTCCCGGCGATGGCTTTCCACGAGAGTCCGGTGCCCTCCTGAAACCGGTACCCGATGTTCGCGAACGTGTTGCGATCCCACCCTGCCAGGCCATATAGACTGACGCGCGCGCTGAGGGCATCGTCCGCCCGCAGACCAACGTGGTATTGGTTGGCCGTCGTCTTGCCCTTGCTGCTGCCGACCACTGACCCTGCGTCTTGGCCAAGAGACCAATTTCCGGCTTTGTATGAAAACATCTCGGCCAAATTGAAAGTCGTGATATCCGTCGAACCCGAGACGTTGACCAAACCGAGGTCCGCCACGAATTTCGCCGGCTTGTCCTTCTTTTCCTGGGCGGAGGTGGCCGTCGCAGCCGCGAGCGCGAAAATGGTGGCAACGGGCAACTGGACGATACACCGCATGACGCCTCCCTTAACGAAATCTTGAGAATGTGGTGCGAGGACAAGGGGGACGAATGTAATCCAGCCGGTTGTGCCGTTGCAGAGGCCTATGGGCTACCGCACGGCCGTCAGGCGGTGCGAACGCCGCCACTCCACATAGCCGGTCGCGGCGAGCCCGAGAAAAATCAGGTATTGCACTGCCGTAGGCGCCTGGTGACGGTACACGAACAGCGGCGTGTAGACCAAATCAACAGCGATCCAGACGAGCCAGGTTTCCAAGATCTTCCGCGACATCATCCACTGGGCGATGAGGCTCGTAACGGAGAGGCTTGAATCGAGGTACGGGATCGCAGCGTTGGTGTACCGGCGGAGAAGAATCCCCAGAACCAGAGAGCCGGCGACCGCAATGGCAGTGAGCCCCAGCGCGACGCGCGGCTTAATGCGGGACACCTGCAATTCCGACCGAGCGGCTCCTCCATAGAGCCAATGGTACCACCCGTAGACGGAGATCCCCGCGTAGATGACCTGCAGCCCCATGTCCGCGTAGAGCCGCGTCTGGAAAAAGATGACGGCGAACAGGAGCACATTCACGATCGCGGTGGGCCAGCTCCAGATGTTTTGCCGGGCGCTGAGATACACACTCACGATGCCGAAGAGCACCGCCACCAGTTCAAATGGGTCCGGCAACCAACTCATCGAATGATGCCGCCCAGCGTATCGTGGTGGGATGCGATCCAGCGCCGCAGGTACACGCCGATCGCCCCCCGCGACTCAAACCCCGCTCGCTTAGCCGCGGCGTCCTCTTGGTCGGCGGTCAGTCCCGAGGGCTCCGCGTAGTGGCGGAGATCGCGATAAAAGCCGACCGTGAAGCAATCCCACGCGGCGCCCGCAATGCGCGTGAACACGAGGTTCGTCGGCCGGCCGATGGCCGCCGAGAACGCGTCCTCCATCGCCCGCTCGCGCAGCAGGTCCCCTCGGTGAGCCGGCAGCGCGACGAACATCTCGGCGTGGAAGTACCCTGCGGAGTCCGTCGTTTCGTGGAAGACCCTATGGGATGGCCCGGCGACAAAGATCTCCTCTCGCCACGCCACCAATCCATCCTCTCCGGGCGCCTGAGATTCCGGGCCAACTGAGCGGCGAGCCGCACTCCACCGCGCCGCCCGGTCCGGTGAAAAGTATTCGCTGAGGGTGCTAATCGGCTCGAGGACCATGATATCCCAATGATCCCCTTGGCTGTGTCGCAGCAAGAGCGGACGCGGCAGTCCGGCCGCATCGAACACCTGTTGTTCCCGCTTGACGTAGTCGACCAGATTCTGAAGCTGACCGGGAGCGGCCCGCAACAACTCGGCGCGGTAGAGACCCGTCGAGTCACCGAAGGGCGCGACTCCCAAGAGGACGAGAGAGAGGAGGAGAGGATTCATCTCACAAGCCTAACCGGTGGGACCGCTTCACCACCAGCGTCCGCGAACCGGACGTCTTGGGCACCTTCCCACACCACCCGGCGACCCAACTCTTCGAGGCGATCGAGGTGGGAGATGATCCGCAGGAAGGGCGTGCCCACGAGCGTTCCATGCTTGCTTCCGAACCGGGTCCGGCCATACGGGAAGAGGATTTCGGTTTCGCTCACGTCGTGAGGGTGAAAGAGCAACTGCCCCGGTGCGGGCGTGCTGGTGGGACTCTCGAGGCCTACCCCGAGGTTCAGGTCGCCGAGCGGCATCCAAGCCGACTCGCCGCTCCATCGCGCTTGCAACAATTTGCCGGAGAGCGGCAATAGGGAGCAAAACGCGGCGCACGTCTCGGGCGCGAGCTCCTCGTCGAGATGTGCCGTGAATTCGAGCCCGGCGGCGACAATTCGGATGGTCGTCATCGCACGGACGTCCGGTTAACGCTTCGGCTCACGAGAGTGTGCATTGTGCTGGGCGGATTCTCCCCGTGCGATGCTCAATGTTCGCCATCGGGGTCCGAGGATGTGCTTGGCCAGAGTGACGATTTGGCCGACGTGGTACCCGTAGTGCGTCAGTTGTCGATTGATGGCGCCGGGAATCGTGAGCGGGGCTCCTCGGATGGTGACCGTACGCTCAAGGTCCTCGGGTCGAAGCGAGTCAATTGCGTGAAAGGTGCAGGCCCACCCGGCTTCCCACTCGTTCAGGATGGCAGCGCGAGACTCCTTCGGGCCGATCTCAAATTCACGATCCCGATTGCGATTCGGCTTCTCCCCATCCGTAGTGAGGAAGTCGGTCCAACGCGAAAGCATGTTGCCTGCCAAGTGGTGCATTGTTATCGCGATACAATTCGTTTCAGGGTCGATTGTGTAGCCCAGACTGTCGTCATCAACTTGCTCGATGGCGCGATCCGCCAATTTCTTCACCTTCCGGAACTCGGCGGCGGCTTCCCGGAGAAAGATGCCGCGGAAATTGTCGGTCACGCCTTGGCTCCTTCGTTGGACGCGGTGCCACGGAGTACGCGTACTAGGTTGCGATGCGAAAGGTCGCCCATGGAAAGATAGGCCACGAGAGGCTCCCGTCCCAAGACCCGGCGCGCCACAGCTGCGTCGGACCAACCTTGGGCCAGGAGCGCGTCAATCGCTCCGATGGTCGACTCCAGCCAACTCGCCTTGGCCCGAAGCATGTCGACCGGGTTCGGCACCAGACCTCGGTGCGCATCGAAGAGGCGGCGGGGCCGTCGCTCGATCATCGCGTGGAGGCTCGCAAGCGACGCACGAGGATTCTCGATCGGGCGAGCCACTCTCAACTTCACCCCGAGGAAGAGGTCTCCAGCAAACAGTGTTTCGGTGAGCGGATCGTACACGACGTGATGGTCCGCGGAATGCCCGGGCGTCGGGATCAACTCGAGGTCCTTCGCCTCGAAGCGCTCCCAGGATGCGGTCACGGGCACCGGCAGGCTCCAGGTGTATCGTCGATACAGTCCTGCGACCTCCGGACTCCGAACCGCCGCCTCGGTGGCCTCGGCAGCCTGGACGGGAAGGCCTCGTTTGACCACCACAGCCACGTTGCCCGCGTGGTCTTCGTGGGCGTGGGTAAGGATGACTCCCTCGATCCGCTGATTCGACAGCCAGCGATCAAACTCCCCGGCGAGGTGCGGGAAACCGGTATCGATGAGAGCGCCGCGGACCATGAACGCGTTGACCCCATAGCCCACGGAGCGAGTCCACCGGGAGGACATCGCGACCTGGGTGACGTCCTGATGTTGCTCGAGGCGAATCACCCGATCGCATCCATTCGATTAGGCGGTGGCATAGACCACCCAAGATGTCATCGGACCTTCCGGAGCGCCGTTTCGAATCGTTCCCTCGAGTCTCCTGCGCACGAGGGAAGTCACCCGTTCCTGCCGCGCGGCATCCAGGGCGGCGAGATGCGGGCCGAGCGGAGTTCCACTGAGCGCGCGGAGGACTTGCCCCACCCCCTCTTCGAACCGAAGCGAGCGGGTTTCCTCGAGAAGTTGCATCGCAGAGAATCCAGCTTCCCCAACCAGGGCGGTGAGGGTCTCTCCATCAGGACCGAGGTACGGTACCGTGATCAACTCTGCGAGGGTGGGTTCCTCCGCCTCTCGGAAAGCCTCTTGGAAGAGGCCAAACATGCCGCATTTTTCGATCCGGCACCACACGCTGAGGGCCAGCCGACCACGAGGGCGCAGGGCACGCTTCATCTCCCGAAGCGCGTCGAGCTGGTTCGGGAAGAATTGAAGACCCTGCTGGCACAGGACCACGTCGTAGGCGGTGCTGGGTACGTCGAGTGGGGCCGCTAGTGACTCGCGATACTCGATCGAAGCCGCCCCCACCTCAGCCGGCTGGGCGCGAGCAACCGCCAACATCGATGGCGAAGCGTCTACCGCGGTGACTCGGCCCCCGGCACCAGCTCGTCTCGCGGCGGCTCGGGCGACAGTGCCTGGTCCGGTCGCGATATCGAGGACAGCGGCCCCAGGCGCAATGCCAACTCCGGCAATAAGAGCTTCGGCCCACGGTGCGAAGAGGCGCGGGACGAGGTAGTTCTGGTACTGTTTAGCTACTTCGTCGCTCCGGAAGCTGAATTCGGCGCTGGGCGGCATCGAGATTCACCGTCATGTTAGAGAAATAGAGGTCGGCCCGGGAGGAGACCCGGCTGCCGAGGTATAATACCAAGGGAAGTAAGCCCGGCTACCGACTGCCAGTTCAAACGGCTCCTGGAGAGATCCTGCGTATGGCGACGGAACGGCTCTACTATGACGATTCATACCTGACGACGTTTTCGGCGCATGTGGTCAATCGCCGTACCGAATCCGGCCACATCATGATTGCGTTGGATCGGACTGCATTCTACCCAGAGGGAGGGGGGCAACCCGCTGACCGGGGCCGCCTCGCAGGGATCGCAGTCTTGGATGTTCAAGTCGACGCCGAGGGAGCTATCTGGCACACCTTGGCTGAACCGGTCGGCTCGGAGGAGGTCACCGGAGAGATTGATTGGCCGCGAAGGCTCGATCATATGCAACAGCATCACGGCCAGCACATCCTCTCCGCCGCATTTGAAGATCTCTTTGGCCTCAAGACCATCTCGTTCCACCTCGGCGCGGAATCCTCGACCATCGATCTGAGTGGACCCCTGGTAGGCGCCACGCAACTCGACGCGGCGGAAGGTCTCGCCAACACGCTCATTTGGGAAGACCGACCCGTATTCGCGCGATTCGTCGACCTGACCGAGCTTGCCACGATCCGACTGAGGAAGCCTCCCACAGTCACGGGTCCCGTGCGAGTCGTGTCCGTCACGGAGTTCGACCATTCGGCTTGTGGGGGGACGCATCCCAGAGCGACTGGGATGGTCGGCCTGCTTCACATTCGGCGACACGAGAAGCGAGGCACCGATACCCGTGTGGAGTTCGTTTGCGGGGCCCGGGCCCTGCGCGATCTGCGGAACAAGCACGCATTGTTGGTCCGCGTAGCCGCTCAAGCCAGCGTAGGCCTCGACGAGCTAGAGGAGGCGGTCGCCCGACTCCGTTCCGGCGAGGCAAGCCTTCGTAAGCAACTCGACCAGGCTGTAGCAGAGTTAGATCAGTACGAAGCGGTACGACTCGCGGCCGAAGCCGAGCGGGTACGAGACATTCCTGTTGTCCGGTTGGTGCTCGAGGGGCGAACGGTAGCGCAGGTCCAGTCTTTGGCCCGGGCCATCGTCGGACAGGAAGCGATCGCGATTCTCGGTCTTCGCGGTGAGAAAGCCCATCTGTTGCTAGCCCGACCGCCTCGAGTCGAGTGCGATTGTGGCAAGTTGGTCTCCGAGGTGACGAAAGAGTTCGGCGGCCGAGGAGGGGGGCAACCCGGCATGGCTCAAGGAGGTATCCCGAAGCCGGGTGACATGGAGGCCGCAATCGAGCGCGCGGCCGGACGGATCCGGGCTCACCTCGAATCTCCTGGCGCGCCTTGAGGCCCTACATCGGGGGGCAGCCCTTGGTCCTAACGGTGTAGACGATACCCGCAATCTTCCAACCGGTCTCGGTTCTCACCAGCTGGAATGAATCCACACCACAGTGGCTGAAGCTCTCGCCGTTGTGGAAGTCATAGGGCGCCCATACCGTGGCGATCCCGCCGTCGATCCTCACCTCGGGCGACTGCATCCGTTCCCGTGGCACCGCGGTTCGTTTCGGGATGGCTGCGATGAAATCCTCCGCCGAGGTCACCCGCGACGTTGACTGTCCATCCCGCTCCACAACGGCAACGAATTGCACCCCGGGGAGGAGTGCCGCCCGAAGCGCCGCGCTGTCTCGCTTTTCCATTCCGTCGAATAGCCGTTGGGCGGCTTGCAGGACCGCCTTCTCATTCGGCTGCTGAGCGACGAGTACACCCGTCAGAGGCAACGCGACGGAGAGCGTGAGGGACAATCGAAGGATCATGCAACCTCTCCAGGTTATGATATGGATCGGGCCGGAACGTTGTTGACTCGAATCGCTCGCCAGCACCAGAATGCCACCAGGGACAAAAACGCCCCGCGCAAGATGGCATTGCCCGAGGCGACGCCCACGGTCGAAAGAATCGTTGGAGAGGCGAACCAGTAATAACAGCCAGCGGCCACCGCGGCGGACAAGGCACACACCAGCCGAGCCGGAAGTCGCAAAAGAAGGGTCGCGGCGACGACGAGCACGGAGCTGGCGGCGCTCCACGCTGCAAAGTGCAGATACACCTGTCCCGCTGCATCGAGGGGACCATTTCGAGAGGTTCCATAGGCGACCACGAACCCGGGGAATACCGCTGCGAACGCTCCGAAAGGAGTGAGCAGCCAGGCGTGGCTCCGCCGTGAGGGGCCGAGTGTCTGGGGAATCGCCTTCTCGGCGGAGAGGTCGAGGCAGCCCCGCGGGGTACAGAGCTGGCAGGTGGAGCAGCGCGGATTGCCCAGATTGAGCAGCGGCGCCTGACCATAGAGTCGCTCGACTGGGAGCACCGGACACAACGCATTGCAGAAGCCGGCCTTGGCATCGAACATCGCGCCGAGCACCAGGGCGGCGAGGGCGGCGAGGGCGGTGATGAGAACGAGGCCGGCAAACGACAGCCCATTTTGATTGAGGAGAAAGCGGCGAGCGGGAACGAGGAGGGCAAGCAGTAAGATCCCAACGGAACTCGTCCAAGCGGCCCAATGACCGACCAATCGCCGGCGCCCGCTCGGCTGGTTGGTGAGCATGTTGAGGGTGGCGAGCGGGCAGACTCCGCGCCAGAGCGCGGGACTGATCAGCAACGAAAGAGGCACCAGCGGAAGAACGAGGTTCCAGAAGACCGGAAGCACGATGTCGGGCCACCTTAGGGCACCACCGGCGGTGACCAAGGCAATCACGACTGCCATGCCTTGAATCACACGCCACATGAACCGTTGGCGGGGAGTCAGCGACCACGGCTGGAGGACGCGTCGTTTGGTTTCTAATTCAGAGGTGGTGCTCATGTCACGCATTCGCGGCTTCGGTCAACAACGCACGCGCGGCTTCAATATCCGGATGAGCAGTTTCGTCACCTGCAGGGCCATCAACGATTGCTTCGGTGCCAAGCGGAGTCGTCGTAGAATTGGCCACTCGAGACAGGCCTCCGTTGACTTTGACGTCCGGACCTCGGCAACAGGCTACCGGGGCGGCAGACTTGACAGCCTGGGGGACACACGGCGGTCGATGTGGCGGAAAGCGAACCACCCGAGTGCGCAGCCGGCCACCTCCGCAGCAAGCACCACGAAGGTCAGCAGCCGGGGGCGATCATCGGTGAGCAAGCCAAACGAGCGTCCCAACGCGAGGCCCCCAAGGGTCAAGACCTGGGCAATGAGGCCCGGACGCACGAAGGCATCACGTCGCGAACAGAGCGTAAAAAATATGGCGAGCCCGATGTTCAACCCCCCGTAGGTCGACTGGATGTCAACCCGGGCGGTTGCGCTCACGAGACGGATATCGGCAATCCTGGCCAAGGAGACCGGCCAGAACAGGAACGTCGCGCCCAACGCACCGAAGAGCACAGCGGAGAGCAGGAGAGAAAATCGCCCGAAAGCCATATTGGATACAATAGCCCCAAGTGCAGCTGATGTCGATGTCCCGGGCCTTGGCAATCGCCCGCGCCAAGGGTCGCCACGGGGAACTCAGTGCCGAACCGGAACCGGATGCAGCGCCAGCCAGGATTGGATGGTTCGGTTGACCAGATCGGGCGCATCCTGCTGCACAAAATGGTCCGCGCTGGGCACCGTGACGAGGGTGAGTCCATTCTCGACCCAGTCCCACGTTCCGCCGAGCGCGCCCGCGAGGAGGTACTGATCCTTGAGGCCATGGATCATCAACACCGGCGCTTTTACCTTGACCACCGCGGAGGTGTCTTCCGTGTACGGTTCCCGCGGGTAATTGCGCTTGTAATAGTTGAGCATCGCTTCAAAGTCGGATCGACGGAATGCCTCTACATACCGGGTCTTCGCCGCGGAATCCGTCACCCAACCCGCCAATGCCTCGGCCGTGAGTCGTCCAGCCGCCCCCTCCTGTTGGAAGGCCCTCGCATACTGACTGTTGCGCCGTTGTACCGGATTGTGCGCCAATTCACGGACCAATCCACGCAGGTGCGGGAGGTTAAGAATGATCAGGCGATCGGTCAACTCGGGGTACCGTTGCGCAAAGTACCAGGCCACCGCGCCACCCCAATCATGCCTGACGATCGTGGCAGAATGCGCCCCTAGTTGCTGAATAACCGCGGCCAGGTCAGAGGCCAGTAGAGATAGGTCATACTGCTCGACGCCTTTCGGTTTGTCGCTCAGATTGTACCCGCGCTGGTCGATGGCGACCACGCGATATTCCGGTGCGAGAGCCACCATTTGATTTCGCCAGGTGTACCAGAAATCCGGGAACCCATGCAACATCACAATCAGCGGCCCGCGGCCCAACTCAGCGTAGTGGATCTTGACCCCGTCATGATTCACGAACCCATGGCGCACCCTGGCGTCAAACGCCGTATCCGACCCGGCCCCCGTGGAGAGCCAAAGAAACCAGGGGAGGCGTAAGGTGGCGAGGAACATCGGACCCTCCGAAGCGCGGATTCACGGTAGATTTTCCCTATGAAATTGCTCTTCTCGTACCTCAGGCGCTACTGGCCGCTCGTGGCGTTGACGCTACTCCTCGCCACCATCAACCAGGTCTTCTCGCTGCTGGATCCGTGGATCTTTCGCCACGTGATCGACCAATACGCCACGCGTTTCAGCGACTACACCCCACCGCAATTTTTCAAAGGGGTGGGCCTCCTCCTCGCCGCCGCGGTGGGGGTCGCGTTCGTGTCGCGGGTCGCAAAGAGCTTCCAAGACTACTATATCAATACCATCACGCAACGCGTCGGCGCTGAAATGTATTCCGACGGCCTCAAGCATTCCCTCGAACTTCCCTACCAAACGTTCGAAGACCAACGCAGTGGCCAAACCTTGAGCATCCTCCAAAAGGCGCGGACCGATGTGGAGAAGCTCATCGCCGCGTCCGTCAATGTTCTGTTCACGTCGCTCGTCGGCATCGTGTTCGTGACGGTCTACGCCATCAGCGTTCATTGGGTGATCGCACCCATCTATTTCGCGACGATTCCTCTGATCGGGTGGGTCAGCTCGGTATTGAGCCGGAAGGTCAAGACCGTCCAACAGACGATCGTGGCCGAAACCACCGCGCTGGCGGGATCGACGACGGAGTCGCTCCGGAACATCGAACTCGTGAAGAGCCTCGGACTCGCCCAACAGGAAATCGACCGGCTCAACGGCACGACTGGCAAGATCCTCAAGCTGGAGCTCAAAAAGGTCAAATACATCCGGAGCCTGAGCTTCGTGCAGGGCACGATCGTCAACGCCCTCCGGACGACAATCCTGTTCGTCATGCTCTATTTGATCTACGCCCGGCAGATCACCTTCGGGGAGTTCTTCTCACTTTTCATCTATTCGTTCTTCATCTTCGGGCCGCTCCAAGAGCTCGGGAACATCATCAACATCTATCGTGAAACCGAGGTCTCCCTCGCCAATCTGGCCAAGATCTTCCAAATGACTCCCGAGCCGAAACCGCTGGCGCCGGCTTCGATCTCGAACATCCGCACTTTGGAGTTCCGGGACGTTTCGTTCCGTCACCTCACTGCGTCGACCGACGCGCTATCGGGTATCAGCTTCCAGACCGAACGCGGTGAGACGATTGCGTTCGTCGGACCATCGGGCAGCGGGAAGACCACGCTGGTGAAACTTCTGGTCGGACTCTATCGCCCGAAGACTGGGGAGATCTACTATAACGGCCATGCGGGAGAGGAGATCGATTTTGACCAGCTCCGGGAGCAGATCGGGTTTGTTACCCAGGATGCCCAGCTCTTTGCCGGTAACATTCGGGAAAACCTTCGGTTCGTGAATCCTGGCGCGACCGACGCAGACTGCCTCGAGGTGCTGCGACAGGCCGCGTGTGAACCGCTTCTCGCTCGAGCCAACCGAGGCCTCGATACACTCATCGGTGAAGGCGGCGTGAAGGTTTCCGGGGGCGAGAAGCAGAGACTCTCGATCGCCCGGGCGCTGCTGCGCCGTCCGGCGCTGGTAATCTTCGACGAGGCTACCTCGAGCCTCGATTCGCTCACGGAGGAAGAGATCACGAGTACGATTCGTGAGGTCTCCACCGCACAGCAGCACATAACCATCCTCATCGCGCACCGGCTTTCCACGGTGATGCACGCCGATCGGATCCACGTGCTCGAGCGGGGACGCATCGTTGAGTCGGGCGGTCATGACCAGTTGTTGGCCGAAATGGGCTTGTACTATGCGATGTGGCGGCAGCAGATCGGCGAGCGCGGGGCCACCGCGCAGGCGGCCTAGACTCCGCTATCCAGCAGGCGATACATCGTGCCACTCAACGCGCCCGGCTCCAATCCTTGAGGAGTTGCGTTGCGGATGTCCGTTGACCTGATCGCCCGACGGGCGATTCGGTCGGCGTTCGACTGAATCGAGGCGCCACGTTGGGTTGTACTACGCCGCCGTCAGTCAGAAAGGTTTGGCGGGCACGGTTGTGGGGGTCCTCGACCGCCTCATGAAAATCCAGCACCGGCGCGATACAGGCATCCGAGTCCCCGGCCAAGGCCACCCACTCATCTCGGCTTTTCGTGGCCACCGCGGCTGCGATCTGGATGCGCAACGCGGACCAGGTGGCGGGATCCCAGCGCGTTTTTTCCAGGTCCGGGTCCAGACCGAGAAGGCGAACCAGAACTGCGAAGAATTCATTCTCGAGAGCGCCGATCGCCACAAATTTCCCATCGGCGGCCGGATAGGCATCGTAAAACGGCGCGCCACCGTCCAGGAGGTTCACCCCACGCTCGTCCCGCCAAAACCCCGCGGCCATCAAGGTCAGGGTCGGCGCAAGGAGCGCCGCGACTCCATCTGTCATTGCAACGTCGACAACCTGTCCTTTCCCGGACCGTTGGGCCTCGAGGAGAGCCGCGAGCATTCCACTGAGGGCGAACATCGTCCCACCGGCGAAGTCACCGACGAGGTTGAGCGGCGGCACCGGAGTTTGGCCGGCGCGGCCGATCGCGTGGAGCGCCCCAGTGATGGCGATGTAGGTGAGATCATGCCCCGCGGTATGGGCGCGGGGGCCGGTTTGACCCCAACCCGTCAGACGCGTGTATACCAATCGCGGATTGCAGGCTAACACCACTTCCGGCCCCAAGCCGAGTCGCTCGAGAGTCCCGGGCCGGAACCCCTCGATCAGTGCATCGGCCTGGGTGAGCAGGGCGAGGGCCGACTCTCGATCGACCCCGTGCTTCAAATCGAGCGTCGCCAGACGCTTCCCTCGATCGGTGAGTTGGTTGGTAATGCCGACGGACGCCGTGGGTCCCCTTCCGGCTGGTCGACCGACGACGATGACGTCCGCACCGAGGTCCGCCAGGAGCATTCCGCACAATGGTGCCGGGCCAAGGCCGGCGAACTCGACGACCCGAAGCCCCGCGAGGGGGCCGGCGGAGTTAGGACTCTCACTCATTCGTTTCCTCGCCTTGCGGCTGCGTTGCTGAAGCAATCTTTGTCACCGTCCGGTGCGATGCGGGCACAGGTTTCTTCATCGGCCCTTCGGGCCTCTTCGCAATGACAGAAGGGCGATCCATGCCTGGCGTAGAACTTCGCTACGGTGCGAGCGCGAATGCGATAAGCTTCCCGTCCGTCCCGTTTCCACCGACTGCCACCACCACGAACTGCTCACCCGTCACCGTCGCGTAGGTCATCGGCACGGAATACCCTTTGGCACCGAGGTCCGCCTGCCACAGCACATGCCCGTTCCCTTTGTCGAGGGCATACAGCGTGGATCCGCCACCGGTGACGAAAATGAGCCCGCCTCGCGTGACGATCGGCCCGGGTGAACCAGCCACGCCGAGAGGTGGGAGCTTCAGGTGACGGAGCAACGGATGATGGCGGATCTCCGGCGTGTCTCCCAGAACGACCTGCCAACGACGAGCCCCGGTTTTGAGGTCGATCGCCGTCAGGGTTCCGTATGGGGGCTTCACGATCGGGAGCGCAACGAATCGATTCCGTTCCTCGAGCGATACAGTCGAATCAGGATCGAGATCGAGACTCGCTTTGAAATCGAGGGCGTACTCCGCGTCGAGCGTGTCACTCTTCGCCGGGCGACGCAGTTTGAGAAGGGCGGGCTCATTCGTCGCTTTCACATATACCAAACCGGTCTCCGGATCATACGCCGCCCCGCCCCATCCCGACCCACCGATGAGACCAGGAGCCGCAATCGTGCCTTGCACGGACGGCGGAGTGAAAAGCGGCCCGTACCGGAAGCCTTTCACCTTCTCCAAGGCTCGGCGCTTGAGGTCGGGCGTGAAGTCGATGACGTCCTCGAGTCCAAACCCCTGCTTGATGAACGGCGCCGGCAGGCTCGGGAACGGTTGGGTGGTCGCGGCACGTTCACCGGGGACGTCGCTCGGGGGAACCGAGCGTTCTTCGATCGGCCAGAATGGCTTGCCCGTGACACGATCAAACACGTACAAGAAGCCTGTCTTGGTTGGCTGCGCGACAAAGTCGATCGAACCGGTCAGTTGTCGAAGCGTCCCGAGCAGCGGGGGTGCCGGCAAGTCGTAGTCCCAGAGGCCGTGATGCACGGTCTGGAAATGCCAAATGCGTTTGCCGGTCTTCGCGTCGAGACACACGAGCGCTTCGCCGAACAGATTGTTCCCCAAGCGTCGTCCGCCATACCAGTCATTGCTCGGTGTACTGACCGGCAAAAACACGAGCCCACGGTAGACATCGACAGTGAACGGCGCCCAGACGTTCGTGTGGCCGGTGTAGGACCAAGACTCGTTCTCCCAGGATTCCGCACCGAACTCGCCGCGTTGCGGAATGGGTGAGAAGCGCCACACGCGACGCCCGGTCTTCACGTCGAAGGCCTGCACGTCACCCGGAGGGTCGTTTCGGTAGGAGAGTTTGTCGGCGACCCCATTCCCCACGATCACTAAGTCGTGATAGACCACTGGGGGGGACGTGTTGGTATAGTGGAGCTTATTGGTGCGCCGGATGAGATCGGCGGTGAGGTCGACTTCTCCGCCGCCACCAAAGCTCAGGATGGGCTTCCCGGTCGCGGCGTCCAGGGCGATGAGCCGCCAACGACTGTTGATGAAAATCCGGCGCTCCCGGCCATCGCTCCACATCGCCACGCCGCGATGCACGAACCCCGTGCCGTTGGGAGGCTGTCCCACGGCATAGGCCTTCGGATCATACCGCCAGATTTCCCGGCCGCTCTTGGCATCGAGCGCGGCGACCTGATTGTAAGGCGTGCTCACAAATAGCGTATCGCCGACCATGATCGGCGTGGCCTGGAAAAAGCCCGGTCGCGTCCCAAATTCCGGCATTGGCTGCTCGCCGGTGCGCCACTCCCACCTTGGTTGTAGGCGTCGCACGTTTCCGCGATTCACCGACATCAACGAAGAATATTTCATCCCCCCAGGATCCCCGCCGTACACCGACCATTCGACCCGATGCTGGCCGGCCAGAAGCGACGGCATGAGTATCGCAAGGAGGAGCGAGCGTCGAACCGAGACGGAGCGTCGGGCGTTGCTGGTCACGGCTTCCTACTCCCGAGCGATGGGGAATGATGCCGAGGAGGGCGATCGCGAAAAGCGTGGCGAAACCCTCGCCGGACGAGTAAATCTAAAGGATGACTACCGTGAAGATGACAGCGCTGTTGGCACTGCTACCAACGGCCTTTCTCCTCGCCCTGTTCATCGCATGGCGACGGCGGATGAATCAGCCCGATGAGGATCTCGCGGTCCTTCGCCGGCTGGAACAAGCCGGGCCCAATCCCACCCAGTCGCACCATCCCGAGTTCTTCCTCTACCTGCCGACCCAAGCGGCCGCGGAGTCCCTCGCGCAAGAGCTCAACGCGGACGGCTTTAGGACCGAGGTCCAAAGCTCGGAACGGAACGGCATGTGGCTGTGTCTGGCGACCAAAGCAATGACCCTCGACGAATCAACCCTCCGAGATCTTCGGAGTCGCCTCACGGCTATGGCTGAGGCGCGGGGAGGCGAGTACGATGGCTGGGGTACCACGCTGCGCTGACCTTCGACACTTGGGATTGGACCCAGACTACCGGTCAGTGTACCCGATCGAAGCGATCCGCCATCTGTTCTCATGACGCATCAGCGTAATGGCATCATATCCTTTCCAGGTGTCCACCTTGGCCGAGTCTCCAAAGCGGACGGCATAGGGGACCCAGGCCTGCACGAGGTTCGTGTGCAACCTCAATTCGATTTTCCCGTCGATTTTCTCTTCGAAGATTGGCTTGCTCCCTGGGCCGTTCGGGGCCCTTGCCACGAAATCGGGAACCGTGATGGTCACGACCCGAAGCGCGGGCTCCCCTGGAGGTTGCCAGATTGTGGTGACGACCGCCCCCGGCCAAAAGTGAGCGCTGAAAGCGGTCCAGTCGCGGGCACTGAAATCGGTGTAGTACCGTTCGAGTTCTCCCAAGATTTCGCGCCGAGCGGCATCAACTGATTCGGTGCCCCGCGTGGATCCGGAATCCGCGCGGTCCACTTTTGAAGCGGGAGGGCGGGAAACGACTTGGCAGGCGCCACTGGACGCCAGCACCGCCGCCACAAGAAACAACCGGGTTGACCGAGGCGCCCGCATCAACTGCCCGGTTGCATCTTGGCAAGGAGAGACGTCTTCGCGACGTGGCACCCCGCTTGGACGACCGAAACGCCCTGGACTTCCCAATTCTTGTACCCATCGACATGGACGTCCACCTGGTAGTTGCCGACCCGCTCGAACGCCGCCGCAAGTTGGGTAATAGTTCCGTTGTCCACCTGGAAGACTTTGAGGCTATCGGAGAACGTACCGTCGTGAACGGCGCCGGTAGCGTGAGCTGCCAGGGCGTGATTGGTGGTTGAGTCGACGATGGCGACGACTATGCCGGGGACGATCGAGTCCAAACACGGATCGGTGGGCGGGGCGCACGCGCCGAGCGAAACCACCATGAGCCCCGCGAGGGGAAACCAAACTATCCTCACTTGCCAACCTCCATGAAAAACTACTTGGCGAGCTCTCGAGTCCCCTTCACCACCTCGCCACCCTTCATGACGAATGATACACGTTCGAGTTCGGTCAAATCTTTCAGCGGATCGCCGGGGACCGCGATCAAGTCCGCAAAACGACCAGGCGAAATGGTTCCAACCCGATCGGACCACCCCAAGAGGTCCGCCGCATTGGCAGTCGCGGTCTTGATCGCCTGCATCGGGGTCATCCCCCACCGAACATAGTCCCGGAACTGTTTGGCGTTGTCCCCGTGGGGGAGCATTCCGGCGTCGGTTCCAAAGGCGATCTTCACGCCCATTTTCATCGCGAGCTTGATGCTGGCCTCGTGGCCCTGAACTACGGCACCGAGCTTCTGGATGATGATGGCAGGGTAGCCCAGGCTCGGCGCGCGCGCCAAAAAGTAGGAGTCTTCGTAGGAATCCGCGACCAGGTATGTGCCGCGCTCGACCATCATCCGCGCGGCCTCCTCATCGAGGAACGTCCCATGCTCGATAGAGGCGACGCCGGCCCGCACCGCCCGTTTGATCCCTTCCGCGCCATGCGCGTGCGCGGCGACCCGGCGTCCCCACATCTTGGCTTCGTCGACCAGGGCATCCAGCTCGGCCTGCGTGTATTGCGGAGCCTCGACCGATTCCTCTTCCGACATGGCCCCCGCGGTCGCCGTGGTCTTGATCACGTCCGCCCCGCGCTTTACCAGCGTCCGAACCATCTTCCGAATTTCCGCCTCTCCGTCGGCTACCCCGCTGAACTCCTGGAAGCGGATGTAAGGGGAGAGCCCGTTGACGTCGCTATGTCCCCCGGTTGCACCGATCGCGAGAGTTGCCGCCTGAATTCGCGGCCCTGGTATTTCCCCCCGGTTGATGGCGTTGCGAAGCGCCACATCGATGAACTCCGGTGCCCCCACATCCCGAATGGTGGTGAACCCGGCCTCGAGCGTGCGGCGAGCGTACAGGTGAACGGTCACCGCGATGTCGATCGGACTCCGACGGAACCGATTGCCGTCTGCAGAGGGGTTATCGGTGATGTGGGTATGGCAATCGATCAGGCCGGGGAGCACTGTGTACGCGCTCAGATCGATGACTCGGATGCCGGGCGGGATGGCAAGACCTGGCCCGACCGCGGTGATTCGATCACCCTCGATCAGGATCACCGCGTTGACGATCGGCGCTTCGGCTGTCCCATCGATGAGACGGCCGGCGCGGATGGCGATACGAGCGGGCGCAGGTATGGAGGCCTGCGCGCCGAGCATACCGGCCTCGGCTAACATCCAGGCGAGGAACGCAGGGATGAACAGCTTCATGGAAGGCTCCGGCATGAAAGTCAGTGTGGCGGGCTATCGTCCCTCTTGAGCAAGCCGCTCCACGCTCTTCCGGAACGACCCCAATCCGCTGAACAAGAGAATTATCGCGAACGTCTCCGCGGTTCCCGTTGTAATCGCGAGCGAGATGTTGACCATCTTGTCGTTGTGGAGCACGTGATCGGTGAACCAGCCGACGGCCGTCGGACCGAGCCCGATGCCGATCAGGTTGATCGTAAAGAGATAGATCGCGGATGCAAGGCCACGAAGCGAATTGGGCATGATTTCAGCAATGGCGGCCGGCGCAGCGCCCCATGGCATGGCTTGGAAGAATACCGTCGGAATCAGGAGCCAAAACGCCAGGTTCCCATTCGCTGCCAGCATTGAGCTGAGGCCGAACGGGAGCCAGCCGATGGCCGCAACGATCCCCACCCACATGTTTCCGTCCACCTTCCCCCGGTGGCGCAGCCGATCCCCGACCCACCCGCCCGTCAAAATACCCAGTGTCCCAAAGATGCCGACGATGACGCCGTAGGAGACCCCGATGTCGGCGTTACTCCAGCCAAACCGGCGAATGAACATCGTGGGCACCCATCCAGCCGCTCCATACCCGGAGAAGGAGAGGAGGGCGAAGCCAAGATTGTGGTGTAGGAAGGTCCGCGCATTGCGACCGATGTATCGCAAGGCAACCCGGAGCGGGACCTGCGGGCCGTTCGTACCCGTCTCTTGTCGGGCCGGCTCCCGAACGGTAAACATGAGCAACGCAAGAAAAACTCCGGGGAGGCCGACGAGGAAAAACACGAATTGCCAGGGTCGAAGCGATCCGAGGCCGGGGAGTACGACTGTCGCGGTCGTGGTGGCGAACCGGACGACCAGTCCGCCTAACACGGAGGCAAGGCCCGAACCGAGATAGATCGCCATGGAGTAGACACTCATGGCGGTCGTGCGGCGTTCCGGCGGGAAGTAGTCGGCCAAGAGCGAGTAGGCGGAGGGGGAAAGGGTCGCTTCACCCACCCCCACGCCCATCCGTACCACGAGCAGTTGCACATACGTGCGTGCCAGCCCACAGGCGGCAGTCATCGCGCTCCACAGGGCCATTCCCACCGCGATGATCGTGCGGCGCTTCCGGGAATCCACCAATCGGCCGACTGGGAGGCCGAAGAGGGTATAGAATACGGCAAAGCTGAACCCCATCAGCAATCCCATTTGGGTATCGCTGATCCCAAGGTCTTTCCGAATTGGGGCGACGAGGAGAGTAAGAATCTGCCGGTCGACGAAGGAGCAAACATAGGCGAGCGTGAGCACCCCCACGACGTACCACGCATAGCGTGGAGGAGGGAACTGGGGGTGCTCATCGGGAGTCATGCTGGTTCCAGTGCGTGGGGGAGGGGCAGTGCTCCAAACTCTGCCCCTGATGTACGACTGTTCGGACCTTCTGACTAGGGGTTAAGGATAAACCCCAAAAGCCTCGCGGCCGGGCCGCTCCTCCAGCGCTTCTCGTAGATTCTGTTTGGGCCGTCCCAGACTCTGGATCGGGGCGCACCACACTCAGCCGAGGACGCGGAACACCTTCCACTCCTGCGTGCCGGGAATGATATAGGGCCCCAGCGCGTCCGAGTGCGGCTTGAACTGAGGCTGGCCCATACCGGCAAGCGCCAGCTCGAAGTCGGCGAGTGAGTTGAAATAGTATTCGTCGACGATATGAGATGCGCTTTCGCCGATGTGCCCGACCATCAACTTGGCACCGGTGGCCCGCCGAAACTCCGAGGAAGCAAACTTCTCTTTCCCCCACGCAGTCATGATGGCCACCACGTCACGTTGCTTCCCGTACGGAATATCGAGATGCCATTGGCAGACGTACATCATTCCTCCTTTTTCATCCGTTGCTCGTCACCTCAAATCCGGCTCGCTCCATCCGCCCCCATCCCTTCTTCCCCCGGAGCGCTGAAATCGTCCCACCCAAGCGCCAGGCCGACGTGAGCTGCCGGTAGCCAAAATTCTCTGCAATACCGAGCCAAATGAGGCGCAAGAGATCACCGGTATTGGAATACCGGCGAAAGCTAAGCTCTTCAAGTGCCACCGCCGAGACGGAAAGCACGGCCCCGAGGACGACCGCGACGACGAAGAAGGTCGTGATATAAATCGGCGAGGCTCGGTGAAACGCCACTGTCAACGCAAAGGAGAGGTAACCGCCGGTTTCGATCAGGGGCCCCAGCATCTCGAGCAGGAAGAAGTACGGGTAGGCCACGAGCCCGATGCGGCCGTAGCGGGGGTTGAACAGCATCACGCGATGCCGCAACAGGCTTTCGATCAGCCCGCGCTGCCAGCGATCACGCTGCCGCCGAAGTATCGCCAGTCGCGTCGGTGACTCCGTCCACGCCACCGGATCCGGAACGAACGCAATCTGATACTCGAGACGACGCTCTCGGCAGTAGCGATGCAAGCGGACGATCAACTCCATGTCCTCTCCGACCGTGTCCGTCGCATACCCACCGGCCTGAACCACGATATCGCGACGGAACACTCCGAACGCACCCGATATGATCAGGGTCGCCCCGGCTGCGTGCCAACCCATCCGTCCGGCGAGGAACGCCCGAAGGTACTCCAGCACTTGGAGCCGAGGAAGAAGCGGGCGCGGTAGTCCGACTCGAAGCACCCTCCCGTCGCGAACCACGCAACCGTTGGCGATCCGAATGATTCCCCCGGCGGCCACCGTTGAGCCATTCTCCAAAAACGGCCGCACGATCCGGGTAAGGGCATCCCGCTCAAGCAGGCTGTCGGCATCCATGGCACAGAAGAGTGGAGTGCGGCACTGGTTGAGTCCGGCATTCAGAGCGTCCGCCTTCCCTCCGTTCTCCTTGTCGAGCACCCAAAGATTCGCGTGGGTGCGACTGCGGTAGGTTGCTCGCACCAACGCTGTGGGAAGCGCGCCAGTCGCCAGTCGTTCGCCCGGCACGAGGTCGAACGCCTCGCGAAGGCGGTCAACGGTCCCATCCTTCGACCCGTCGTTCACCACGATGATCTCGAATTCGGCATACCGCAGGGCAAGAAGGGAGCGGAGCGATTGGACGCACGTTGCCTCTTCGTTATAGGCCGGCGTGATCAGAGTCATCGGGGGCACACCGTGGCTGGCCAGGAGGTCGTCGAGATCCAAGGCGCGAAGCCGGCGAATGTACCGTCGCAAGGCGTGAAACGACACCAAGCTTGCCACGAGATAACTGGTGTTGAGGATGAGAAAATATCCCAGAACGATTCCATTGATCCAGAAAATGATCTGCCACATCCGTTCGATCACGATTGTGCCTCGCTCCGCAACGCCCGTTGAAACTCATTGGAGATTTCGGGTCCTTGCGCTATGCGCTGGAGAACGGTCGTGGCGCCCGCGGCGCGGAGCGCTTCGATAACTCGGATCGGAACCCACGGGGAGGGGTCGTTCATCGCGCCGCGCAGCAAGGACAGGTCGGCTTGATCGTCCAAACGAGCAATCGTGGCGAAGGCCCGGGCCCGAACGATCGGCTCGTCCGAGCTCACTAACGCCCGCACGGGCGGCAGGTGCCTCTGGTGCCCTACCTCCATCAGAATGCCCAAACAGGCGACGATGAGGTTTCGATCGGACGTAGTCGAAAGCACGACCGCGGCGGGAACGGCGGATTCCGGATCGTTCAGCTCTCGGAGCGCATCGGCCGCCACGACGCGGACGGCGATGTCCGTGTTGGGGTCGAGGAGGGCCTCCCGAAGGGAGGGGGCGATCTCGGGCCCGACTCGCGCCAGCATCGACGCCAAAAAGCTGGATCGCCACTGGCGGAATCGCGCCAGGCGGCGGATCACCGCAGATGCGAATTCAGGTGTGCCTGGCTGGCTCAGCGATCGTGCCGCCACCATCGCCACCAAGTCGGACCGGTCATCCAGAGCCGCGACGACGATATGACCATACTCCTGCAGGCCGAGCGCACTAATCGTTTGCACCGCGCGCGCCCGAAACTCGTCATCGCGGTGTTGGAGCCGAGCCACGAGAATGGGAAGGAGCGGCCGGGCCAATCGTTCGATGGTGGCTCGCTCCTCGCCTTCCAGACGCCGCGCGAAACGCAGGAGGTAGTCGATAAAGAAAAGAGCTTCGGCGGGGGACACTTGCGCGTGAAGGTCCGCATCGGAGATCCGTCCGGCGATGGACGCAAGCACCAGCGGCTGCCAGCGTTCCTCTAGTCCAATCCACCGAGCCTGAGTTCGGTTATTTCTCGCCCGGAGCCGGAGAGTCGTCCCGATGAGCGCCACGATCAGCGCGAGGAGCGCAGCCAAGGCGGCGCCAAGGACCCAGAGCTCGGGGTCACTCTGAAGCACGCCCACGAGGTCAGCGGTCACGATGGCCGTAAGAGACGCTGAATGCGCGCAAGGAGCTCTGAGGGTGAGAAGGGCTTTCGCAGGTAGTCGTCGGCGCCCCGGCGGAGTCCGCGGACGGCTTCCTGTGCGCTCGCCATGGAGCTCAGGATGATGACCGGTGTGTGCCGATGGCGCTCGGAAGAGCGGAGCCGGGTGAGAACATCGAAACCGTCTAGACCCGGTAGCTTCACGTCGAGAATGATCAGGTCGAAGTCGGTCGCGAGGGCCGTAGCGACCGCGTCGGTTCCATTGTCTCGATGCGCTACTTGAAACCCTTCCTGCTCGAGACGGTGTCGAATCAGATCGACCGTTAGATCATCGTCTTGAACCACCAGCACTCTTCCCGGCGCGGCCAATGTAGCCATGTCGCTACCGGCGGGTGTTTCGTTGGAATCCTTAATGGCGCTTGATTTGTTGCTTAGCGAGTCGATGAGGGTTTCCAACGTTTCCAGCAGCGCGGTTACGGCCGACTGAAGCTCGTCGGCGGTCGCCTTCTCCACCCGCTCCGCCGCCGGCCGAAGGGTGCCCAGCCCCGGAGTCATTGCCAGTTTTTGCAGTTCACGAGCGGTATGGAGAATCGGCAACACTGCCTGAAGGAGCGACGGTGCGAGAGCGATCCAGGCGCGAAGATCGCCGGCGGCCGCATACATGGCGGGGCGGAGGTCGCGAAGGAGTGTGCTTCCGCTCACGATGCCTTCGTCGTCGGACGAAGTTTCCATGGGTCCTTGCGTCATCGTGGTCTTCGTTGTCGGTCAGTGAAAAGGCCATCGGCCTTCAGAGACTCTCTCGGCCTGCATCGAGGGCGGCTCGGGTACCTGCGACCAATTCTTCGACGATGCCGGCCGCCGACATGACATCACGTGCGAGCCCCACCCCCTGCCCGGCGTAGAGCGCGAGTGCTTCCACATCTCCGGTCATATCGGGCAAAGCCATGATATCACTATAGCGAAGAATGGGGGCACCGTCGCCCCTTCGGGCAACGATATCGCCTTCACCCGGTCGACGGCCGCTTGGCACATGACCCTGGGCCGCCCATCGGCGAAACGTCGAATTGTCCAAGACGCGGTGGGGTGCCTCAGGCCAGCCGAGGTCGAACACCTGGCCATACCGGGTATCCGTTTCGGTGGCCAACGCGAGGCGTGAGCGGTAAACGGGGTGGATCGCGGCTTCCTCGGAGAACAAGAATCGGGTCCCGACCCACGCACCGGCCGCGCCGAGCGCCAAAGCCGCGGCGACCCCTCGCCCATCGGCGATTCCGCCCGCGGCGACGACCGGCGTGAGGCCCACGGCATCGACGACCCGTGGAACCAACGCGAGCGTGCTGACTTCACCCTGCACGTGGCCTCCCGCTTCCCACCCCTGGGCAACAATGACATCCACGCCAGCATCGCGGGCCACCACCGCTTCCGCCGCAGACGCCACCATGTGCACGACGCGGGCCCCAGCCGCCTTCACCGCGGAAACGAGCGGGGCCGGGTCGCCCCAGGAGAAAGAGACTGCGGCAACACCCTCCTCCAGCGCGGCATCGAGCCCCGCACGCGCATACTGGCTCAGAACGAAGTTCACCCCGAAAGGTCGGGCAGTGAGCGATTTCGTTTCGCGGATCAGCCGTCTGGCCTGGTCCGGGTGTCGCCACGTAAGGGCAAGGGTGCCAAGCCCTCCAGCATTGGAAACCGCGGCGGCAAGAGCGGGCGTCGTGGCACTACCGATTGGCGCTTGGAGAATCGGATGCTCGATCCCTAAGGACTGGCGCAAACGAGCGAGAGGTGAAGTCGGGGTCTGGAACGTTTGGAATCCACGGTGAGAGGCGTTGACCGTCTGATCTAGAAAATGTACCGCCCACGGCCAGAAAGCGGTACGCGAGGTCGGCCGCTCAGCTAGGTGAATCCCCTCGAGGCCGGATTTCGGGAGACCGCGGAGTGGGGTCAGGGTTGGATTTATCTCGGTCGGGAGACGACAGCAAACGTTCGGCGAAATCGAGCCGCTCTTGCACCTCAGTCATTTCGCCGCGCAACCGGTGCAACTCCTCCAGCATGTCCTGTTGTAGGGTATGATCGGGCTTGGGCTGAAAGAGTCGGGCTCGCAGCCGCCGGCCCCACGGCGTGATGGCAAACAGCGCCACAAAGCCAGCGAACGTCGCAGCCTTGAAGACGAGCACTCCATAGGTGATAAGGAGGACACCGAGGGAATTCATCAGGGCTTGATCACCTGTTCCTGGCCGTCCTTGTTGCTCAACTTCAAGGAGGTGCTCCCACCTTTCGTCAGGATCTGAACACCGGTCGGGTCAGACTCGCCGGCGAGATACATCCCTCCCCCTTGCTCCGAACCTTCAATCTTTACCATGGGCCGTCCGTTCGAACTGATCAGACGCAATAGCACCGTCTCAGGATATCCTGTGCTGCCATCCGGCATCCTCACTGCGGGGTCGGCCGGCAGTACTGTGATGCTCGCGCGGAGGCGCCCACGAGCATCCACGAGTTCAAGCGCACGACCGCGGAGTACCGGCACGACGCCTTGCGCGCCCGCCGGACCCGGGCGAGCCAGGGAGAACGTCAGCACAGCGATATTGACGGCGGTGAGGGCGATGAGCACACGCTGATTCGACATGACCTTCCCCCTGATCGGCCTGCTGAGTGGATGACGTGCTGCGAACTGATTGTGCGCTCGAATGAGGTCGAACAGGCCGTATCGGAGCAACCGCCACCCTGAACGCCGCCTAGGGCATCAGCACCCGAACCAGGCCCGATCCCAACTTCAAAGACCCTTCAACCGGAATCTGAATCAGAAGGTCCCGCCCTGACGCGGTGAGAACCGGGTATCTCCGCCCCACCTCCAGCAACACATTTTGGAGGACGAACTCCGGAATCGCCACGCCATTCAAATACACCGCACGCAATCGAAAGCGGGCCAGACCCGGTCCAGCGGGGGCCGGCGTCACCTCGGCCTCGAGCGGAGTCGATGGGTCGACGATGGCAAGGAGAGGACCCATCAGCGCGCGCGCATCAGGCGGGAGATCCATGATTCGACCGTCGATTCGGATCCGAGAGGTATCGACCGTAACCTCCAGCCGGAGACTGTCCGGAAAGGGACGGACCCCGAGTCGGGCGATCAGGTACGAAGCGAAGTCGCCGCCACCGATCGAACCCTCCTTCGACCGCTTGTCGACAAACACCGAATCCACGGTCGCGGAGGCCCGAAGAACGCCCGCGCTACTGAGTAATTTCGTTGGTGGCAGCGCGGGAGGGGCCGAATCAGACTGGCCCCGGATCGCCGTGCCGCTCACAACGACCATCCCGCCTAGAACCAAGAGATATGAACGCATGATGACGTCGCTTCAGAAATAGGTGAACGCCTCGGACTATGTGACTGCGAGCCGGGCCACCTCGCTCGTCGCACGAGTGCGCGTCGCCCGCAGATACAGCTCCGCGATCAATAGGTTCGGAACCCAAGCGAGCCAGGCCACCCATTGGTAGGCGGGGAGAAAGTTACCTTGGTACAGGACGACTAGCAGCGGCAACTCGACACGGAGAGACACCGCACCGTAGATCAGGGCAAAACTCCGCACCATCCACTGACGATGCGGCCCAATCTCCCGCCGAGTCGCCCGCCAGAAGGCCATGCCGGTGGTCACGAGAAGGGCGAGGGCCAGGAGCCCGAACCCGAGGTGGGTGACGGGACCACCGAAGGAATAGAACGCCATGTATCCACCCGCGACACCGACCAGGGCACTCGCAACGACATAGATCTTGCCGATCAGGCGGTGCAGCGCTCGGCGGCGCAACAAGAGATCGCGCCGGAACTGGAGGATGCCGGTGACCAAGGCGACCGATCCGAACAGGGCATGCGGATAAATTCCCCAGGGGCGTGCTCGGAAGGATTCGCTGAGATTCTCGGGGAACATCCTGGGTCCGACCACCACGTAGGAGAGCCCGTAAAGTGCGATTGGAGCGGCCAGAAGGGCGACCACCCACCAACGCCAGGCGGACAATTGAGATTTCATACTCACCTCGCCCCTTTTAGACGTTTTTCCGATGTCTAACACTTACGATGCCGTCTCGATCTCGGTTTCGAGCTAGGTAGCCCGCCCTTCCCCTCCCCGAGGTCCCCCCTTTCAGGACCAAGGGTTTTTCCTAAGTTGTGTGTTGGCAACCGATGCGGTATGGTCAGACCCATCGCACACCTTCACTCCGGAGTGGACCATGGCAAAGGAACGGAAGGACGGTCATCGAATTTCGCTCGACCAGGGAAGCAAGCTGACGCGAACTTACCGCCAGCGCTACGGGAAGAGCAAAGGCGCGCTGCGGCCGGTCGCTTATACGAGCGCCATTTTCGAGGCCATCCTTGGTCAGCCGGGCTGCGCCGGGATCCGTTTCTACCCCGGAGTCGACGCGAAAGGAAGAACGACCCTCGTCATGGTCGGGTTTACGCAAGTCCGGGTGGGGAAGAAGACCCGCTACGACGATCTCGTCGGCTCCGGTGCGATATTGGCCGGGATGAAGCTTGGAGCCGCACTCAAGGTGGCCGGAACTGCCGCAGGTATCGTGGGAGATGTGCCGTTCCGCTGTCCACCGTACTGTTCGGCCGAAAACCCCCTCAATAGCTGAGTCGGGCCCGAGAGGACGATGGACATTCGGCCGATCGTATCATTCGCCGATCTCATTTCCGATGCCCTCGTCGTCGGTCTGGCGGCCTCCAGGTGGCGCCGGATCGATCAGGGTACCCAAGGGGTCATGTTCGGCTACCTTGTCTGGGTCCTCCAGGGCATTCCGATGGTCCTGTTCGTGGTGGTGCTCCACCGACATACCATCGATCTCCAGGAGATTGCCCTGCCGTTCTCGACCGCCGCCTTTCTCTGGGGCCTTTCGAATTGGCAGCAGCACGTTCGGCCTCGCAGCATCATGCGCGCCGCGATTCCAGCATACGTCATCGGCTGGATCGTGCTCCATCTCATCGCAGGACGAGGAAGCCTGTTCAGTGAAATCTCCACCCCGGTGGAATCGCTTCTCGTTCTGGCCGCCGCGGCTTACACGTTGGTACGCAATGGGACCAGCGCCGGCGACAACCCAACCTCCTACGCCTGGTTCTGGATTTCCACCGGTCTCATGCTGAATTTCGGGACCGAAGCGCCATTGGACCCACTGACCGCGAGAGCTTTCAGCATTGATGAGAACCTCTCTACGACTCTGCTGATGGCGCACAGCGTCATTTCGATTGTGGCCAATTGTCTCGTTGCCTGGGGAGTGATGTGCAAGGCTATTCGACCGGCCTCGGGTGGATATTCCTTCTCGTCGGCCTCGTCACGGTCATCTTAACCGGGACGGTGGTGGGCGTAATCCTGTTGGCGCAGCGTCGGGCAATCGCCCAGAGCCGGCGTTTCAGCCTGGGGCTGGTCGACGCCCAGGAAGCCGAGCGGGCCCGAATCGCTCGAGACCTGCACGACGACATCATTCAACGCATCGCCCTTCTCGGCGGCGAGGTTACCGGGTTGGAACGAGCGGTACCGAACCCGACCGAGGCCTTCACCCAACGGATCGAGGGGCTCCGCGAGGAATTGCACGACCTGGCTGAGAATGTGCGGCAGGTAGCCCGGCGAACGCACCCTGCCATCCTCGACCACGTCGGCCTGGTGAAGTCGATTGCCAATCTCGTGTCGGACCTGGAAGGTTCCGACCACCTGCATGTGGATCTTCATGCCGAAGGCTCGGCAGCCATCGAAGGGCTGGCGCCGGCGGAAAAACTTTCGTTGTACCGTATGGCCCAAGAAGGGCTTCGGAATGTGATCCGGCACAGCGAAACCCTTTCGGCCACACTTCAAATCACGGTGCGAGGCGGCGGGGCATCGCTCACCATCATTGATCAGGGACGCGGCATGGACCTCACTCTGCCCCGCCAGGGTGGCATTGGCCTTCATGGCTTGACGGAGCGGCTCCGTGCCGTGGGCGGTCGCTTGGACGTCGATAGTTCACCAGGCCACGGGTTGCGCCTTTCGGCCTGGGTCCCGATGAAAGGAGTCTCCCCATGACATATCGTCACCGCGTCCTTCTGGTGGACGATCATCCCCTGGTCTGCCAGGGCCTCAAGGCACTCCTGGAACCAACCTATGAGGTCGTGGGAATGGTGCACGACGGCTCCAAGGTCCTTGAGGCGGCTACTAAGCTCCGGCCCGACTTGGTGCTCCTGGATCTGGGGCTACCGGGCAAGCTGGGGCTCGATGTGTGTCGCGAACTCAAAGCGAGCTTCCCATCCCTCAAAGTCCTCGTGGTCAGCATGCAAGCGGAACGGATTTACACCGACGAGGCACTCCGGGCCGGCGCCGCGGGGTTCCTGCTCAAGCTCTCGTCGGAAAAGGATCTGTTGGCCGCCATCAGCGAAGTGCTTGCGGGGCGGATCTATCGAAACCTGAAGCTGGAGCATCGCACCCGGCCACCCCACAGCGAAGTCGGTCCCGCCGGCACCGCGACCCGACTCACGGACCCGTTGGACATGCTGTCGCACCGCCAGCGCCAGGTCTTCGAGCTCATGGGGCATGGCAAAACGACCCGGGAGATCGCGGAAGCTCTCGGCGTCGAAGTGAAAACAGTCGAATACCATCGCGCCAAAATGGAGAAGGCCCTCGGCCTCAAGAACGCTCGGGCCCTGATGCGACTCAGCATGGAGCGGATGAGCCTGGTCCCCCCCGAGCTGCTCCCCACTGAGGAGACCTGAGCGCCCAGCCCTCCGTCTGCCTCCTAGGCAAATCCCTAGGCCAAATTCCAAGGGTTTTTCCCAACTTGTTGGGCCCGGCATAAATCCCTATCGTGTTGTGCGAATGGAGCAGTGTTTCCGCACTCACGAAGAGATGGAGCCGTCCCGATGATCGCCGAAACCCAAGCTGTCGAAACCGCATTTTGTCCTTCCTGCGGAAATCAGCACGACTTTCCAGTTGCGCTGGTTCGCCGAGGATCCCACAGTGACACCTCGTCAGCCATTGGCATCGGCGAGACACTCTTCGGCTTCTTCGCCCTCTGTCCGGTGCGCAGTGAGCGCACCTGGTATGTAATCGGCGTCGCGGACAGCAACCGCGGTCGCCCCCGCGCCCTCCGCGTTCTCGGGGAGCCAAAGTCCGAGAGAGAAGAAAGCTCTCCGCCGCTACGACCCCTCGGCTGCGAAGTCGCCGAATTGCCGCCCTCGATTCATCACGCGCGCACCACATCGGGCGCTCGTTGGGAGCGGCCCGCCGACTGGGAAGCTTTTGTCGCCCCGCGAAGTCAGAGCAGGGTCCCGGAAATGCTCCGGCGCACCCTCGGCTGTCCCCACTTCCGCTAGTCGCCGCTTCCCCCAGACCTACCTCGAGACCTGCACCCACGACTCTTTCCACCGACCGGGTGACCACAGCGGCGGCCACCCGGCCGGCTCCCCCTCTACCACCGCTTGTCCCAAGCAGCCTCGACCCGCGCGCCCAACTCGCGCCAGGCGGCCTCACCCCGAAACTCCTACGCAACGTTCCCCGTCCGGCCCGCACCTCCGGTACAACAACGCCGGGCCGGCCAAGAGACGGTCGGCACCTTCGATTTTGAACCGAGACCTGAGGGCCTTATTTCAGACTCCCACCGAAAACGTGTTCGCGATCAAAGCCACATATTGGTTGTCTCGCTAGCGGGGGTATTGTGGGATTGAAAAGCACTCGCTCATTCCTCTTGGCCGCGACAATCTTCTCCAGATCTGCCGCGGCTCAGACTCCAGTCGAATTCCATGACTGGGCTAGGCGCAACGCGGTGCCCATCCGCGCGTTGAGCGCCATACCTGAGGTGGACGACTTGGCTGCCCTCGACGGGGTCATCGACCACGCTCGGGTAGTTGGCATCGGGGAGAGCGCCCACAACGTCCATGAATTTCTCACGTTCCGGCATCGGATCTCTCGATATCTCATCGAGCATAAGAGCTTCGCGGCGATCGCGGCCGAATCGGGCCTTCCTGAGGCTCGACTCGTCGATGACTATGTCACCGGGAAAAGCAATGATATCGGGGTGGTCGCGACCGGTCTCAGCTACGATTTTGGTCGAGATACTGAGGTGGTCGAGTTCATTCGCTGGATGCGCGGATACAACGATGACGCGGCTCACCACCGCAAAATTCGATTCTTCGGAATGGACCTTGCCTCCGGCGCGGGCAGCGCGCTCCCGGCTCTTGATGCATTGCTCGCCTTTGTCGACCGTGCTGATTCCTCCTTCGCCCGGAGCATTCGAGAACACCTCCGCCCGCTCCTGTTGCGGTTTCACACGAACAATTGGGCCTACACCAAACCAAAATACGACAGCCTCCCCATCGCCGCGCGTGACAGTTTTCGACTCGCCGGGCGACACCTCCTCGCCCATTTGAACCGGCGGCGCCTCGCTTACGTGAAACAGACTTCCGAGGAGGCTTACGAACTAGCCCGACGGGACGCCAGCTTGCTGATCCAGATGGATCGCT